>DKNF01000234.1 GCA_002470165.1 Betaproteobacteria bacterium UBA7395 | reverse complement strand
CTTGCCGGCGCCGTTGGGACCGAGCAGGCCATACACCCCGCCGTCCGGAACCTGCAGGGACAGGTCACACAAGGCCGGTTGCGGAGCCCCGGCATAGGTATGCGAAACAGCCTCGACGGAAAGCATCAGAGCGCCTGCCGCAAGTCGCGGAAAAACTTCGTCTCGCGGTCAGCCAGCGCCCTCAGGCGGGCAGCCAGCAGTGCCGGCCGCAGCGGATCGCGGCCGCGAATCATGCGCGCGGTGGCCAGCGCGAACTCGCGCCATTCGTCGCCGATGTCGATCAACCGCTCGGCCAGTTCGCCGAACACCGGCTTACCCAGCAGGTCGGCACTTTCCTGCAGGAAAGCTGCGTAAATGAAGCGGAAGCCGGCACCACCAGTGCCGATCTCCTCCTGCATCCGCACCACCTGGCCGACAAACATCCGAGCATGCTCGGCCTGACGGTCGGCATCGAGCCGCTCGAAGGCGCGCGCCAGCCAGCGGATACCGCCGACGCCGATGACCGGCAGCGGCGAGTCGAGCATGATGCGCGTGGTCTTGCGCATGGCGGCCGGCAGTGCCCGCGCCCAGTCCGGCGCCTGTGGACGGTTCACCGGGTAGTAGAGCAGGCCCTTCGGCGCCAGCACGCCCTTGGCAAAGCGCGCGCGCAGCAGGTCGGGGGCCGGGCAGTTGACCAGTTCCTCGACCACCGGGTCGGACAGGCGGTAATCGCCGCTCTGCGGATCACGACCGCAGGCCAGCACGTTGTGGGCATTGAAGTGGAAACGCAGGTCCTGCGGCATGTACGGCAGCCAGAACACCGAGGTCTGCATGCCGACGACTTCACCGGCGGCCAGCAGTTCGTTGAGACGACGCTCGCCGCTGGCCGGGTCGCGGAAGGTCTCGAAGCGCATCTTGAGTTGCAGCGGCTTCTGCAGGCCCTTGATGATGAAGCGGGGCGGCATCCGGTAGGCCACCAGCGGCAGGCCGTTGATCTTGACGATCGGCAGGTAGGCGAAGGACAGCGCCGACGACAGGCCGAAAACCATGGCTTCCGACAAGGGCAGGCCATGATGGGCAAGCAGGCCGGAGATCGCGCCGCTCTCGCAATGCGAGGCCTGCCGATGAACGAATTCGCGCGTCACGGGAGGCGCTCCAGTTGCTCGGGGGCCATGCCCAGTGCTTCGGCGTAACGACAGCGCAGCCCGGCCGACAGGCGGGCAAAGACCGCCGGTCGCAGATGGCGGCGGACGCGCCATTGCCAGAGCCCGGTAGCCTGCGCCAGCAGGGGAAGGTCCATGCGCATCCGGTACATGTGGAATTCCAGTGCCGAACTCTCGCCCGCCAGCACGCGCTGCCGGGCCGCTTCGGCGAGTTTTTGGAATTCATCGACCGCCTGCCGGGTGACGATTTCCTCGACTTCCCAGCCGGCCGAACTGACCAGATGCAGGCGGCCGTCGGCAGCCCGGGCGTATACCGCCTTGCGCTGGCCGCCGAGGGTGGCGTTGCCTTCCTGTGGCACTTCGTCGTCACGCATGGTCGACCACCGTCAGTTGCATGAAGGCTCCGGTAAAGCGACCGCTTTCCGGAATGAAGCAGAGCAGACGCTGGCCGGCGCGCAGACGACCGCTGTGCAGCAATTCGTCGATCATGATGTAGATCGACGCCGAACCGGTATTGCCGCGTGTATGCAGGTTGGTGAACCAGCGCTCGGGAGCGATGGCTAAGCCGAGTTCTTCCATGCAGGCGGCCATCGGCTGGCGGAAATACTCGGACGACATGTGCGGCAGGAACCAGTCGATGCCGGTCGCCTGCAAGCCGCGCCGGCGCATGATCTGCTGCAGCGGCCAGGCCAGGGTCTGGCGGACGACTTCGGCGTTGAGCAGGCGGACATCCTGACGCGTGGCGAAGATCGAGCGCCGGAGCCACTCATCGGCCGGCAGGTCCTGCCAGCTCAGCAGGCTGCCATCGGCCTGCTTCTCGCCACCGGCGTACATGCAGACCTCGACCTGATCGGCCCGGGAAACGATGTCGATCCAGTCTATCCTCAGGGACAGCCCGCAGTCGGCCGGGCGATCCTGCAACCAGAAGGCACCGGCGCCGTCGGACAGCATCCAGCGCAGAAAATCCTTTTCGAAGGCGATTTCCGGCCGCGCCTCGAGCTGGCCGATGCGAAAATCGGACTCGGCCGCGAAATTGCCGGCATGCAGCATCGCCGAGGCGCGCTCCGAGCCGGTGGCCACCGCACACCGCGACTGTCCCGAAAGGACGCTGAGCCAGGCGTACTTGAGCGCGGTCACGCCGGCCGCGCAAATGCCCGCGGTAGTAATCACCTCGCAGGAACGGTTGCCCAGCTCGCCATGGACCATCACCCCGTGCCCGGGCATCAGCTGATCCGGCGCCGAGGTGCCCGTGGACAGGCAATCGATGTCATCGAGTACCAGCCCCTGGGGAACCAGGCCGCGGATCGCGGCGGCGGTCAATTGTGCGTTGCTGTGGGTCGCCCGGCCGCTCTGTGGATTGATCGCGTAATGGCGCAGGCGGATGCCGTTGCTGCGCAGGACCAGCGCCCGCGCCCGCGACGGCCGCGGGCCGATCTGACCGAGCACAGCCTCCATGTTCTCGTTGGTAACCGGCGCATTGGGCAGGAAAACCGCGCTGCCGACGATATGGACAGCCCTAGCGGACATCTTCGCTCACCCGCCAACCCGCCGAACCGGACGGTCGTTCAAGTTCCTGCTTGAGCCGCTGCAAGCGCGGCGCCAGCAACGGGGCCAGCAGTCGCTGCAGAAGCAGGCTGAGCGGCACGACGGTAAGGATCATCAGCACCAGGTAAATGGCGAACAGCAGCAGCGCAGGCCGGCGACGCCACTGGCCGCGCCGACCGCAAGCGCGGATGATCCGCGACCAGACGGCGAACGCCCGGCTGCCGGCACGTTCGCTGATGATCAGGCGGGGATCGACCACGGCCGCCCCGAGACCGGCCAGCAGCGGGCCGCTACCGCGCTCCGCGTCTCCGGCCAGCGCACCATTCAGCACTTCCCCGTAGCGACGGGCCGAGCGCACTTCTGCTTCGTCCACCCCGGCCGGCGGCAGACCGAGAAAGGCATCGCGCCGCCCGGTCAGCACCCAGCGCGGCGTGGTGATGAAGGTGGCCAGTGCCGGCGCCCGGTCGACGAAGGCCAGATGATCGATCAGACGACCGCCGGCTTCGGCGATCAGACGACGCATGGTGGCCTGCGCCGTCAGCCACATGTTGCGGCAGGCCACCAGCGTGATCACCGGCTTGCCGGCGATCAGGCGACGACCGGCCGCACTCTGCAGGAAAGCGGTCATCGGCAGCGACGGCGCCAGGTACCAGACCTGGTAAGCCAGAATCACCAGATCGAATTCCTCGTGTTCGGCGATACCCAACGGTCGGTTCGGCGGGGCGTCGAGCTGCACGCATTCGGGAAACACATCGATGAAATCGACGAAGCGCCACGGCCAGGGAAACGGCGTTTCCGGCTGCAGGCATTCGGTGTGCACCCGATGGCCGGCCTCGATCAGAGGCGCCACCAACCGGGTGGCGATCTCCGAAACCTGACCGGTTTGCGAATAGGTGACGAGCAGAACGTTCTTCAAGGCGATCGTTGGGCGGGGAAAAAGTCTATGACTCGAAAAACCGTCATTATGTCGTATCTACGGCGGCATCCGTGCATCGCGCCCGCGCTACAAGCGGGCCAGCCCATGCCGGCGACCGGCATGGCGCAAGGATGGCAGCGCAAACAGCAGGCCGACCAGGATGCCGGCCAGCACATCGAGCACCACATGCTGGCGTGTGGCCACGGTCGACCAGATGATCAGCGTGCAGCACACCCAGTTGATCCAGCCAAGCAGCGCCGGCGCGCCGACGTTGCGCAACACGCGGGCCAGCCAGCAGGCGGCGAATACGGCCGAACCCACATGCAGGGAAGGGCAGGCGTTGCCGCCGGCATCGATGCCCTTGATCACTGCCATCTGCGGGTACTGCCGCCAGTCGATGTCGGCCAGCGGAACCGCGGTCGGCCAGAACCAGAACAGGGCGAGGCAGAACAGGCAGAGGGCGGCAATCCAGGCCCCGAAGCCGAGCAGCGAACGCAGGCTGCCGAGCAGGGCCGGCGGTAGCGACACATAGACCCAGAGCGAGACGTAGAACGGGTAGGCCAGCGGCGTAAACGGAATCCAGCGATCGACGAATACCTCGGGCATGGTCACCGCCGGTCGCAGGGGATACTGCAGGACGGCAAAATACCCCCAGAAAAACAAAGCCATGAAGGCCATGGTCCCGACCGCCTTGAGCGGCCAGAGCAGGGCGAAGCGCCCGGCAAGCTGACGGTACCAGGGCAAACTGCGGTAGGAGTCGGGAAGTTCTAGACGCATGCGGGAAACGGAAACAGGGCCGGCACATGGTATCAAATCCGGGGCAGCCGCCCGTCATGACAGGGAGCCGGGGACAAATCTTTGGAAAACAGGGGCTTTCGGCTAAAATCCGCGCCTATGGATTGCATTGGACTGATACGCGAATTTCTCAAGGACCGCCTGGGTGCCGACCCGGAGACGGTGGTGCCGGGTGCCCTGCTGGCCGACCTCGGTGTCGATTCGCTGATGATG
The DNA here is from genome assembly GCA_002470165.1 of Betaproteobacteria bacterium UBA7395. Classification (GTDB taxonomy): domain Bacteria; phylum Pseudomonadota; class Gammaproteobacteria; order Burkholderiales; family Rhodocyclaceae; genus Azonexus. The sequence continues at coordinate 823 of DKNF01000234.1, read as the reverse complement.
CTCGAACTGATGTTCGAGTTCGAAGATCACTTCGGCATCAAGCTGGCGTCCGATCTCAAGACGCCGGGCACCGTTGGCGAACTGGTCGAGCTGATGGACCGCTTGATCGCCGAACAGAAGTCCTGAGCGATGAATCGGCGGCGGGTGGCAATTACTGGCCTGGGCCTGGTCAGTCCCTACGGCGGCGATCTGGCGGATTTCTTCCGGCGCCTCTGCGCAGGCGAATCGGCGGTCCGTCATCTGCTGACCGACGACGCGCCGCGCCCCTTGTCGATGCCTTTCGTCAGTTGTCCCGACTTTGACCCCGACGCCGCCCTCGGCAAGCCGCTGGCCTCGATGATGGACCGCTTCGCCCAGCTCGGCATGGCCGCAGCCTTTGCCGCCTGGGACGATGCCGGCCTGGCCCGGCACGCTGAAGGCAACACGCGTGACCGCTGGGGCTGCGCCTGGGGCACCGCACTCGGCGGCACGCTGGCTTACGAGAAGGGCTACCGCGAACTCTGGCAGAAGGGTCGCGAACGCCTGTCGCCGCTGGCCGTGGTGCTCGGCATGAACAACGCGGCCAACGCCCACATTTCCATCCAGCTCGGACTGGGCGGCGTCAGCATGAGCCACACCGTCGCCTGTGCCTCATCGTCGATCGCCATCGGCGAAGCTTTCCGCCGCGTCCGCTCGGGTGAGGCAACGATCATGGTCACCGGCGGCTCCGATGTCCCGCAGGCTTACGGTGTCGCCCGTGCCTGGGAAGCCCTGCGCGTGCTTGCCCCCGGCGATGCCGACAGCGCCCCGCGCGCCTGCCGGCCGTTTTCTGCCGACCGCCGCG
>DKNF01000232.1 GCA_002470165.1 Betaproteobacteria bacterium UBA7395 | reverse complement strand
TGAAGCCGGCGTTCAAGAAGGACGGCACGGTCACCGCCGCCAACTCGTCGTCGATTTCCGACGGCGCCGCCGCCATGGTGCTGATGCGCGAATCGCAGGCCGCCAAGCTGGGTCTGGCGCCGGTTGCCCGCATCGTCGCCCACACCACCCATGCCGGCGTGCCGGCACTGTTCCCGTCGGCCCCGGTCGGCGCCATGCAGAAGTTGTTCGCCAAGACCGGCTGGAGCGCCGACAGCGTCGACCTGTTCGAAGTCAATGAAGCCTTCGCCGTCGTCGCCATGGCCGCGCTGCACGACCTCAAGCTCGATCCGGCCAAGGTCAACGTGCATGGCGGCGCCTGCGCACTGGGTCACCCGATCGGCGCTTCCGGTGCCCGCATCGTCGTCACCCTGCTCGGCGCGCTGAAGAAGTACGGCAAGAAGCGCGGCGTCGCCTCGCTGTGCATCGGCGGTGGCGAAGCCACGGCCCTCGCGGTGGAAATGCTCTAAGTGCCGCAACAGGCCCGGACCCTGACCTACGCCAAGCTGGTGGCAGCGATGGCGATGTGGGGCGGCACCTGGATTGCCGGGCGGGTCATCGCCCAGGAACTCAGTGCGCCGCTCGCCGTCGCCTCGCTGCGCTTTGTCATTGCCGGCCTGGTGGTCGGCAGCGTCATGCTGATATCCGGTGGCGGCATCCCGCTGCCCCAGGGTCGGCAGGAATGGGCGCTGGTCTGGGCGCTGGGCTTTTTCGGCATCTTCCTTTACGGCCTGTGCTTCTTTTTCGGGCTGCAGCACATCCCGGCCGGACGCGGCGCGCTGGTCGTCGCGCTCAATCCGGTGGTCATCGTGCTGCTCGCCTGGCTGACCGGCAAAGAAGGCATGAACCCGCGCAAAGCGGTCGGCAGCATCATCGCGCTGGCCGGCTGCCTGACGGTGATCGGCAACGGCGATCCGCTGGCCCTGCTGCAAGGCGAGGTCGGCATCGGCGAATGGCTGATCATCGGCTGCGTGTTGAGCTGGACCGCCTACACCTTCATCGGCTGGCGCGCCACCGGCCGCTTCTCGGCGCTGGCGACCACGCTCTACGCCTGCCTGACCGGCGCCATCCTGCTCGGGCTGGCAGCGCTGGTGCAGGGCGACATCGATCCGGCCGCCTGGTCGTGGCGGGTGTGGACCGGCATGCTCTTCCTCGCCGTCTTCGGCACCGCCATCGCCTACACCTGGTTCACCGCCGCCGTGCAGCAACTCGGCGCCGGCCACGCCTCGGTTTTCATCAACCTGGTACCGGTCTTTGCCGTGCTGCAGGCCGCCGTCCTGCTCGACGAGCGCCTCGGCCTGCCGGTGCTTTTCGGCGGCCTGCTGGTGATTGCCGGCGTCTGGCTGACCACCCTACAAAAAACAACTCTGGAGAAAACAGCATGATTCTCACGCAAGAACAGGAAATGATCCGCGACACCATGCGCGCCTTCGCACAGGAGCGCCTCGCGCCCTTCGCCGCCGAATGGGACCGCAACCACACCTTCCCGGCCGACGCCCTGAAGGAACTCGGCGAGCTCGGCGCCATGGGCATGTGCGTGCCCGAGGAATGGGACGGCGCCGGCATGGATTACATGTCGCTGGTGCTGACGCTGGAAGAAATTGCCGCCGGCGACGGTGCCACCTCGACCATCGTTTCGGTGCAGAACTCGCTGGCCTGCGGCATCACGCAGAAGTACGGCACCGACGCGCAGAAGGAAGAATGGCTGAAGCCGCTCGCCCGCGGCGAAAAACTCGGCTGCTTCTGCCTGACCGAACCGCACACCGGCTCCGACGCCGCCGCCATCACCACCCGCGCCGACAAGGATGGCGACCATTTCGTGTTGAACGGCGTCAAGCAGTTCATCACCACCGGCAAGCACGCCCACATGGCCATCGTCTTCGCGGTGACCGACAAGGCCGCCGGCAAGAAGGGCATTTCCTGCTTCCTGATCCCATGCAATACCCCGGGTTTCATCGTTGGCCGCACCGAAGACAAGATGGGCCAGCACGCGTCCGACACCGTGCAGATCATCCTGGAAAACTGCCGCGTGCCGGCCTCGGCGCTGCTCGGCAAGGAAGGCGAAGGCTACAAGATCGCCCTCTCCAACCTCGAAGCCGGCCGCATCGGCATCGCTGCCCAGAGCATCGGCATGGCGCGCGCCGCGTTCGAAGCGGCTGTGCGTTACGCCAAGGAGCGCGTCACCTTCGGCCAGCCGATCATTGAGCACCAGGCGGTCAACTTCAAGCTGGCCGACATGAACACCCTGCTCGACGCCGCCCGCCTGATGGTCTGGCGCGCCGCCCAGTTGAAGGACGCCGGCAAGCCCTGCCTCAAGGAAGCGTCGATGGCCAAGATGTTCGCCTCCGAAGCCGCCGAGAAGATCGCTTCCGACGCCATCCAGATCCACGGCGGCGTCGGCTACACCAGCGATTTCCCGGTCGAGCGCATCTACCGTGACGTACGCATCTGCCAGATCTACGAAGGCGCCAACGACATCCAGCGACTGGTGATCGGTCGTTCGATCGCTGCCGAGTAAGCCAACCCGCGGTCGACCGGACAGAGAATTCCGGCGACCGCCCCCAACCCCGAGGAGACAAAAATGAGCGAAACCACCGACAAGAACCCGATCGATTTCTGGTTCGATTTTTCCAGCCCCTACGGCTACCTGATGGCCGAGAAGATCGACGATGTCGCCGCCCGCTTCGGTCGCAAGGTGCGCTGGCACCCGATCCTGCTCGGCGTCATCTTCCAGGCCACCGGCTCGCGGCCGCCTGCCGACGGCAGCAGCGCCAGGGCCAGATACGTCTATCGCGATTTCCATCGCTCCGCCCGCCACATGGGGGTTCCCTACAATCCGCCGAGCCGCTTCCCGCTGCCGACGCAGAACGCAGCCCGCGCCTACTACTGGCTGCACGGTCAGGATTGCGCACTGGCCCGCCAGTTCGCCCATGCCGTCTATCGCGGCTTTTTCGTCGACGACCTCGACATTTCCTCGCCCGACACCGTGCTCGACATTGCCGGAAAACTGGGTGTCGACCGTGAAACCCTGGCCGCCGCGCTGCAAAGCCCGGAAATCAAGGCCCGGCTCAAGGACGAATGCGAGCAGGCGCTGGCCACCGGCGTTTTCGGGTCGCCGCACGTGATCATCGACGGCGAACACTTCTTCGGCGCCGACCGCCTGCCGCAGATCGAGCACTGGCTGGAAAGCGGCGGTTTCTGAATCAAGCCAAGAGAAACATGAAAAGAATCTGCGTCTTCTGCGGCTCGAACGCCGGCAGCCAAGCAATCTACCGCGCCGAAGCCGAAAAGCTCGGGCGACTGCTCGCCGCGCGTGGCATCGAACTGGTCTATGGTGCCGGCAACATCGGCCTCATGGGCGCCGTCGCCGATGCCTGCCTGGAAGCCGGCGGCACGGTCATCGGCATCATTCCGGAAGCGCTGGTGGGCAAGGAAGTCGCCGGTCGTGCCGTCGATCACCGGGCGCTGACCCGGCTCGAAGTCGTCGATTCCATGCACACCCGTAAAGCACGCATGGCCGAGTTGTCCGACGGGTTCGTCGCACTGCCCGGCGGCTTCGGCACCTTCGAGGAATTTTGCGAAATCCTCACCTGGGGGCAACTCGGGTTCCACGTGAAACCGATGGGCCTGCTCAACGTGAATGGTTTTTACGACCCGCTGCTGGCGATGTTCGACCGCGCCGTCAGCGACGGCTTCCTGCGCCCGCAGAACCGGGCGATGGCACTGGCCGACACCGATATCGAAAGATTGCTGGCGACGATGGCCGATTACCGGCCTGAACCGGTCAGCAAATGGCTCAAGGAGGAAAGGCAGTTGTAGGGCCTTCCATTTTTCCGTTTTCAGGTAACGCACACACAAAAGAAGCGAGGAGACATGACCATCCTGAAATCCCAATTAAACCCGCGTTCGGCCGACTTCCAGGCCAACGCGGCGGCCATGCAGGCGGTCGTTGCCGACCTGCATGAAAAGGTCGAGAAGATCGCTCTCGGCGGCCCGGAAGCGGCCCGCCAGAAGCACCTGGCACGCGGCAAGCTGCTGCCGCGCGAGCGGGTCAGCGCCCTGCTCGATCCGGGCACGCCCTTCCTCGAGATCGGCCAGTTTGCGGCCTACGGCATGTACGGCGGCGACGTGCCGGCAGCGTCGGTAATCGCCGGCATCGGCCGCGTCGAGGGCGTCGAATGCATGATCGTCGCCAACGACGCGACGGTGAAGGGCGGCACCTATTACCCGCTGACCGTCAAGAAGCACCTGCGCGCCCAGGAAATCGCGCTGGAAAACCGCCTGCCGTGCATCTATCTCGTGGACTCCGGCGGCGCCTTCCTGCCCATGCAGGACGAGGTCTTCCCGGACAAGGAACACTTCGGCCGCATCTTCTTCAACCAGGCCAACCTGTCGGCCCAGGGCATCCCGCAGATCGCCGCGGTCATGGGTTCGTGCACGGCCGGCGGCGCCTACGTGCCGGCGATGTGCGACGAGTCGATCATCGTCCGTGATCAGGGCACGATCTTTCTCGGCGGTCCGCCGCTGGTCAAGGCGGCGACCGGCGAGGTCGTCACCGCCGAAGACCTCGGCGGGGCCGACGTGCATACGCGCATCTCCGGCGTCGCCGACCACCTGGCCGAGAACGACGCGCACGCGCTGGCCATCGCCCGGCGCATCGTCCGCGACCTGAACTGGAAAAAGACGCCGCCGGTCACCCTGACCGCCCCGAGCGCCCCGCTGTTCAGCCCGGAAGAGCTCTACGGCGTCATTCCGACCGACACCAAAAAGCCTTTCGACGTGCGCGAGATCATCGCCCGCATCGTCGATGGCTCCGACTTCGACGAGTTCAAGGCGCGCTACGGCACGACGCTGGTCTGCGGCTTCGCCCGCATCTTCGGCTATCCGGTCGGCATCGTCGCCAACAACGGCATCCTGTTCAGCGAATCGGCGCTCAAGGGCGCGCATTTCATCGAACTCTGCGCCCAGCGCGGCATCCCGCTCGTCTTCCTGCAGAACATCACCGGCTTCATGGTCGGCAAAAAATACGAGGCCGGCGGCATCGCCAAGGACGGCGCAAAGCTGGTCACGG
>DKNF01000262.1 GCA_002470165.1 Betaproteobacteria bacterium UBA7395 | reverse complement strand
GGGGGCATAGCTCAGTTGGGAGAGCGTCTGGTTCGCAATCAGAAGGTCGGCGGTTCGATCCCGCCTGTCTCCACCATCATTCGAAAGCCCGGCCGCGCGCCGGGCTTTTCCTATTGCGGGTCGCCGTTCTTCCTGCCGTCGCGTGTCTGGTAATAGCGGATCATGCGCCGTCGTTTGGCCTTGACCCGCCAGTACCATACTGCGCTGATCACGAAATAGCTGAGCAGGCCGAACAGCGTGGCCATGACGGCCAGGCCGGTGATCAGCGGCAGGCCGAGTTTGCCGATGCGTTCCCAGATACTGGTCTCATGGTCGGCATCCTCATGTACCGGCGGTTCGTCCTGCGGCGTGTCGCCGTATATCCAGCTGCCCAGACGGTAGGCCGCGTAATACACGGGGCCGAAAGTCACCGGGTTGGTGACCAGCGTGCTGGCTGCGGCGGCCGGGACATTGGCGCGCAGCAGGACGGCGGCAGCGGCGGAGAAGGGGATCTGGGCGATCGGGATCAGCAGCCCGAAGAAGATGCCGAGCGCCACGCCGAGGGCGACGCCGCGGCGCGACCAGCGCCACAGTTGCGGGTGGGCCAGGAAGGGGCGCAGCCAGCCGAGCCAGCGATTGGCCATGATCTGTTCCCGGGTCGGAATCAGTGAGCGCAGGCGGCTGGTCGGGCGGTTCATGGCTGGTGGCTTGGGTAGGCGGGTGCTGGGTGAAAGCGGCGAATCATACCGCGTCTGCGTAGCCGAAAGCGCAGTTGCCCGGAGGCTTTTCAGCGGTGTTGTGGCGAATGTGCCAATCGCTTGCAAGTGGGCCCGCTTCCCGGAATACTGTGGACAAGGAGTGCGGGTTGGTCGAGACACTCCCGGCAAGCGGTTTGCCCCGCAAAAATAAGAATCCTGATGGAGGAAGACACCATGAACCATCCTGTTAACGTTCGTGCGCACAAGCTGTCGCAAAATGCCTCGCTGTGCGTTTCCGGTTTCAACCTGATTGCCGCCGATTCGCCGGCGATCGAAGCGATGACCGATTTTTCCCGGGTCAATGTGGTCAGCATCGGTCCCGAAGCCTCGGTGGACGATGCCAATGCGCGCATGATCTCGCGCGGCGTCCGCCTGCTGATGGTGCTGGGCAAGGACGAAGAAGTCGTCGGCCTGATCACCGCCCGCGACATCCTCGGTGAGAAGCCTTTGCAGGTGGCGCAGGCGCGCGGCGGCAAGCGCGATGAACTGCGTGTGGCCGACCTGATGACGCCGATCGCCAGCATCGACACCCTGTATCTGGAAGACGTGTTGCGCGCCCGCGTGGCCGACATCCTCAACGCGCTCAAGCAACTCGGTCGTCAGCACGTGCTGGTTGAGGATACCGATCCGTCCACCGGCCTGCCGCGCGTTCGCGGCCTGTTCTCGGCCACCCAGATCGGTCGTGCGCTCGGCGTGCCGGTGCTGGGCTTCGATCTGCCGCGGACCTTCGCCGAAATCGAGGCAACGCTGGTCAACTGACGCCGCATGCGGGTAAACGAGCGTGGCGCAATGCCGCGCTCTGCCCGAACATTGGGGTTTGTCGTTTCCCGGAGAACTCGATGAGCACTGTGGCGCAATCCCTTTCCCCCGCTGGCAAGATCGTTTCGGCACGCGATGCCGTCGCCCGCATCGGCGATGGCGCGACGGTGGCGACCGGCGGTTTCGTCGGCATCGGCTTTCCCGAGAACATCGCCGTGGCGCTGGAGCAGCGCTTTCTCGAAACGCGCGAAGGCGACGTGTATGGCCAGGGTGCGCCGCGCGACCTGACGCTGGTCTATGCCGCCGGCCAGGGCGACGGCAAGGAACGCGGGCTCAACCACCTCGGTCATGAAGGCCTGGTCGGCCGGGTCATCGGCGGTCACTGGGGGCTGGTGCCGCGCCTGCAGGAACTGGCGGTGGCCAACCGCATCGCCGCCTACAACCTGCCGCAGGGCGTGATCTCCCACCTGTTCCGCGACATCGCCGCCGGCAAGCCGGGAACGATCACGCGCACCGGTCTCGGTACCTTCGTCGATCCGCGCTTCGGCGGCGGCAAGCTGAACGAACGGACGACCGCCGAACTGGTCCGGCTGATGGAAATCGACGGTGAGGAATACCTGTTCTACAAGGCTTTCCCGATTCACGTCGGCATCATCCGCGGCACCACCGCCGATCCTGACGGCAACGTGACCATGGAAAAGGAAGCGTTGACGCTGGAAGCGCAGGCCATCGCCATGGCGGCGAAGAATTCAGGCGGCATCGTCATCGTCCAGGTCGAGCGCATCGCCGAACGCGGCACGCTCAACCCTCGCCAGGTCAAGATTCCCGGCATCCTGGTCGATTGCGTGGTGGTCGCCGAGAAGCCCGAATACCACATGCAGACCTTCGCCGAGCCGTACAGCCCGGCCTTTGCCGGCGAAATCCGGGTGCCGATGTCGGCGCTGAAGCCGATGCCGATGAGCGAGCGCAAGATCATCGCCCGCCGCGCGGCGATGGAGCTGACGCCGGGCGCCGTGGTCAATCTCGGCATCGGCATGCCCGAGGGCGTGGCCGACGTCGCCGCCGAGGAGGGCATCGTCGACCTGATGACCTTGACCGCCGAACCCGGCGTCATCGGCGGCGTGCCCGCCGGTGGCCTGAACTTCGGCGCCGCCACCAACACCCAGGCGATCATCGACCAGCCCAGCCAGTTCGATTTCTACGACGGCGGCGGTCTCGACCTCGCTTTCCTCGGGCTGGCCCAGGCCGACCGCGAAGGCAACCTGAATGTCTCCAAATTCGGCCCGCGACTGGCCGGTGCCGGTGGCTTCATCAACATCTCGCAATCGGCGCGCAAGGTCGTCTTCGTCGGTACCTTCACCGCCGGTCAACTTGAAGTGGCGGTCGACGGCGGCAAGTTGAAAATTCTCCAGGACGGCTCGGCGGTCAAGTTCGTCGACCAGGTCGAGCACCGCACCTTCTCCGGGCCGCAGGCGGTCAAGCGCGGCACGCCGGTGCTCTTCATCACCGAGCGCTGCGTCTTCGAACTGACCGCGGCCGGGCTGGTGCTGACCGAAATCGCGCCGGGTGTGGACCTGCAGCACGACATCCTGGCGCGCATGGACTTCGTGCCCTTGATGCCGACTGCGCCCCGACTCATGGACGCGCGCATCTTCGTCGATGCGCCGATGCATCTACGACCGGACATCGTCGGCTCGGCTACGGGTTAGGGCCGGCGTCTGCCGGCAGGGTGGTGCGCTGATCCCGGATGGGGTTACTATCCGGGCTGGTTTTTGCACTGCACCATGAAATGACAGCGCTGTTCCCGATCACCAATCCCGTCGTCGTCTTCGCCCTGGTCGCCGTCCTCATCCTGCTGGCGCCTATCGTCATGGGGCGCTGGCGGCTGCCCGGCATGGTCGGTTTGCTGGCGGCGGGCGCCTTGCTTGGGCCGAATGCACTGGGGGTGCTGGCCCGGGATCAATCCTTCGTGCTGTTCGGCACAGTCGGCCTGCTTTACATCATGTTCACCGCCGCCCTCGAAATCGACATGGCGGTGCTCAAGCGCTATCGTCTGCACAGTCTGGTCTTCGGCCTGCTGACTTTTGCCATTCCGATGGGGCTGGGGGTGCCGGTCGCCCGTTATCTGCTCGGTTTCGAATGGCCGGCGGCGATCCTGCTGGCCAGCATGTTCGCCTCGCATACGCTGCTGACGTACCCAATTGCCTCGCGCCTCGGCATCGCCCGCAACCAGGCAGTGACCACGGCGGTCGGCGGAACCATCATCACCGACAGCCTGGCGCTGCTGGTGCTGGCAGTGATCGCCGGGATGACGCGCGGCGAGGTCGATGAACAGTTCGGTCAGCGCCTGGCGCTGGGGCTGTCGCTGTACGTCGCCCTGATCCTGTTCGGCGTACCGGCGCTGGCCCGCTGGTTCTTCCGCCATGTCGCCCGCGACGGCGTGGCGGAATTCGTGTTCGTGCTGGCCACCGTGTTCACCTGCGCCGCCGTCTCGCATCTGGCCGGTTCGGAACCCATCGTTGGCGCCTTCCTCGCCGGCCTGGCCCTCAACCGCTTGATCCCCCATAACAGTACGCTGATGAACCGTATCCAGTTCACCGGCGATGCCTTGTTCATTCCCTTCTTCCTGCTGTCGGTCGGCATGCTGCTCGATTTCGGAGTCTTTCTGGCCGGCTTCAAGGCCTGGGCCGTGGCCATCAGCATGGTTGCCACCGTTTTCGTCGGCAAGTGGCTGGCTGCCGAATCGACCCGGCCGCTGCTACGTTACAGCCGCGATCAGGCGCGCGTGGTGTTCGGTCTGAGCGTCCCGCAGGCGGCGGCCACGCTGGCGGCGACCATGGTCGGTTTCGAGATCGGCCTGTTCGACGATGCGGTGGTCAACGGCGCCATCGTGATGATTCTGGTCAGTTGTTTCGTGGCGCCCATCCTGGTCGACCGGCACGGCCGCAACATGGCCCAGCTCGAAGCGCTGCAGCCGCCCGAAATGGCCGAGTCCATGCAGCGCATTCTGGTTGGCTGTTCGTCGGCAAGCTCGGCCCGGCCGCTGCTCGATCTGGCCATGCTGATCCGCGACCCGGTGCCCGGGCAGCCGATCTACCCGGTCGCGGTGGTCGATGACGGTGAAGGGGCGAGCGAAGCCGTGGCCGCCTCCGAGAAATTGCTGGCCGGTGTCGTCGGCCAGTTGTCGTCGGCCAATGTACCGGCGCATCCGCTGACCCGGATCGACCTCAACGCGGCCTCCGGCATCCTGCGGGCGCGGCGCGAGTTGCGGGCGACGCTGACCATCGTCGGCTGGCGACAACGCAGTGCCGGGACCGAGTTCTTCTTCGGCTCGCTGGTTGAACAGTTGCTGCAGGATCGTCAATACAGCCTGCTCGCTGCCCGCCTGGCGACACCGCTGAATACCTGCCGCCGGATCATCGTCGCCATGCCGCCGCATGCGGAGCTGGAAGAGGGGTTCTTTGCCGGCATGGCTAACGTGACGCGGCTGGCGCGGCAACTGGGCGTCGGGCTGCTGGTGTTGTGCGAGCGCGGGCACGAGGCGGCGTTGCGTGCCCGCCTGCTGGCGCTGCGGCCGCAGTGCGAATTCCGTGTGCAGACGGTTGATGCCTGGAGCGGCGTGCTGCGCGCCCTGAACGAACTGGCGACGCCGGATCAGTTGCTGCTTTTCGTCGGAGTGCGTCCCGGCGGTTATGCCTGGCGCACTTCGCTGGGCACCTTGCCGGAGCGCGTTGCCCGTCGCTTTCCGGCGCTCAATCTTCTGGTTCTGTATCTGCCGACGGCTGACGCCGAGAACTCTGACGTCGTGATGTCGGCGGAAGACCCCAGGTAAGCGTGTAGAACACGTCCAGCGCATTGTCGCTGCCGGCCCGCCCGATCAGCGTGATCTGGCGGGTCAGTTCGATCGACAGCTTGACGATGCTTTCGGCCGTGCCCAGCGACTGCTCGTAGCTCAGGGTGGCCGACGACGACAGGCGCTTGCCGATGCTGAGGATCTGGTTGCCCGTCGTTGCGCCGGTGTCGACGCCGGCGGCAACGACGCGGCTGCCCGGCTGACGGCCGCCGCTGCCGTCGAGATTGCCCTGGCGGACGCCGAATTCGTCGATGCCGAAAGTGCGTTTCAGTTGCTGGACGAGATTGCCCGAGTCGTTGCCGAGCAAGCCGCCGGCCGCCGACAGCAGCAGGCTGGCGTCGCCGGCACTCATGCTGTCCTGGCCGTGACCAAGGATCAGCCAGGACAGTTTTTCCGGGTCCGGCAGGTCCGGGTCCGAGATCAGGCGCACCACCGGTCGCTGCGCGGTGCCGGACAACTGGACGCCGGGTTCGACGGCCAGGCCTTTACGCACGGCGCGCACGTCGAGCGCCGGGTTGTCGGGCAGTCCCTGGAAAGTCAGGATGCCGCGGGTGATCTCCAGCCGTTGGCCGTAGGCCTCGAAACGACCGTCGCGGGTGCGGATCGTGCCGGTGGCCCGGGGCAGGTCGCGACCGCTGGCGCTCAGCCGGACCTGACCGGCCAGCCGGGTACTCAGGCCAGCGCCTTCGAACAGGAAATGGCGGCCGAGATCGGTCTGCACGTCGAGTGCGAGGTTCGGGCGCAGGCCTGGCGATGGCTGCTCGCCCGGGCGATGGACGACGACGTCGTCGGACAATCGCGGGGCGCCGGCCGGTGCCAGTTGCCAGTAGGCGCCGTCGATGGCGAGGCGACCGTCGATGCCGAGCGCGGCTTCCTGCCAGCGCAATTTTCCTTCGCCGGACAGGCTGACCCACTGGTCCTGGCGTTGCCAGACGCCGACGCGGTCGAGGCGGACGGTCAGCGCCGCCTGGCCGTCGGCCTGTCCGGGGGCGACGCGCAGTTCGCCGGAAACATCGAGTCGTCCCGGTCCTTCCAGGCTGCCGGCCTGTTCGCCGAGCGCCATGCGCAACGGCCGGGGGGCGCGCT
>DKNF01000279.1 GCA_002470165.1 Betaproteobacteria bacterium UBA7395 | reverse complement strand
CCATGCAGGATCAGCCAGTGATGGGCATCCTTCATGAATTCCCTGGGGGTGACGCGCAGCAGCTTCTTCTCGACATCGAGCACGGTCTTGCCCGGGGCCAGTCCGGTACGGTTGCCGAGACGGAAGATATGGGTGTCGACGGCGATGGTCGGTTGTCCGAAGGCCGTGTTCAGCACCACATTCGCCGTCTTGCGGCCGACGCCCGGCAGGGCCTCGAGTGCTTCGCGTTCCTGGGGCACTTCGCCGCCATGCTGCTCGACCAGGATGCGGCAGGTGGCGATGACGTTTCTGGCCTTGGTCCGATAGAGGCCAATGGTCTTGATGTATTCGCTCAGGCCCTCCTCACCGAGCGCCAGCATGCGCTCGGCGGTCGGTGCGATTGGGAACAGTCGTGCCGTCGCCTTGTTGACGCCGACATCGGTTGCCTGTGCCGACAGGATGACCGCGATCAGCAGCTGGAACGGGCTGGCGTACTCGAGTTCGGTCGTCGGGGCGGGGTTGTTTTCGCGCAAGCGCAGATAAAACTGTTCGACGGCGTCTTTTTTCACGTTGACTGGGATTCGAAGGGATTGTCAGGGGCCCCGGAATGCGCGATATTGGGGACACAAGGATTTTAACCGACGGAGAAAGCGCAGGGTTTATGTACCTCACGAACAGCGGAGGGCAGATCTCACTGTCGCGGATATTCGATGGCAATCCGGTGGCGACGATCGTGATCGACAGCGAGCACCGGGTCATCCACTGGAACCGTGCCTGTGCGGTGATGACCGGTGTGCCGGCCAGCGAGATGATCGGCAGTCGCGATCAGTGGCGGGCGTTTTACCCCGGTCCGCGCCCCATCCTTGCCGACCTGATCGTCGATGGTGCCGTCGAGTCCAAGGTCGATACTTTCTACCACGGCAAATTCCACCGCTCCGAACTGATCGAAGGCGCTTACGAGGCCGAGGACTTCTTTCCTGCCTTCGGCGAACATGGATGCTGGCTGTTCTTCACCGCCGCACCGATTTGCGATGATCAAGGACGCATCATCGGCGCCATCGAGACGCTGCAGAATGTGACCGAGCGACACCGTGCCGAGGAGGCGCTGCGTGCCAGCGAGGAGCGTTATCGTGAGCTCAGCCGGACCGATGCGCTGACCGGCCTGCTCAATACCCGAACGCTGTGGGAACACCTGCTGCATGAAATTGCCCGGGCGCAGCGCTACGCCCGGCCTTTGTCCCTGATGGTGCTCGACTGCGACGATTTCAAGGCAATCAACGACCGTTTCGGGCACCTGGAAGGGGATCGCGTGCTGACCGAACTGGCCGCGCTGATCCGCGCCTGCGAGCGTGGCAGCGATAGCGCCTATCGTTACGGCGGCGAGGAGTTCGTCATCCTGCTGCCGGAAACGGCGGCAACGGCGGCCATGCAACTGGCGGAACGGGTACGCGCCCGGTTTGCCGGGATTCGCCTGCCGCTGGCCGATGCCGAGGCGATTTCCGCGACCGTCAGCATCGGCGTCGCCGAATGGCGGCCGGGCGAAGACGAGCAGACCCTGATCCGCCGGGCCGACGAAGCGGTCTATGCGGCCAAGCGTCGCGGCAAGAATTGCGTGGTATTGGCCGGGTGAGATCATGAAGCGTTTCTTCCTCGGGCTTGCCGTGTTGTCCGGTGTGGTGCTGGCTGCCTGGCTGTTCCGCCCGGATCACGATGACTCCCTGTTTCTGCCGAGCGCCTTGCCCGGGAGCTTCGACGATGCCATGCAGGCCTTACGGCCGCTGCCCGAACTGCCGCCCTTGCGGCCGGAGCGCGTCGCGCTGGGCGCGCGCCTGTTTGCCGATACCCGTTTGTCGGCCGATTACTCGGTGGCCTGCATTTCCTGCCATCGCTTCGATCTCGGCGGTGCCGACGGCCTGCCGGTATCGGTCGGCATCCGCGGTCGCGAGGGCGGCATCAATGCGCCCAGCGTCTTCAACAGCAGCCTGAATTTCGTCCAGTTCTGGGACGGTCGTGCCTTGACCCTGCAGGAGCAGGCTGCCGGCCCGATTCACAACCCGCTGGAAATGGGAGCGTCCTGGTCGCTGGTCATCGAACGCCTCGGTGCCGACGAGACCATGCGCGAGGCGTTTCGGCTGGCTTACCCGGATGGCTTGACGGCGGCGAACATCGCCGACGCGATTGCCAGCTTCGAGCAGTCCCTGCTGACTCCCGATTCGCCGTTCGACCGATACCTGCGTGGCGACGAGGCCGCGCTCGACGAACTGGCGCGGACCGGTTATCAGCGTTTCCGCGATTTCGGCTGCATCAGTTGTCATCAGGGCGTGCTCCTGGGGGGCAACATGTTCCAGAAATTCGGCGTGCTCGGCGATTATTTTGCCGACCGGACACCGACCGAAGCCGATCTCGGTCGCTACAACGTGACCGGGCGGGAAGAGGACCGCCATGTCTTCAAGGTACCGGGGCTACGCAACGTGGCATTGACTGCGCCTTATTTCCACGATGGTTCGGCGCCGACACTGGAGATGGCCGTGGCCATCATGGGGCGCTACCAGTTGGGGCGCGATCTGGCGGCAGAGGATGTGAAGGCCATCGTGGCCTTCCTCAATTCGCTGACCGGCCGCATACCGGCGACGGGGCGCGACGAATGAGGGAAGCGCTGGCCGCCCTGCGCGCGCACCGGGCCTGGCGGCTGATCCTGATCGCCATCCTGACAGGCCTGCTGACCTGGTTGTTCTTCCGCGCCGGCGAGGTGTCGCCGGAGGCGCACAATGCCTACACGCGCCTGCTGCGGCAATACCAGCATTACGACGAGCAGCTCAACGCCAAGGTGGTGGCCAGTTATGCCGGTCTGCTCCAGAACTACGACGGCATGGCCTATTACCAGGCCCGCCTGCGGGAAACCGGCAGCGCCTTGCAGGCGGTGCCGAAATGGCTCGACGATGCCGGGCGTCGCCAGCTCGAAGCGCGCATCCAGGCATTGATAGCCGCCCAGCAGGAGAAGGCGCTGGCGATCGACCGCTTCCAGCGCGCCAATTCCGTGTTGCGCAATTCCACCCTCTATCTGCCGGCCGCGGCGGAATCCCTGCTGGCCGGTGAGGACTGGCCGCAACGCAAGGCGTTCGAGAGTTTCATCCGGCGACTGATCGGTGGAGAACTGACCGGGAACCGGGAGGCGAGCGATCGCGCCACCTTGCGCAGCGCCCTGCAGCAGCTTCTCGACTCGCCTGCGCACACGCCGCGCCAGGTCGAGATGAAGCAGTTGCTGGTGCATGCGCGCTTGATCCTCGACCGCGCGCCGGAGGTCTCCGGACTGGTCGACCGCATCGTCCGTGCGCCGAGCGGTGGGCTGCACGACGAACTGACCCGCAGCTATCTCGATGCCCACCAGTCGGCGCTGGCACTGGCTACTTACTATCGCACCCTGCTGTACGCGATCGCCATGTGCCTGCTCGCCTACGCCATGTATGCCCTGGTCCGGATCGAGCGCGACCGGCGGGCCCTGGTCGCTGCGCACGCCGACCTGGCCGACCGCTACGAGGCGCAGCGGCGCGTGGAAGCCCAGTTGCAGCTCTACGGCACGGTCTTCACCCATGCGGCCGAAGGCATGACGATTACCGACAGCGAGTCGCGCATCATCGCGGTCAATCCGGCCTTCTGCAGCATTACCGGTTATTCGCCGGAGGAGGTGCTGGGGCGGACGCCGGCCGTGCTCAATTCCGGCCGCCAGAGCGAGGATTTCTACCGCGACATGTGGCAGACCCTGAAGGAGACCGGCCAGTGGCAGGGGGAGATCTGGAACCGCCGCAAGGATGGTGCGATTTTCCCCGAATGGCTGTCGATCACTGCAGTCCCCGACGAGTCCGGCGAGTCCGGCAATTACATCGGCGTCTTCATCGACATTTCGGAGCGCAAGCAGAGCGAGGCGCGCATCCACCACCTGGCGCACCACGACGCCTTGACCGGTCTGCCCAACCGCCTGCTGCTCGAAGACCGGATCGGACAGGGGCTGCTCAAGTCCAAACGCAGCAGCCGGCACATGGGCGTCATCTTCATCGATCTCGACCGGTTCAAGAACATCAACGACACCCTCGGTCATGCGGTCGGCGACAACCTGCTGGTGCAGGCGGCGCAACGTGGTCTGCATGTGCTGCGCGATACCGATACGCTCTGCCGCCAGGGCGGCGACGAGTTCGTGGTCGTCCTGCCCGAGCTGGAACTGCGCCAGGATGCCGCCCATGTCTGCCAGAAACTGCTGACCGCCCTGTGCCAGCCTTACCTGCTGGCCGGCCACGAACTGACGGTCAGCGCCAGCGCCGGCATCGCGCTCTATCCGGAGGACGGGGAGAGTGCCTCGGAACTGCTGCGCAAGGCCGATGCGGCGATGTATCGGGCCAAGGAGGAGGGGCGCAACACCTTCCGTTTCTTCTCCACCGAGATCAACACGGCGACGCTGGGCGAACTGCTGCTGGAGAACGACCTGTTCGGCGCCCTGGAACGTCAGGAGTTGCTTCTCCATTACCAGCCCAAGGTCGATGCCAGAACCGGCGAACTGATCGGGGCCGAAGCACTGATGCGCTGGCAGCACCGCGAGCAGGGGATGATTGCGCCCGAGCAGTTCATTCCCATCGCCGAGGAAAACGGCCTGATCAACGCTTTCGGCGAATGGGCGATCCGCAACGTCTGTGCGCAGCAGCGCGCCTGGCTCGACGCCGGTCTGCTGGTCGTGCCGGTGGCGGTGAATATCTCCGCCCACCAGTTCGTCCAGCAGGATCTGCCGCGAATGCTGTCGCAGGTGCTGGCCGATTACGGCCTGCCGCCGCAACTGATCGAACTGGAACTGACCGAATCCCTGCTGATGCGCAACTCCTCGCGGGCGACCGCGATGCTGCAGGTATTGCGCCGGATGCACATCCAGGTGGCGATCGACGATTTCGGTACCGGTTATTCCTCGCTCAGCTACCTGCGTCAGTTCCCGGTCCAGTCGCTCAAGATCGACCGCAGTTTC
>DKNF01000087.1 GCA_002470165.1 Betaproteobacteria bacterium UBA7395 | reverse complement strand
CAAGATGATCCGCAAGATCCAGGCGAGCAAGGAGGTCTGGGGCAAGATCACCGGTGTCGTCAATACGCCGGAGAAGTTCGAAGCGCACCGGCTGACCATGGCCACCCGCGAATGGGAGCGGATGAAGGCGAACAACTCGCAGGAATGCCGTAACTGCCATAACTTCGAGTATTTCGACTACGGTGCCCAGGGTCGTCGTGGTGCCAACACCCACCAGCAGGCGTTCAACGACGGCAAGACCTGTATCGACTGCCACAAGGGGATCGCCCACAAGCTGCCCGAGGTCGATCAGTCGATCACCGTGATCAACGCCGACGGCGCGCCGCCGCAGGTCTTCCATCCGCCGGTGAGCGGCAGCAAGGACTAGGACTTTTCAAACCACCTCTCGAGCGCGTCCGGTTCCTGCGAACCGGCGCGCTTTTTTTCGTCCGTCAGGCCTGGAAGAACGCTTCCAGGTCGGTGAACACGGCGTGGTCGGCATGATGCCGGCGCACCGCGCTGACGTCCTCCAGCTTTTCGACCTGCCGGATCATCTGCGGCAGCCGCTGGTCTTCGTTGACCAGCAGCCAGATCCGGCTCTGCCGGCCGTCGCCGACCGGCAGGCAGAGAATGCCTTCGACGTTGTAGGCGCGGCGCGAGAACAGGCCGACCACATGCGACATCACGCCGGGATGGTTGGCGACGTCGATTTCCAGCACGGCGCGGGACAGTGCCTGGTTTTCGTTACGGCTGACAGCGTTCATGCCTGGGCTCCGATCATGTCACGGTTTGCGGCGCCGGGTGGCACCATGGGATAGACCTTCTGTTCGGCGTCGATGCCGGCGTGGATCAGGCACGGGCCGGGGCGGGCGAAGGCGTCGGCCAGCGCGGCGCAGGGATTCGCCGCCTGATCGAGATCGACGGCGGCGATGCCGAGGGCGCGGGCGGCGGCGACGAAATCGGGCATGGCCTGGAATTCCGAGGCGAACAAGCGCTGGCCGTAGAACAGCGTCTGCTGCTGGTGCACCAGGCCGAGGACGGCGTTGTTCATCAGCACGATCTTGACGTTGGCGCGTTGCTCGGCGGCGGTGACCAGTTCCTGGATGTTCATCAGGATCGAGCCGTCGCCGGTGAAGCAGACCACGGTGCGTTCCGGCGCGGCGAGGGCGGCGCCGATGGCGGCCGGGACGCCGAAGCCCATCGTGCCCAGACCGCCAGAAGTCAGCCACTGGCGCGGTCGGCGCAGCGGGTAGGCCTGGGCAACCCACATCTGGTGCTGGCCGACGTCGGTGGCGACGATGGCATCATCGTCGAGGCAGGCGGCGACGGCGCGGATCAGGCCGAAGTGCGAGCGCGGATCGTTGACGCCAGGCAGCGGTTGCGGATGTTCGGCCTTCAGCGCGTCAATCCGGGCATTCCATTCGGCGCGCGGATTTTCCGGCACCAGCGGCAGCAGGCGGGTCAGCGCCTCGGCGACATCGGCAACGATGCCGACGTGGGCGGTCTTGATCTTGTCGAGTTCGGCCACATCGATGTCGATGTGGATGATCTTCGCCTGCGGGCAGAAAGCCGCGACCTTGCCGGTGGCGCGGTCGTCGAAGCGGGCGCCGACGGCGATCAGCAGGTCGCATTCGTCGAGCGCCAGGTTGGTGTAGGGGGCGCCGTGCATGCCGAGCATGCCCAGCGACAGCGGGTGGTCGACCGGCATCGCGCCGAGCGCCATCAAGGTCATCACCGTCGGCAGCGTCGACTTTTCGGCGAGTTCCAGCGCCAGTTCCGAAGCACCGGCGTGAATGACGCCGCCACCGAGATAGAGCAGGGGCCGTTTGGCTGCGGCGATCAGCGAAGCGGCTTCGGCCAGCGCCATGCCATCGGCGGCCGCAGGCAGCTTGCGGCGACCGGGTTCGGGCCAGGCGGCAACCTCGATGGCGCGGCTCTGCACGTCCTTGGGAATGTCGATCAGCACCGGGCCGGGGCGGCCGGAAGCGGCGATGGCGAAGGCGCGCGGGATGACGTCGAGCAGTTCCTCGGTCGAAGAGACCAGGAAGTTGTGCTTGGTGATCGGGACCGACAGGCCGTAGGTATCGACTTCCTGGAAGGCGTCGGTGCCGATCATCGCCTTCGGCACCTGGCCGGTGATGGCGACCAGCGGGATCGAATCGAGCTTGGCGTCGGCAATCGCGGTCAGCAGGTTGGTCGCGCCGGGGCCGGAGGAGGCCATGCAGACGGCGACTTCGCCGGAAACGCGGGCCATGCCCTGGGCGATGAAGCCGGCGCCCTGTTCGTGGCGGGCGAGGACGTGGCGGATCGCGGTCGACTGGCCGAGGGCGTCGTAGATCGGCAGGATCGCGCCGCCGGGATAACCGGTGACCAGGCGCACGCCCTGGCGTTCGAGCAGGCGTACGGTGATCTGGGCACCGGTGAGAGTTTCGTTGGGGGTTTCGCTCATCTGAGGCTCCTGGGGTTCTGGCGGTTCCGGGAGGCTCAAACAAAAACCCCGCCGGTTGCGCCGGCGGGGTTTGGGGAAACTGTCTGCTGCTTCTGCTTACCCGATCCGCGACGGCGCGTGCGTAACGACGCCTACGCTAATGACGCGTACGACGACCAGCAGCGAGACTGCGCGGGCAGCAACGGAGCGGAAGGCGGTGGAAGCGTTCATCGGATCGGAGGATTGAAAGTTCAGCGAAAACGCACTATCGCCGAAGTTTCAGGAAAAAACAACAACGGGATGCGTAGGGTTATTGGCGATCAGCAGGTTTTTGCCGCGCGGCAGGCCGCAATCGACTGGTTTGCCTGAATGGCCGGCCCGCCCGCGCGCAGCCAGCCCATGATGCCGGCGCGCACGTTGTAGACCTTGGTGTAACCGGCCTGTTGCGACAGGAACTGGCTGACTGCCTTGGTCCGGTTGCCGGTGCGGCAGATGACGATGAGCGGTTGGTTGGGTGATGCAATCGGTTTGACTTTCTCCAGCCAGGCCCCGGGATTGGCCCGGCCGCGCTCGTCGAAGAAGGTCAGCAGGTGGCTGCCGGCAACGATGCCGGTCTGTTCCCATTCGGCCTGCAGACGGATGTCGATGACCGGTACCCCTTCCTGCAGCAGGCGGGCGAGTTCCCGGTTGTCGATATCGACAACTTCGGCTCGGGCAAACAGGCAAAAGCAGGCTATGCTTGAAGCAATGAGGAAGCGGCGCATCATGGTCTGGTCGGTGATTAATCAGCGTCCGATTATATAGTGATCGATGCGCAATGATTTCCTTGACCTTGTTATTAATAAAATTCAAAATATGTCGTAAATAACAAACAGAATGCATTTGTGACAGTCATGAAACAGCGTCTGCGTTATCTCCCGTTGAACGAGCTTGCCGAGGGCATGGTGCTCGGTGCTTCGCTGACCATCGCCGAGCATGGTGTCACCAACTTTGCCTTGCCGGCCGGCCATGTGCTCACCGAGGACAATCTCTGCCAGATTGCCCGGCGCGGCGGGGAGTTTGCCTGCATTGCCGAGGAAGACCCGCGCAGCGACGAAGACCGTGCGGCCGAACTCGCAGCCCATGCGGCGCAGCTGCAGCGCATCTTCGCCAATGCCGACATGGAACGGCCCGCGGTGGCCGGATTGCACGCAGCCGTCCTGGCCTACCGGAGCCTCTGAT
This sequence comes from Betaproteobacteria bacterium UBA7395, assembly GCA_002470165.1. Taxonomy (GTDB): domain Bacteria; phylum Pseudomonadota; class Gammaproteobacteria; order Burkholderiales; family Rhodocyclaceae; genus Azonexus. Next base: position 9,684 of record DKNF01000087.1, on the reverse strand, counting down.
GCCACTGCATCTCAAGGAAAGCGAGATCATCGAACGGGCCGCCCTGTTGCCGGCCTTTCCCACCGTCGTCAATGACATCCTGGAAACCCTGGACGACGAGAACGCGGCAATGGGCGCCCTGATCCAGCTGGTCGAGCGCGACCCGGTGATCACCGCGCGCGTCCTGTCGATTGCCAACGCGGCCGTCATGGCGGGCCGGACCCAGCGTGACCTGCGCGACATGCAGGTCGCCGTTTCGCTGATCGGCCTGTCGAAACTCCGGGAAATCGTGCTCGCCGTCAGCCTGGCGAAATTCTCGCGCGAAAGCGGCATGGGCAGCCATTTCTGGGAGCACAGCATCGCCGTGGGCGTGGCCGCTCAGGAATTGTCGCGGATCGGCCACTGTTCCCGCGATTTCGCGCTGGTCTGCGGGCTGCTGCACGACATCGGCCAGTTGTGGATGGCGCGTTGCCATCCGCTGGAATTCCAGATGGTGCGGATGAGCATGGAGCAGGCGCCCGACCTCGACATCCTTGACGCCGAAATCTGGCACTTCGGCCTCGATCACTGCACCATCGGCCGTCTGCTGGGTACCGCCTGGCATCTGCCGGCACCGGTCATCGCCGCCATCCAGCATCACCACGATGCGCACCCGCCGGCCGACAAGCTGATCGCGGTGACGCATCTGGGCGAAGCGGTGGTCAATGCGCTGAACATCGACTCCCACAATCACGCCAGCGTGCGTCACGTATCGGCAACCGCCTGCGATGTGCTGGGCATCGACTGGAACGACGACTTCAATTTCCTGTTTGGCCGGATCGAAGCGCGCTCGCGCAATCTGGCCCGGATATTCGGCTGAGCGCCTGCCAGCGCAACCAGTGACCGCAGGCCGAACGCGCACGGCGCTCGGAGCCGTGCCAGCCACCACCTTCGCACAGACCAGTCACCGTTTCCGACTCGACGCTTACCGTATCCGGGCTGTCGCCGGTCTGGCGCGGACCGGTCCAGCGCTCGCAACTCGCGCAGCGTTTGCGGTCGACCGCCTGGATCACCATGCTTTGCCGTTTCAGCGCGGCGGCTGCCGGCCTTTCATCATTTCCTGCATGTTGTACTTGCCCATCCCCGGCATGATCACGTCGCCGGCCTTCTGGCCCGGTTGGCAGGGGCCGAGCCAGCGCGCCTCCTGAACCATCTTCATTTCCTTCATCCCGTCCTGCGGCGGATTGAAGCGGGTGACCATGTCGCTGCGGTAACTGCGGTTGAAGTCGCCGGTGATCTCGGCATCGGTCGTTGCCGTCGTGCCGTCGTGCCGGCAGACCGAGTGGATTGTCATCTTGCCGGCGCCCGGCTTGATCTGCATGACCGGGCAATCTGGCTTGCCACCGGGGCCGGAAGCATCGTTCATCACATTGTCGCTGTTCTGGTCGATGCACATCTGCATCGGCCCCTGGCCGGGCATGCCGGGAGGCATTCCGGACATCTGCGTGCGGATTTCCCAAAGGCCCGACTTGCGCTTGGGCACGTCGGCGGCTGCGGCGGTCGAGGCAATGCAAGCGGCGAGCAGACTCAGGGCGATACGGGAGGTTTTCATGGCGGCGTCTCCGGTCGGGTAAGAGCACTCATCGTAGTCTGCTTTGGCAGCGTCGTCATGGGATAATCGCGCCTTTTTCCGGGGCTGGTCATGGCGCTCAAATCCACGGTCTTCAAGGCCGAATTGCAGGTATCCGATCTTGATCGCGGACATTTTGCCGAATACCCGCTGACGGTTGCCCGCCATCCCTCGGAGACCGACGACCGGATGATGGCCCGCATCCTCGCCTTCGCCATGTTCGCCGGGCCCGACCTCGCTTTCAGCAAGGGGCTGTCCAGCGACGACGATTGTGCCCTGCAGGAAGTCGACCCGTCCGGCGTGCTGCGGACCTGGATCGAACTCGGCCAGCCCGACGAAAGCCGTATCCGCAAAGGCTGCAACAAGGCTGACCGCGCCATCGTGCTGGCTTACGGCGCGCGTGCCGTCGATGTCTGGTGGCAGCAGACGGGGCCGCTGCTGAGCCGTTTTTCCAATCTCACGGTGCTGCGCCTGAGCGCCGAAGAAACCCAGGCCCTGGGCCGCTTGGCCGAACGGACGATGAAACTCTCCTGCACCATTCAGGAAGGCACGATCTGGCTGGCCAGCGGTGAGCAATCGATCCAGTTGTCACCTGAAACGCTGTTGAGTGCTCGCGCTGCCTGAGGCGCGTCGGTTTGGTCTTCCCCGAGTCAGGCTGAATCCCGGCCTGATTCAAGCCATTTCAACAAGGTCGTATAAAGCACGCCCGGTTTGGCCGGCTTGGCAATGAAGTCGTCCATGCCGGCATCCAGGCAGCGCTCCTTGTCCTCGGCAAAAGCATTTGCCGTCATGGCCAGGATGGGGATGGTCTGGTAGTCGGGCAATTGCCGGATTTGTCGTGTGGCTTCCAGTCCGTCCATTTCCGGCATCTGCATGTCCATCAGGATCGCGGCGTAGCGACCTGAGCGGGCCTTTTCCAGCGCCTGTCGGCCATTTTCCGCCACATCGACCTTGAGCCCGACATCCTCGAGCAGCATCTGGGCGATTTCCGCGTTGATCGGTTCGTCCTCAGCCAGCAGGATGGATTTCCCCGCATGGTCGTGCTGGATCGCCTGCTCGGCAGGGTCGATTCCGGTGGCGGCATGCTCGGCGGCTTCGCGGGTTTTCCTCAGGACGGTGGTGAACCAGAAAGTGCTGCCCTGGCCCGGCGTACTGCTGACGCCGGCACTGCCGCCGGTCAATTCGGCGATTTTCCGGGTGATCGCCAGTCCCAGGCCGGTACCGCCATACTGGCGCGTGGTCGAATTGTCGGCCTGTTCGAAAGCGTTGAACAGCCTGGGCAGGATTTCGGGGGCAATGCCGATACCCGTATCCTCGACTTCAAAACGCAGGGTGGCGGTGTCGTCGGTTTCGCTTTCCCGGACCACGCGCAGGGTGATGTGTCCGGTGTCGGTGAACTTGATGGCGTTACCGGCGTAGTTGAGCAGCGCCTGCTGCAGCCGGGTGGGATCGCCGCTGAGGTGATGGGGGAAGACCGTGGTTTCGATGTTGAAGCGCAGTCCCTTATCCCGGGCCTTCTGGCCAAGGATCGAGACGACACTGCCGAGCAGGGCTTCAACATGAACGGGGGCATCTTCCAGGGCGAATTTTTCGGCCTCGATCTTGGACAGGTCGAGCACGTCGTTGATGATCCTGAGCAGGTGGCTGCCGGCGTTCTCGATCTTGTCGAGCTTGTCGGCCTGCTGGGTGGTCAGGCCACCACGCCGCAGGATGTGGGCCATGCCGGTGATGGCGTTCAGGGGCGTGCGGATTTCATGGCTCATGTTGGCCAGGAAGGTACTCTTTGCCCGATTGGCCGCCTCAGCCGCTTCCTTTGCCTGCGCCAGTTCGGCGGTACGGGAAGAAACCAGTTGTTCGAGGTGGTTGCGGTACTGCTGCAGTTCGATTTCAACCTGCTTGCGTTCGGTGATGTCGGTCGAAATCCCGCACAGCGCATAGATTTCACCTTGGGCATTGCGCAGCGGCAGCTTGATCGACAGGAAGGCGCTGGTGATGCGGCCGTCAACGGTGGTGTTGATTTCCTCTTCGGTGACCCGTTCGCCGCCTTCGATGACACGCCGGTCATTGCCCCTGAGGTTGGCAACGGTTTTCGGGTCGAAGAATTCGCTGTCGTCGTGCCCGAGTATTCCGTCCATCTCCCGGCCGAACAATTCGCGCACCAGACGGTTGGCGTAGGTGTAGCGGTAGTCCGGATCCTTGATGTAGATGTAGGCGGCGACGCTGTCGAGTATGGTGGCCAGACGCGCTTCGCTCTCGCGCAATGCGGCCTGCTGTTTCTGGTTGTTCTGGTGGTAGGTATTGAAGAGTTCGCGCGTCCAGCGCGAGAACAGCCAGGAGGCGCCCAGGCCGAGGAGCAGGGCGGCCAGCGCGGCAAGAACGATGTTCAGCCCCTGCTGTGCCGATATCTCGTGAAACCGTGCCTGTTCGGCCGCCACTGCCGAACGTAGTTCGTCATCGAAAACCGTGGTGATGACAATCCAGTTCCAGGGAGCATAGCTCTGGATGTAAGCCGTTTTCGCAGCCAGTTTACCGCTGCCTTCGCGTGGCCATTGGTAGCGGACGATGCCGCCGCCCTGTTGCGCAACCGCCTTGAACTTGTCCAGCACTTCGCCGGCGAGACCCGGCAGTGTCGTGCTGTCCTTGCCCTCCAGCGAAGGATCGGAGGGCGAGATCAGCGAGCGGCCATCGGCGTCGATCAACCCGGTGTAACCGGTTTCGCCGAAATGATGGGCACGCAGGCGCTGCATGGCGATTTGCTTCTGCTGTTCCTCCCATTCGTAGAGATAGTCACCGGTGCCGATCAGCCAGTCGTAAGGTTCGAAATAGCGCACATAGGCCAGTTTGTCCGCCATGACCTTGGGGTTGTCCGGTGTGTACCAGCGATAGCGAGAAAACCCTTCGCCGCGTGGTTTGCGCGCCGCCTCGATCAGGCCGCGCATGATGTAGTGGCCGGTATCGTCCTGGTTGTCGAGGTTGGTGATGCCTTCAAGCTGAGGAGCGGTTGGCAGGAGGATGAACTGGCCGTTCATGTCGTCGATGAAGAAATAACCTCGGCCGTTGTAGAAACGTACAGGGCGAAGTGCCTCGATGATCAGCTTCTTGACTTCAGCGGCTGGGCGGCGCAACGACTCACGTTGGTGAATGGCTTCGGCAATCTGTATCGCGTTATCGACCTGCAGCGTGATGCTTTCGCGCAGGACGGTTTCCGTCCTTTTACGGGTAACTTCGATCGCGGTGATGGCGTTGCGCATTTCCGCCTTCAGGCGGGCCTCGGTCTGTTCGTTGAGTGCCTGCTCAATGCGGGCAAGCGACAAATTCGCGTCATGGCGGTTCTGCCAGGAGTAGAAACCGGCGAGGGCAAAGGTCAGCAGCAGCACGATCAGCAGCGTGCCGACGAGGTGTATCCTCGGGATGGTTTTCTGGTTTGCGACCAGTTGCAAAGTCTCTCTCCTGCGACACTTCGGTCGCTAACGCCTTGCAGATTCGCGCTGCTGCAGGCCGATTGTTCAACGACGCAAGACCCGCCACAGCATGTCGACGCCGGAGACGATCAGGTCGCCGATGTCCATCTGGTTGCGCTGCTGGCGCTGTTCCCGATCGTAGCGCGATTTTTCGCGTTCGGCGAGAATGATTGCGTCGCCGAGCATTTCAACGTCGCGGGTGGTGCGCCGGGTTTCGGCATGGTCGAAGCGGGACAGCGCCTTATCCACCGCATCCGGGTCGAGGATGGCGATGGGCGTGCGGCAATGCCGGCAGGCGTGGTCCTGGCGGATGTCGACCGGGGCGCCGCAACCGGTGCAGCGCACGGTGCCGACCTTGCGCGCCAGTTCGTCGATCTCGCTGTCGCTCAACTGGCGGACGAAACCCTTTTCGATCATCAGCTGGGCGAAAGGTGTGAACCGTCCGTGCTTCTGCAGGCAGCGATGGTAGTTGAACTGGCCGCCGTGCCTGGAGCGGTCCAGGCCGTGCAGCAGCCGCTCGTCGCAGCGCGGGCAGTGCAGCACGTCGCGCAGCGGCAGGCGCTGCCGGTCGCGGTGCTCGTGGATCAGGCGGAACAGCTCGATGACGCCGCCCGGGGTGATCTGCACGCTTTCGAATTCGTCGAACCAGATGCCGTGGCAGTGAAAGCACAGGTCGATGACGACTTCGCCGTGGTGCATGCGCTCGAAGCGCCGCTTCTCCATCGGCTGCCGGCACGAAGGGCAGGGCGTCGGTTTCATCCGCAACTGGCGGTCGGGCGGATGCTGCCGAGGTTGAGGGTGACGCCTTTCTTCATCTTGCCGATCACGTGCATTTCGCAGGCTTTGCAGTCGAACTTGAGGATCAGCTTTTCGTTGCCGTTGATCAGCGTCATCGGGTCCGGCTTCAAGTGCTTCACCTCCTTCGGACAGAGGTTGAAACTATAGCGCAGGCAGTGGCGGGTGATCATCAGCGAGACCATGCCCTTTTCGTTGCCGGCCTCGTAGGCCTCGTCGATCAGCCGTACGCCGTGCTTCTCGTAGAAGGCGCGGGCCTTGCTGTTGAACACGTTGCCGAGGTAGGTCAGCTCATCCTGCGGGTAGGGCACGGGGTCGGCTGCCGGTGCCGCGCGCGGTGGGCGCGGATGGCTGGCGATGCGCGCGGCTTCGAGTTTTTCCGCCGCTTCGCGGCGCAGTGCGTTGATCGCGCCGACCGGCAGGAACCAGGCCTGGCTCAGTTGCAGCTCGACCGCTTCGGCGACGAACATCGTGTTGCCGAACTTGCCGAGATTTTCCTTCAGCTTGGCCAGCGCGGCGTCCGGGTTCTGCGCCAGTTCGCGGCCGATCCGCTCGTCGCGGGGCAGGGTGACGGAAACGCTGACCTGGTCTTCGTCGCTCAGCGTCAGCACGAAAGCGTCGGCCTGCTCGGCGAAAACTGCCTTGACGCTGACGCGCCGGTCGGCCGAATCCTTTTCCAGCGCGCGCTCGAATTCCTGGTCGCGGTTGCGGAACAGGGTGGTGCCTTCGCTCAAGTCGGCCGGGATGTCCATCGGGAAGAGCTTCCTGCCCTCGACCCGGTTGATGCGCATTCCCTGCACGTCGCCGTGGGCGTCGTGGAAGCAGACGCCGTCGCCGTTGTGGAAGGTTTCGCCGGTATTGACCGTGAGCCAGCCGTCGCCGATCTCTTCCACCTCGCCAATCGGCTCGCCGACGAAGGCCGGCGAATCGAAGGCGCCGATGTCGTCCTGGCGGTCATTGGCAAAGTAGTCGGTGTAGCCGCGGTTGAAGGTCTTTTCCGGCTGCGGCGTGAAGGTGAAGGTCGAACGGCCGCTGGCGGCGCGCACGTAACGAGGGTCGGCGGCGATGATCTCGTCGAGCAGCGTGCGGTAATGCGCGGTGATGTTCTTGACGTAGGAGAGGTCCTTCAAGCGGCCCTCGATCTTGAACGAGGAGACGCCGGCCTCGACCAGCGCGCGCAGGTTGTCGGACTGGTTGTTGTCCTTCATCGACAGCAGGTGCTGGTTCTCGGTGATCGTCTTGCCCTTGTCGTCGACCAGCGTATAGGGCAGCCGACAGGCCTGCGAACACTCGCCGCGATTGGCGCTGCGGCCGGTGTGGGCGTGGCTGATGAAGCATTGTCCGGAATAAGCGACACAGAGCGCGCCGTGGACAAAATACTCCAGCGCCAGCGTCGTCGCGTCGGCCACCTGGCGCACTTCGGCGATGCTCATTTCACGCGCCAGGACGATCTGCGAGAAGCCGGCATCTTCCAGGAACTTCGCCTTGGCCGGGTTGCGGATGTCGGTCTGGGTGCTCGCATGTAGTTGAATCGGCGGCAGATCCAGTTCAAGCAGGCCCATGTCCTGGATGATCAGGGCATCGACGCCGGCCTCGTACAACTGCCAGGCCAGTTGCCGGCTGTCTTCCAGTTCGCTGTCGTGCAGGATGGTGTTCAGCGCGACGAAGACCTTGGCCCGGAAACGGTGGGCGAATTCACACAGCTGTTGGATTTCGCCGACAGAGTTGCCGGCGCCGTAACGGGCGCCAAAAGCCGGTCCGCCGATGTATACGGCATCGGCGCCGTGCTTGATGGCTTCGATGCCGAAGTCGGCGTTCTTGGCCGGGGCCAGGAGTTCGAGGGGGTGTTGGATTCGCGTCATGGCGCCTTAGTAGGTGAAACGGGGGGCAAGTTCCTCGATATTGAACTCGCGCAGGATGGCTTCGGCACGCTCGCGCGCATTGCGGCGGGGCTTGCCGCGCTGGCTGGCGATGATCAGTTCGTTCTTCATCGAGTGTTCCCAGCCGACCAGTTCGGTGACGGTGACGTCGTAGCCGTGGGATTCCAGCAACAGACAACGCAGCACATTGGTCAGGTGGCTGCCCAGTTCGCGGGTGTGGATCGGGTGCCGCCACAGTTCGGCGAGCGGCGTCTGCGCCAGCGATTCGGCCTTGCGGGCACGCATCGTCGCCGCCACTTCGGCCTGGCAGCAAGGCACCAGGACGATGTGTTTCGCCTGTCGCGTCAGCGCGAAACGGATCGCGTCGTCGGTCGCGGTGTTGCAGGCGTGCAGCGCGGTGACGACATCGACACGGGCCGGCAGCGCCTCAGAGGTCATCGATTCCTCGACCGTGCAGGCCAGGAACTGCATCCTCGGGAAATCCAGTCGCTGGGCAAGTTCCCTTGATTTATCAACGAGTTCCTGGCGCGTCTCGATGCCGATCACGGTGCCGCTGGCACGGCTCTTGATGTACAGATCGTAGAGGATGAAGCCGAGGTAGGACTTGCCGGCGCCGTGATCGACCAGGGTTTCCATGCCATCGAGCAGGGGCTCGATGAACTGGGCGAGATGGTAGACCTGCTTGAGCTTGCGGCGGCTGTCCTGGTTCAGTTTGCCGTCGCGCGTCAGGATGTGCAGTTCCTTGAGCAGCTCGATCGACTGCCCGGGACGGATCTCCGGAAGGGCGGCAGGGGTGGTGGGCGGATGAGGTTTCTTCGACATGGCACGATTATCGCATTCATCTGCACAAGACCCGAGTGTCAACCGGACACCGAATATGTCGTTATTGGTAACATCGTTTAGGAGACAACAAATGGGAAGTCTGAGCAACGAATCCTTCGAGCAATTCCTGGATTCCCTGAAGAAGGCCGGTATCGTGATTTCCAATGAAGCCGAGCTGCGCGAGCGCCTGGCCGAAGCGCAACGCTGGCGCTATGCTTTCCAGACGCTGGCCGCCAACGGCAAGAGCATCGGCATCAGCTTCGAGGACCATACCGCCGGCAGCAATGTCGCTGAAATCGAACGCGCCTTCAGCGAGTTCCAGTTCTCCGAAAAGAGCAAGGCGGTTTTCTCCGCCAGCCTCAAGCACTGAGTTTCGCTGTTCCGCGAAAAGCGGGGCAGGAAAAAGAAAGACGGGCGCCGAAATGGCGCCCGTTCTGTTTTGCGGATCGCGCTCAGCGCGTGATCGGCTTGTAGCGGATACGCTTGGGCTTGGCGCCTTCTTCGCCCAGACGGCGGCGCTTGTCCTCTTCGTATTCCTGATAGTTACCCGGGAAGAAGGTCCATTGCGAATCGCCCTCGGCCGCCAGGATGTGCGTGCAGATGCGGTCGAGGAACCAGCGGTCGTGGGAGATGACCATGGCGCAGCCCGGGAATTCGAGCAGGGCATCTTCCAGCGCACGCAGGGTTTCCACGTCGAGGTCGTTCGACGGTTCGTCGAGCAGCAGGACGTTGCCGCCGGACATCAGCGTCTTGGCCAGATGCAGGCGGCCGCGCTCGCCGCCGGACAGGTTGCTGACGTCGGCATGCTTGGGCGGGCAGGCCAGCGCCTCCATGGCCATCTCGACCTGCTGCTCGAGATCCCACAGGTTCAAGCGATCCATCTCGTCCTGGAGATGGGCCGATTCGTCGGCCGTCTCGTCGGAGTAGTTCATCATCAGCTCGTTGTAGCGCTCGATGATCGCCGTCTTTCTCGCCACGCCTTCCATGACGTTGCCGAAGACGTCGAGCGCGGGGTCGAGTTCAGGCTCCTGGGCGAGATAGCCCACGGTCGCACCCTCGGCGAGCCATGCCTCGCCGCTCCACTCCTTGTCGAGGCCGGCCATGATCTTGAGGATGGTCGACTTGCCGGAGCCGTTGG
>DKNF01000251.1 GCA_002470165.1 Betaproteobacteria bacterium UBA7395 | reverse complement strand
CGTTCACGTGCGGCTTGGTACGTTCAAATTTTTCCTTAGCCATTATCGGTTCTCCAATAAAGGGTTACTTCTTGTTGATGACCGCTTCAGCGACGTTCTTCGGCGCTTCGACGTAGTGCTTGAATTCCATGGTGTAGGTAGCGCGACCCTGGGACAGCGAGCGCAGCGAGGTGGCGTAGCCGAACATTTCGGACAGCGGCACTTCGGCGCGAACTTCCTTGGTACCGCCCGGCAGATCGTCCATACCCTGAACGATGCCGCGACGCGACGACAGGTCGCCCATGACGTTGCCCATGTAGTCTTCCGGGGTTTCGACAACAACCGACATCATCGGCTCGAGCAGCGTCGGGCTGGCCTTCTTCATACCTTCCTTGAAGGCCATCGAAGCCGCCATGCGGAAGGCGTTTTCGTTGGAGTCAACATCGTGGTAGGAACCGTCGAACAGCGTAAACTTGATGTCGACGACCGGGAAGCCGGCGAGTACGCCGCTACCGATGGCATCCTGCAGACCCTTGTCGACCGCCGGGATGTATTCGCGCGGAACCACACCACCCTTGATGGCGTCGACGAACTCGTAGCCCTTGCCGGCTTCGTTCGGCTCGATTTTGAGCCAGACGTGACCGAACTGACCGCGACCGCCGGACTGCTTGACGAACTTGCCTTCCTGTTCGACAGCCTTCTTGATGCATTCGCGGTAGGCAACCTGCGGCGCACCGACGGCGGCCTCAACGTTGAATTCGCGCTTCATGCGATCGACGATGATGTCGAGGTGCAGTTCGCCCATGCCGGAGATGATGGTCTGGCCGGATTCTTCGTCGGTGCGGACGCGGAAGGACGGATCTTCGGCAGCCAGACGCCCCAGCGCGATACCCATCTTTTCCTGGTCGGCCTTGGTCTTCGGCTCGACGGCGACGTGAATCACCGGCTCCGGGAAGACCATGCGCTCGAGAATGATCGGCGCTTCCGGATCGCACAGGGTTTCACCCGTCGTGACTTCCTTCAGACCCACGCAGGCTGCGATGTCGCCAGCCAGAACTTCCTTGATTTCTTCGCGGTTGTTGGCGTGCATCTGCAGGATGCGGCCGATACGTTCCTTCTTGCCCTTGACCGAGTTGTAGACGGTCGCACCGGAGGTCAGAACGCCCGAATAAACGCGGATGAAGGTCAGCTGGCCGACGAACGGGTCGGTCATCAGCTTGAAGGCCAGCGCCGAGAACTTCTCGCTGTCATCGGCCTTGCGCGAGACTTCCTGCTCACGCTCGTCCACACCCTGCACCGGCGGAATGTCGACCGGCGACGGCAGCAGTTCGATGACGGCGTCGAGCATGCGCTGAACGCCCTTGTTCTTGAATGCGGTACCGCACAGCATCGGCTGGATTTCGCAGGCCAGGGTGCGCATGCGCAGACCCTGCTTGATCTTCTCTTCCGACAGCTCGCCGTTTTCCAGGTACTCGTTCATCAGATCTTCGGAGGCCTCGGCCGCCGCTTCGATCATCTGCTCGCGCCAGGTCTGGGCGGTCTCGACCAGATCGGCCGGAATGTCGCGGTAGTCGAACTTCATGCCCTGGGAAGCCTCGTCCCAGTAGATGGCTTTCATCTTGAGCAGATCGACAACACCCTCGAAAGTGTCTTCAGCACCGATGGGGATAACGATCGGCACCGGGCTGGCCTTCAGGCGGGTCTTCATCTGGTCAACGACCTTGAAGAAGTTGGCACCCGAACGGTCCATCTTGTTCACGAAGGCCAGACGCGGCACCTTGTACTTGGTCGCCTGACGCCAGACGGTTTCCGACTGCGGCTGGACGCCGCCGACGGCACAATAGACCATGCAGGCACCGTCAAGAACACGCATCGAGCGTTCGACTTCGATGGTGAAGTCAACGTGCCCCGGGGTGTCGATGATGTTGAAGCGATGCTCCGGGAACGAACTGTCCATACCCTTCCAGAAGCAGGTGGTGGCAGCGGAGGTGATGGTGATGCCACGCTCCTGCTCCTGCTCCATCCAGTCCATGGTGGCAGCGCCGTCATGCACTTCACCGATCTTGTGATTGACACCGGTGTAGAACAGGATGCGCTCGGTCGTGGTGGTCTTGCCGGCGTCGATGTGCGCGCTGATACCGATGTTGCGGTAGCGCTCGATAGGGGTTTTACGGGCCACGGTAGATACCTTCGTAGTAAATGGATTAGAAGCGGAAGTGGGCGAAAGCCTTGTTGGCTTCGGCCATGCGATGCACTTCGTCACGCTTCTTGACTGCACCGCCACGGTTTTCGGCAGCTTCCATCATTTCTGCAGCCAGACGCTGACCCATGGACTTTTCCGAGCGCTTGCGGGCGAACTCACGCAACCAGCGCATGGCCAGGGCAGCGCGACGGGCCGGACGAACTTCAACGGGCACCTGGTAGTTGGCACCGCCGACACGGCGCGACTTCACTTCGACCATGGGCTTGACGTTGGCCATGGCGGAACCGAAAACTTCCAGCGGATCCTTGCCGGACTTGGTGCTGATGATGTCGAAGGCGCCGTAGACGATACGCTCGGCCACCGACTTCTTGCCGCTCTGCATCACGGCATTGATGAACTTGGAAACTTCGACGCTGCCGAACTTCGGGTCCGGGAGAATGTCACGCTTGGGTACTTCACGACGACGGGGCATACTAACCTCTCTTGATCACTATTCAGTTGAAAAGCCGGGAAGGGGTTTTCACCCCCCCGGCCCTCTCGGCCACCCAGCAGAGTGGCCACTTACTCAAACCGCCTGATGGATCAGGCAGCCTTCGGACGCTTGGCGCCGTACTTGGAACGGGCTTGCTTGCGATCCTTGACGCCCTGGGTATCCAGGGAGCCACGCACGGTGTGGTAACGCACACCGGGCAAATCCTTCACACGACCACCGCGGATCAGGACCACCGAGTGCTCCTGCAGGTTGTGGCCTTCACCGCCGATGTACGAAATGACTTCGAAGCCGTTCGTCAGACGAACCTTGCAAACCTTACGCAGCGCGGAGTTCGGCTTCTTCGGGGTGGTGGTGTAAACGCGGGTGCAGACGCCACGCTTTTGCGGGCACTTTTCCAGCGCAGGAACCTTGCTCTTGGCCTTTTCGGCGACGCGCGGCTTGCGCACGAGCTGGTTGATGGTCGGCATATCAAACTTCCTTCAACAGCCAGGCCCCGGAAAAACGGGGCACGACGGCAATTTTGTTATCCATAGCAGAGACAATGATTAGTCTCTGCCGACAAAGACCATAGATTCTATGGTTGATCAACCCCCATGTCAACGAAACACGGGGGTTGGCTTACGACATCAGAGACCTTGATCGACCTCTTGTGTTGCATTTTCGACAACTGCATCCTCGATCGGACGGTCGGCCGCGATATCTTCGCCGGCCACCTGAGCCTTGCGGCTGCGGTGATAGGCGAGACCGGTACCGGCCGGGATGAGACGACCGACGATGACGTTTTCCTTGAGACCACGCAGTTCGTCGCGCTTGCCCATGATCGCGGCTTCGGTGAGAACGCGGGTTGTTTCCTGGAACGATGCAGCGGAGATGAACGAGTCGGTCGACAGCGAAGCCTTGGTGATACCGAGCAGCATGTGCTCGAAAGTCGCCGGCAGCTTGCCTTCGGCCAGGACACGGTCGTTCTCGGCCAGCAGTTCGGCGCGCTCGACCTGTTCGGACTTGATGAACTTGGTATCGCCCGGTTCGACGATGGTCACGCGGCGCAGCATCTGGCGGACGATCACTTCGATGTGCTTGTCGTTGATCTTCACGCCCTGCAGACGGTAGACGTCCTGGACTTCGTCGGTAATGTAACGGGCCAGTGCCTCGACGCCCTGCAGACGCAGGATGTCGTGCGGATCCGGTTCGCCTTCGACGATCTTCTCGCCCTTGTTGACCACCTGACCGTCGTGCACCAGCACATGCTTGTCCTTGGAGATCAGGAACTCGTGGGCTTCGCCGTCGAGATCGGTGATGACCAGACGCTGCTTGCCCTTGGTGTCCTTGCCGAAGCTGATCGTGCCGGTGACTTCGGCCAGCACCGAAGCATCCTTCGGGGTACGGGCTTCGAACAGTTCGGCAACGCGCGGCAGACCGCCGGTAATGTCGCGGGTCTTGGCCGATTCCTGCGGCATGCGGGCGAGCACGTCGCCGACACCGACCTGCTGACCGTCGACCACCGAGATGATCGAACCGACCTGGAAGGCGATCGACACCGAGTGTTCGCTACCGTGAATCTTGACTTCCTGACCGGCTTCGTCGAGCAGCTTGACGACCGGACGGATGCCCTTGGTCGCAGCCTTGCCGCCGCGCTTGTTGTCGATGACGACAAGCGTGGACAGGCCGGTGACATCGTCGATCTGCTTGGCGACGGTGACGCCTTCCTCGACGTTCTCGAAGCGGACGGTACCGGCGTACTCGGTGATGATCGGACGGGTGTGCGGATCCCAGCTGGCGAGCTTGGCACCGGCCTTGACGGCCTTGCCTTCGTCGACCGCCAGCATGGCGCCGTACGGAACCTTGTGCCGTTCGCGCTCACGACCATGATCGTCGGTGATCAGCACTTCGCCGGAGCGGGAAATGACAACCTTCTCGCCCTTGGCGCTGGTGACATAGCGCATGTTCGAGGTGTAGCGGACGGTACCGGCCGACTTGCCTTCGACCTTGTCGGCGACGGCAGCACGGGAAGCCGCACCACCGACGTGGAAGGTCCGCATGGTCAGCTGCGTACCCGGCTCGCCGATCGACTGGGCAGCGATGACGCCGACCGATTCGCCGGCATTGACCATCGTGCCGCGACCGAGGTCACGACCGTAGCACTTGGCGCACAGGCCGTAACGGGTGTCGCAGGTCAGCGGGGTACGAACCTTGACTTCGTCGATACCGAGCTTATCGATCAGGTCGACCAGATCCTCGTCGAGCATGGTGCCCGAGAAGATCACGGTTTCCTGAGTTTCCGGATCGACCAGATCGTCGACCGTGACGCGACCGAGGATGCGCTCGCGCAGCGGCTCGATGACTTCACCGCCTTCGACCAGCGCCTTGACGGCGAAACCGTTCTTGGTGCCGCAGTCGTCTTCGGTGATCACCAGATCCTGGGTCACGTCGACCAGACGACGCGTCAGGTAACCGGAGTTGGCGGTCTTCAGCGCGGTGTCGGCCAGACCCTTACGGGCGCCGTGGGTCGAGATGAAGTACTGGAGAACGTTCAGGCCTTCGCGGAAGTTGGTGGTGATCGGCGTCTCGATAATCGAGCCGTCCGGCTTCGCCATCAGGCCGCGCATACCAGCCAGCTGACGAATCTGGGCAGCCGAGCCGCGGGCACCGGAGTCGGCCATCATGTAGATCGAGTTGAAGGAATCCTGCTTGACCTTCTTGCCATGGCGGTCGATGACTTCCTCGTGGCCGAGTTCGTCCATCATCACCTTGGCAACCTGGTCGCCGGTGCGACCCCAGATATCGACGACCTTGTTGTAGCGCTCGCCCTGAGTAACCAGGCCGTTCTTGTACTGGTCTTCGATTTCCTTCACTTCGGCTTCCGAAGCGGCGATGATCTCGTACTTCTTGGCCGGGACGCGCATGTCGTCCGAACAGAAGGAAATGCCGCCGCGGGTGGCCAGGGCATAACCGTTCTGCATCAGCTGATCGGCGAAGACGACGGTTTCCTTGAGGCCGCAGCGACGGAAGGATTCGTCGATCAGCTTGGAAATTTCCTTCTTCTTCAGTGCCTTGTCGATCGCCTTGAACGGCAGCCCCTTCGGCAGGATGCGCGAGAGCAGCGCACGACCGGCGGTGGTTTCGACGCGGACCAGCTTCTCGGTCCATTCGCCATCGACGGCAGCCGGCTCGTACTGCTTCAGACGCACCGAGATGCGGGCGTGGATGTCGAGCTGGCCGGCGGCCATGGCGCGGTCGATTTCGGCGACGTCGGCGAAGTACATGCCTTCGCCCTTGGCGTTGATCTTTTCGCGGGTGGCGTAGTACAGACCGAGAACGATATCCTGCGACGGCACGATGATCGGCTGGCCGTTGGCGGGCGACAGCACGTTGTTCGAGGCCAGCATCAGGGTGCGGGCTTCCATCTGCGCTTCCAGCGACAGCGGCACGTGAACGGCCATCTGGTCACCGTCGAAGTCGGCGTTGAACGCCGCGCAGACGAGCGGGTGCAGCTGAATCGCCTTGCCTTCGATCAGGGTCGGCTCGAACGCCTGGATACCCAGACGGTGCAGCGTCGGCGCCCGGTTGAGCATGACCGGATGTTCGCGGATGACGTCTTCGAGCATGTCCCAGACGATCGGTTCCTGGCCTTCGACCATCTTCTTGGCTTGCTTGATGGTCGTGGCGTAGCCGCCAACTTCCAGCTTGTGGAAGATGAAGGGCTTGAACAGTTCCAGCGCCATCAGCTTGGGCAGACCGCACTGATGCAGCTTGAGCTGCGGACCGACCACGATGACCGAACGGCCGGAGTAGTCGACACGCTTGCCGAGCAGGTTCTGACGGAAACGACCGCCTTTACCCTTGATCATGTCGGCCAGCGACTTCAGCGGACGCTTGTTGGCGCCGGTCATCGCCTTGCCGCGACGGCCGTTGTCGAGCAGCGAATCAACGGATTCCTGCAGCATGCGCTTTTCGTTGCGCACGATGATGTCAGGAGCCTTCAGTTCGAGCAGGCGCTTGAGACGGTTGTTACGGTTGATGACGCGACGATAGAGGTCGTT
>DKNF01000249.1 GCA_002470165.1 Betaproteobacteria bacterium UBA7395 | reverse complement strand
GAACGCCGCCACCGGCTGCCCGGCAGTCCCGGCGCCCCACAACCACAGGCTGTTGATCGCCGGTTTGCCGGCGCCGGCCCGCGCCGCGTTGACCGGGTGCAGATGCAGGAACATCTGCACCTCGTTCAGCCAGCGGTGCAGCGGCGAGGTCTTGTCGCTCAGGTCGCTGTCCATGCGCCGGCCGGCGACGGCGGAAAGCGGCGCGGCAAGATGCTCGGCCGGCTGGTGCAGACGCAGATACCAGCGCCGCGCCGTCGCCGCGTGGAACACGCCGATGTCGGCAAACTCCGCATTCAGCGCCGCCACCAGCGCCTGTGCTTCGCCGTCGTCCACATCGAAGGCCCCGGCATCGGCAAGCACGATGCGCTCGTGATGAAAACGCAGATGCACCGGGTCGGCGCACAGCCAGTGGCCGTCCTCGGCAACCGCACCCGCTTCGCCCAGCCGCCGGAACGCCGCCGGTCCGCCCGCCGGCAAACCGAACAGGTCGAGCAGTGATTCCTCGACCGAAACCGGCGCCGAACGCCGGAACGCCGCATGCCCGTCCAGCCACTCGAAACCCGGTGCCGGCAACTTGTCCAGCGTCAACTGGTCGCCCGGTTCGGGCCAGATCAATTCGGGAACAAGCAGGGTCAGGCGCACGGTGCAGCACTCATCGGGGGAAGGCGCGAGTTTATCACTGCGGCGGGGGCGGACGAGTGGGCTCCACTCCTGACCTCAGGCAGAGCTCCCTTGGGCTGGACCCAGAAAATTCAGAATTTGTAACCAGCCATCACCCACATGCGCGGATTGCGTTTGGCGGTGTCGGACAGTGGCTTGCCACCGTGGCTACGCCAGGCAACCGTCGCATCCATGTACCAGTCACCGCGGGCATAACGCAAGCCCAGCCCTTCTCCGCGGATCGTACGGTGATTCGGGGTGGCGGGAGAGGTCAGGTTATTTTTCGCATTGAGCTTCACCCGCCCACTGTCGTGAAACAGGTAGGGAGTGTATGCACCCATGGTGTAGCGTATCTCAAACTGGACCAGCCAGCCTTCATCGCCGTTGCCCTCGCCGGTCGGGTAAGCACGCACGCCACTAGCGCCGCCGAGACTGAAGCCTTCAGAAGAGTCTAGGTTCTTGCCGGCCCATTGTGAGGACAGTCGACCGAACAGGATCAGGTTAGATATGGGTGTGGCCTGAACTCGAGCGATGTCCAGATTCCACTTGTCGAAGCTGCCGCGTGTGTTCTGACGGCTGGCACGGTCGGTGTTTTCCAGTGTGCTCCCTAGCTTTAGTTCGCCCGCAGTGTACGCCAGACTGCCGTAAGTAATGCCTCCGCCCCAAAGGCTATCACGTTGGTCAAAATTCAAGCTTATAGGCAAGCTACGGCTCGACTTATCGTCATTGGTGCTGGCTGAGCGCTGCTTGTCGTTGAGTTTCTTGTGCTGATAGGTGAAAGCAAGGCTCAGGTTGGCTTTTTGCGAGCGGATCAGCGGATAGCTGACGCCCAGGCTGGCGACCTTGGCGGTGCCTGTCGCGCCAAGGTCGGCAAAATTCTTGGCGAGTTCGTAATAGGTGTGGGAATAGCCAACGTTACCGCGCAGTCCGCTGGTGCCGATCGGCAGGCTGTAGCCCAGACTTCCCAGCCACATGTCCTCGTCAGAGTAGAGGATCCGGGCGGCTATCTGGTCACCGAAGGTGAACGGACTGTTCCATTGCATGTTGGCGCGTAACCGGTGCTCGCCGGTGAAACGGTTGCCATGATTGTCGAGGCCAACGTCACCATTGACACTAGGAGTTCGCTCGACGCGCACATCAAGATCGCCGGTGCCCAGTTCTTGTCCTGGGCGAATGATCGGCGCCACCCGGATACCTGGCTGGTCGTCGAGAATCAGGGTAGTGCGTTCCAGTCGGGATGAGGCAATGACTTCGCCTGGCTTGAGTTGGGAGAGAAATCCGTCGGCGGCGTCGGCCAGCTTACTGTCGCCGAATGCCTGAATCTTGCCGAAACGGCCTTCCACGACATCGATGCGTAGCTTGCCATCGGTCATCGGTTGCGGTGGGATATAAGCACGGGCAAATGGGTAGCCGTTTTCGCGGTAGTAGGCCGAGATTCGCTCCGTCAGTCCGCGCAGGCCGGCGAGATCAAAGGACTTGCCGGCGAATTCACCGAGTTCCTTCAGGAGTTCTGCTTCGCTGAAGACGTTGGTGCCGGTGATGCGAATCTCGGACAGCGTGACCTCAGCGCCACCCGGTGCGGTGACGGCTGCTTTCGGAGGCTGGATATCGATGGCCGGGCCACTGCGCGGCAGTTGCGGAACTTGCTGCTGTTGCTGTTGCAGGGTCTGCCCGGCGTCGGGTTGCTGCTGGGCCAGCGAGGCAAGCGGAAAGGCCGCCGCAAGTGAAGCGGCCAGTAGAGGTAAGCGAAGTCTCATTATGGCAATCAGTTTGGAATGTTATTGGTTGGCGTCGTTCTGGTCACGTTGTCCTGTCGTACCGAAAGCAACGGCTGGTAGATTGATGCCACCATTGACGACGAAGATGCGCATGAAGCCCAGCGGATCGCGGCCCGAAGTTCCCGAGGGGAGATCATTTGTGCTCTGAACATTTGTCGTATCGCCTCCGCCTGTTCCCTGGGTGCTGTTAACCTCGACGAAAGCCAAGCCGCCGCTGATGTCGGCGGTCGGCAACTCGTTAGGTGACGTGGCATTTGTCGTGAGCGGGTTGGTGATGACCGGCTGTGTCGCTGTTCCCTGGGCAGTGGAAACCGCGGTGTCCTTGGGGATATCGGGCGTGCTGCTCGTTACTGCTGGGGCCGGTCCGCGATAGATCGCATGTATGCCACTGGTCGGCGTCGGCGTGCTGGCTTCGTCGGCGTTATAAGCCAAGGTGCCCCCAGCGTTGCTCACCAGGCTGGAGAGTCCGGTGCTGGCACTACTATCTCCCGAGTACAGGATGGTGCGTCCTCCCGCGCCGGTGGTGAAAGTGCGTGTTCCACTCAGTACGATATTGCCACCAGTTGCAGTGCCTGCAGCGGCTGTTTTGCCCGCATTGATGAGAATAGCCGAAGTGCCAGTGTCAGAGGCGCTGACATTTTGCGAAATGGTGATATCACCACTGCCGGTTTCCACCACTACCGCGCCGTTCGTTGCCGTGATTCCGTTTGTTGCTCCCAGCGTGCCTATCGTCAAGCCGTTGGTATCATAGAAATTCATGCTGCCCGTATTCGCTGCCAGCGTAGCCACATTGTTGCCGGTGTTGGTGAGGTTGTAATTGCCATTCGCGCCAAGCAGAAGCAGACCTGTCGCCGTGATCGCACCGCCCTGGGTCACATTGCCTGTCGCGGTATAGGTCTGGTCGCCGCTCGTAACGGCGCCACCATTGATGGCGATCGTGCTTCCGGTGACATTCAGCGAAGCCAGGGCCTTGCTGTTGCCGACGGCCTGGGTGAAGGTTACGGTGCCCGTGCCTGCGTCCACAGTCAATGGCGAGGCTGCGAGGTTGGTTTCACGGACAAAGCCCAGAACGGCATATTGATTTGTCGTGTTGTTTGAATAAGTGGTCCCGTTGGTCAGGTCGTTCCACAACCCCTGCGTACCGAAGAACTGACCGCGCGTTTCGCCACTGGCGTTGAATGCGCCGTTAGGCTCGCCGGTATCGAAGTTGCTGAAATAGCCACTGACAGTTGTGCCGCCACCGAGTCCGCTCTGATTAAAAAAGGTTTGTCCGCCTTCCGGACCGTCGGCCCACTGCCAGGCGCCAGTCGTGTAATCGGGGCGGTAAGCACCGATCCAGGCTCCGACGTAGCCAGTGGCGCGTGTGGCCAGTGCGTTTTCCAGTCGGGATGTGATCGTTACCAGATACTTGTCACCAATGGCCGAGCCACCTGTCGTTCCGTCGCGGGCCTCGATCCTGGCGGCATCCCAGGTGCCCGTGCCTGCAGATGCGGTTTTGTTGATGAATGAATATTGATTGGCCGAATTCACCAGGCCGCCGAAATTGACGTTGCCATTGCTGGTGTTGATGCTGAAACCATTGGTATTGGCGATCAGCATCTCTCCGTTCACGGTCACATCGCCGCCTGCTGTATTCAGCGCCAGAGCACCGCTACCACCGACATAGACATCACCGCCGACCTTGGTGTTGACACCGCCGATGTTCAACGTTGCGCCGGTGCCAAAACTGATGTTGCCGCCCCCGGTGGTGATGTTGTTGTTCAGGATGGTGATACCGCCACCATTGCGCGTACCGTTGTCGTTGTCGGCATCCAGCACGACATGCAGTTTGCCCGTGCCGCCAGTGTTGCTGATGGCCTGATCGATAACGATAGAGTTGGCTGCCTGCAGTGTCAGGGTGACATCGGCATTGCCGCTGGCCTTGGTAATTGCGCTGGCGACGGTGATGTCACCGATCTGGGTGCCGGCGCTACCTGTGGTCACCGTGACGTTCGTTCCGCTTTCCAGCTTGCTGGCAATGTCCGTGTTCAGGATCGTCGAATTGTTTGCGTTGGGTGTCCAGATGTCGGGATTGCCGCCCCCCCACGCACCATTTGCGTCCGCACTGGTGATCGTGACATTGTATGGATCAAGCAGCCACAAACCGGCCTTGCCCAAGTCGGCTGAAGCACCGCCGCGGGAACCAGTGATGCTTAACCAATGACCGGATGTCTCGATGCGTCCGCCATCGCCGCCCTCGGCACCACCCATGGCCCAGATTGTTCCGTAAGCACGGGTTTGCGAATCGGCATTGTGGATGTCGCTCCACAGCACGGCGGTGCCACCAGAACCAATTTTCTTGGCCGAGACATCAATGCTGGCATCGCGCTGCATGGTGACCGTGGTGGCTTGGTAATAACCACCTGTTCCCTGCCAGCCACCGCCGACCAGAACTTGGCCGCCACCTGTGGCACCGCTGGCGTCGATCTGGCTGCCATCCGCCAACAGGATCTGATCACTTTCGAGTACCACCTTGCCGCCTTGGGCGGACAGCGAGTTCGCTTCGATGATGCCGCTGTGGTTGATGACCGACTGGGTGAGCGTGTCGGCTGACCGTGCGGTGAGGTATATCAGCCCGTCTGCGGCTTTGATGGCGCCGCCCGATTCGATCAGTGCGTCGACGGCGCCTTGTTCCACTTGCAGCTTGACGGGGCCGCCGAGGTCAAGTGTGACCCTGCTGCCGGCGCCGAGTAACACGCTGCCTTGCGGTGCCTCGATACTTCCGGTGTTGGTGATTCTGGCGGCGATCAGTGCCACCGTCCCACCGGGAGCGATAGTGATGTTGCCCTGGTTGACGATGGCGTTGCTGCTGCTTCCCGAGAAGGTGTAGTTGCCTGCCATGAAGTCGGCGTTACCGAGGTTCAGGGTCGAAGCGACGATACCGCCGACGTCGACCTGAGCACCCGGGGCGAAAAGCACACCATTGGGGTTGAGCAAGAAAACCTGGCCGGTGGCTGTAAGTCGACCATAGATCTGGCTGGCATTGGTGTCGAGCACGCGGTTCAATGCAACGCCACCGCTCGGTTGCTCGAAGTGGACATGGGCGGCACTGCCGATGTTGAAGGTGTTCCAGTCAATGGCCGTGTGCTGAGAAGTCTGCAGCACATCCATGCGTGCTCCGCTGGTGCTGATGGTGGCATTGCCAGCCACCACGTTGCCGCCGGTTGGCAGTTCGTTCGCGGCAGGTGCGGCCAAGGCGCCACCGGCCAGGGCGATCCCTGCAACCGTAATGGCGCGGCGCAGGCTGCGCGAGGACTTTTCCTTGCCATGGGCCTTGCCGGTCTCACAGACGGCTTGCCAAACTGACTTGCTGGCGTTCCAGACGACGCGATAAACGCGGTTGATTGAATCCTTTTTCATTGTTCGTTCCCCTGAAATCTGGATGCAGTGCGGTTAGTCCTGTCACATCATAATGTCAATTCGCTTGGTCTAGCCAATGTGTGTGGAAATCGGTGGCTTCCTACGGCATCAACGGGGGGCTCGGTTTGTTCCATTTTTGGATAGATTCAACTGCGTCGCCGGCCCGAATGGATTAACCTTCGTCCTTTGAGAAAATTGCACGCGAGGTAGCCCATGCCGGTGATCGAAGTCCGCCATCCCCTGGTCAAACACAAAATCGGACTGATGCGGGAAGGCGACATCAGTACCAAGAAATTTCGCGAATTGACCGCCGAGCTGGCGCGGCTGCTGAGTTACGAAGCCTGCCGCGATTTCGAGCTTGAGCCCTGCCGCATCGAAGGCTGGTGCGGCGAGGTCGAAATCGAGCAGATCAAGGGCAAGAAGGTTACCGTGGTGCCCATCCTGCGCGCCGGTATCGGCATGCTCGACGGCATCCTCGACCTGATCCCGAACGCCAAGGTCAGCGTCGTCGGCATCGCCCGCAATCATGAGACGCTGATGCCTGAGCCCTATTTCGAGCGTTTCGTCGGCCAGCTCGACGAGCGCCTGGCGATGATCATCGACCCGATGCTGGCCACCGGCGGTTCGCTGATCGCCACCATCGACATGCTGAAGCGCAAGGGCTGCAAGCAGATCAAGGCGCTGGTCCTGGTTGCCGCGCCGGAAGGCATCGCGGCGATGGAAAAAGCGCACCCCGACGTGCAGATTTACACCGCCGCCATCGACAGCCATCTCAACGAGCACGGCTACATCATTCCGGGCCTCGGCGATGCCGGCGACAAGATTTTCGGAACCAAAGAATCATGAGTCACACCCACGACCCCGTCTGGCGCACCGCGCTGTCCGGCGCGCAAATCCTCTTCGTCGCCTTCGGCGCGACCGTCCTCGTGCCGCTGCTGACCGGCCTCAACCCGAGCCTGGCGCTGCTCGGTGCCGGTGTCGGCACGCTGATCTTCCAGCTGTGCACCAAGCGCCAGGTACCGATCTACCTGGGATCCAGCTTTGCCTTCATCGCGCCGGTGATCTACTCGGTGCAGACCTGGGGCATGAACGCCACGCTCGGCGCGCTTGCCGCCGCCAGCTTCTTCTATTACGTCGCCGCGGCGCTGGTCAAATGGCGCGGCGTCGGTCTGATCCACAAGCTGCTGCCGCCGGTGGTGATCGGCCCGGTGGTCATGGTCATCGGCCTCGGCCTGGCCCAGGTCGCCGTCAGCATGGCCACCGGCAAGGCCGGTGATGCCCAGGTCGTGCCCTACGGGACGGCCATCGCGGTGGCGGCAATCTCGCTGCTGGCGACCATGCTCACCGCCATCCGCGCGCGCGGCCTGCTCAAGCTGGTGCCGATCCTGGTCGGCGTCGCCGTCGGCTACACCGTCTCGCTGTTCGTCGGCATCGTCGATTTCAGCAAGGTCACGGCGGCGGCGTGGATCGCCGTGCCCGAGTTCGGCACGCCGGAATTCAACCTGGCGGCGATCCTGTTCATGATTCCGGTGGCGATTGCGCCCATCGTCGAGCACGTCGGCGGCATCCTCGCCATCGGCTCGGTTGCCGGCAAGGATTTCACCGAAAGCCCGGGCCTGCACCGCACGCTGTTCGGCGACGGTCTGGCGGTCAATGTCGTCGGCCTGTTCGGCGGCCCGCCGGTGACCACCTACGGCGAGGTGACCGGCGCCGTCATGCTGACCAAGAACTACAACCCGGTGGTGATGACCTGGGCCGCCGGTTTCGCCATCCTGATGGCCTTCGTCGGCAAGTTCGGCGCGCTGTTGCAGACCATCCCGATGCCGGTAATGGGCGGCATCATGGTGCTGCTGTTCGGCTCGATTGCCGGCATCGGCCTGAAGACGCTGCTCGACGCCAAGGTGAACCTGACCAGTGCGCGCAACCTGTGCATCGTCTCGGTGACGCTGGTCACCGGCATCGGCGGCCTGGGCGTGACCATCGGCAGCTTCTCGCTGCAGGGCATCAGCCTGTGCGGCGTGCTGGCGGTGCTGCTCAACCTGCTGCTGCCAGCCGAGCCGGCGGATGCCACGGCAAAGGCCTGACTGCCGCGCCGCGATGGACAAGACGACCTACTGGATCCTGCGCTGCCAGCACCGCCTGCTGTTCATGGCCGACGGTGCGCAGTTTCCCGTAGCTGACGCGGCTGCCTTTGCCGGGGCCGGGCAGGTGCTGGTCGTCGGCGAGGGGGCGAGTTACCGTTACCTGGCGGTCGATGTGGACGAGTTTCCGCAGATTGCCGGCGCCGAGCCGACGCCATTGCGCGCTATTTTCACGCTGGCCGGGCCTGAACTTTTCGCGCTCGCCGGGCGGGCGACGCAATTGCTCGACTGGCAGGCCAATCACCGCTATTGCGGCCGTTGCGGCACACCGACTGAAATCATGGCCGGCGAGCCGGCGATGCGCTGCCCGGCCTGCGGCCTGCTCGCTTATCCGCGCCTGTCGCCGGCGGTGATGGTGCTGGTGCGCGATGGCGAGAAGCTGCTACTGGCACGCAGCCCGCATTTCAAGCCGGGCGTGTACAGCGCGCTGGCCGGTTTCGTCGAGCCGGGCGAGACGCTGGAGCAATGCGCGGTGCGCGAAGTGCGCGAGGAGGTCGGCGTCGAGATCGTCAACCTGCGCTATTTCTCCAGCCAGCCCTGGCCGTTTCCCAATTCGCTGATGATCGCCTTCTTCGCCGATTACGCCGGCGGGACGATCACGCCGCAGCCCGGCGAAATCGAGGACGCCGGCTGGTACCTGCCGGCTGAACTGCCGCTGCTGCCCGATCCGGTGAGTATTGCGCGGCGCCTGATCGACGCGGCGCTGGCGACTTAAACCGCGTCGTCGTCGCGGTGCGTGCGCATCGCGGCAAAACATTCCTGCCAGTAATCCAGACAAGCACGAACCTTGGGCAGGCGATGGCGTTCCTGCAGCATCACCGCGTATACGGGGATGCGTTCGCGGTCGGTGTAGTCGGCGAGTACCTGGCGCAGTTGGCCGCGCCGGACCAGCGGCGACACCAGTAGTTCGTTGAGGCGGGCGATGCCGATGCCTTCGAGCGCCAGCGCGAGCACGATGGAAGTGCTGTCGGCGCGGGTGTGGCCCTTGACCTGCAGGATGTCGGTCCGGTTGCTGCGGGCCAGCCGTTTGTCCTTGTCGGCCGACTGCCAGACGGCAGCGGTGCTGTCCCATTCGCTGCTGTCCAGCGTCGATTTCCTGAATGGCCAGCGATTCAGTGACTGGCTGGCGCTGTTGGCAATCAGCCGGTGCTTTGCCAGATCGGCCGGGGTCGCTGGCGTGCCGAACTTGTCCAGGTAGCTGGGGGCGGCGTAGAGGCTGCGGCCATGTTCGCCAATTTTCCGGATGACCAGGCTTTCAGCGTTGTCGACGCCGGCGCGGATGGCGATGTCAATGCCGTCGCGAGCCAGATCGGAAACCCGGTCGTCGGCCAGGATGTCGATCTGCAGCCCCGGGTGGCGCGCGTACAGCCCAGGCAGGCTGGGGACGATGACCATCTGGGCGAGGATGGGGCTGATGCAGATGCGGACCAGTCCGCTCGGCCCGGCCAGCTTGCCGCTGAGTTCGCTGTCCATTTCGGCAGCGATGTCGAGCATGCGCCTGGCGTGGGCGAGGAAGGTGTCGCCTTCATCGGTCAGCGACAGGCCGTGCGTGCTGCGATGCAGGAGGCGGACGCCGAGTGCGGCCTCCATGCGGGCGATGGCGCGAGATACCTGGCTGACCGGCTCGTTGCGCTCGCGCGCTGCGGCCGACAGCGTGCCGAGTTCGGCAACGCGGACGAAGAGTGCGGCGTCGGTCAGGTTGAGTTGCATGCCGGGCAGTATGAACGGGATGTGATTGTTTTGCAAAAACTGCAATAGCAATCTGCATTTTCGGCGGTTTCCGATATTCGGTCGTAGCAATAAAGTGCGAACCGTTACTTGTGAAGGAGATTGCCATGAGCCAGATCGATAGCCCGGGGGCGCTGCCCCTTGCATCGCGCGATGCCGAACGGCGGGGCCGCCGTTACGCGCAGGCCGTCGAGCGCGCCGAGGCACTGCGGCGTGCCGAGATCAAGGTGGCGCAGGATCGGTTGATTGCTTCCGCTGGGCGCCTGTGGGTACGCCTGGCCGGACGCCTGAAGCACTACGCACCGGCGGATACGCCGCGCGTGCTTACTCCGACTTCATGAAATCCGGCAGCGGCACCGAGGTCGGCGCGGCCTGGGTAGCCTGGCTTTGGGCGAATTGCCGGATGCGCTCGATGCGTTCTTCGTGGCCGGGATGGGTGCTGAAGATGGCCAGCGGTTCGCCGGTGGTCTGCTGGCGAGCGATGTGCTCGAAGAAGGCGGCTGCGTCACCGACGTGGCTGTAGGTGCGCAGCATGGCCTGCAATGCGTCGGCGTCGGCCTGTTCTTCCTGGCTGCGGCTGAACGACAGGATGGGCAGCATGCCGACGCCGGTCAGCCATTGCTGCATGGCGCCGTCGCCGATGCCGGCCAGGCTGGAGAGCGCGAACATCACGGCAAAACCGCGGCCCATGGCGACGATGGGGTGGCGGTGGCGGATATGGGCGATTTCGTGGGCCATGACCATGGCCAGCGCATTCTCGCTGGGCAGTGTGTCGATCAGCCCCTGGAAGACGACGATGTGACCGCCCAGCGTGGCCAGCGCATTGACCGTGTTCGACGCCGAGTAATGCACGGTCAGCGTCATTTCCGGCGGCAGGTCCATGGCCGTGGCCAGGCGGTCGGCCAGTTGCTGCAGGTATTGCTGGCGCTCGCGATGCGCCGGCTGCGCCGGGGTTTCCGGCAGCCAGCGGCTGAGGCTGCCGGCCAGGGCGCGCTCTTGCTCAAACGGAACGTGACGGGCCAGTTGGCCGGCGAGCAGTGACAGGGCCAGTACGGCAACCAGGATCAGCGCGCTGATGCCGCCGACCAGCAGCGCGAAATCCTTGAGCGGATGCGTCGGACTGACGTTGATGCCTTCCGGAATCTGCGGGTTCTCGTACTCGGCCATGACTCAGCGGCGCTGGCGGACGGCCGTGCCGTAGGCGACGACTTCGACGGCGCCGACGGCGTTTTGCGCCCCCTTGTAGATCGACGCGGTTTCCAGGCGCAGGTTCCAGACGGCGGTGGCGCCTTTGCGCCGGGCGGCGTCCTTCATGCGCAGGATGGCTTCGCGGCGGGCGCGTTCGAGCAGCGACTCGTAGGAACTGACGCGGCCGCCGACGAGGTTGCGCAGGCTGGCGACGAAGCGCTTGAAGAAGTCGACGGAGATGACGACGTTGCCGCTGACCAGGATGCCTTCGAGCTGGTCCTCGTCGGGGATGCGGCGTTCGGAGAAGACCAGGATGTCGCGCAGGGTCTGCTCGCGTTCGATGATGGACTTGAAATGCCGCTTTTCGGCGCGCTGTCCGAAGACATAGCCGAGCAGCAACAAGACCAGGAATAGGATCAGGTCGTACATGGCGTCATTCCACGACGACAGCGGTGCCGTAGGCGAACAGTTCGGCAGCGCCGGCGGCAACCGACGAGGTCGAGAAACGGACATTGACCACGGCGTTGGCGCCGATGGCCCGGGCCTGCTCGATCATCCGCTCGGTAGCTTCCTCGCGCGATTCGGTGAGCAGTTCGGTATAGCCCTTGAGTTCGCCGCCGAAGATGTTTTTCAGGCCGGCCATGATGTCGCGGCCGGCGTGTTTGGAACGGACGGTGTTGCCGCTGACCAGCCCGAGATGCTTGACGATCTGCTTGCCGGGGACGGTTTCGATATTGGTGACGATCATTGCGGTATTTCCTGAACGGTTGAATGGGCCGGCTTTTCCGGGTGGGTGTACCATAGCGCTTTTGTTGCATTGCGGGAATACGGATGTCATTGCCCTACGAGTTGCTGATCGGCTTGCGCTACACGCGTGCCAAGCGGCGCAACCATTTCATCTCCTTCATTTCGCTGATCTCGATGGCCGGCATCGGCCTCGGCGTTGCCGCGCTGATCGTGGTGTTGTCGGTCATGAACGGCTTCCAGAAGGAATTGCGCACACGCATCCTCGGCGTCGCCTCGCATATCCAGATCACCGCGATGGACGGCGCGCTGCGCGACTGGGCGTCGATTTCGGCCCAGGCCAAACAGCATCCGGAAGTTCGCGAGACCGCGCCCTTCGTGCAGTCGCAGGGCATGTTCTCGGTCGATGGCGAGGTCAAGGGCGTTCTGGTGCGCGGCATCCTGCCCGACCTGGAAGACGGCGTTGCCGACTTCCGCCAGACGATCCGGAGCGGTAGCCTGGATGCGCTCAAGCCAGGCGAGTTCGGGGTCGTCCTCGGCGCCGATCTGGCGCGTTCGCTGCGCGTGTTCACCGGCGACAAGCTGACGCTGATCGCGCCGCAGGGCACGGTGACGCCGGCCGGCGTGGTGCCGCGGGTGCGTTCGTTCACCGTGGTCGGCATCTTCGAGGTCGGCATGTACGAGTACGACTCGGGACTGGCGCTGATCCACCTGCAGGATGCGCAGCGCCTGTACCAGATGGGTGACGCGGTCAGTGGCGTGCGCCTGAAGGTCGACGACCTGTTCAAGGCGCCGCGCATCGCCCGCGAACTGGTCGCCTACATCAACGCCGATGCCTGGCTGCACGACTGGACCAAGAGCCATGCCAATTTCTTCCGCGCGGTGCAGATCGAGAAGACGATGATGTTCATCATCCTCTCGCTGATCGTCGCGGTCGCCGCCTTCAATCTGGTGTCCACGCTGGTCATGGCGGTCACCGACAAGCAGGCCGACATCGCCATCCTGCGCACCCTCGGCGCCCGGCCGCGCTCGATCATGGCGGTGTTCATGATCCAGGGCGCGCTGGTCGGCTTCATCGGGCTGGGGCTCGGCGTGGCCGGCGGTGTCGCGCTGGCGCTCAACATCGACGTGGTGGTGCCGGCAATCGAACGTGTGCTGGGCATCCAGTTCCTGGCCAAGGACGTCTATTACATTTCCGACCTGCCGTCCGAATTGCTGTGGAGCGATGTCTGGGGCGTGACCGGCATCGCCTTCGTGCTGTCGCTGCTGGCGACGCTGTATCCGAGCTGGCGGGCGGCGCGGGTCAATCCGGCGGAGGCGCTGCGCTATGAGTGATTTGATCCTGCAGGCCCGGGGACTGGGCAAGGTATTCCGCGGCGGCGGCCTGGAGGTGGCCGTGCTCAACGGCATCGACCTCGATCTGGCGGCCGGGCAGACACTGGCCATCGTCGGCGCTTCCGG
>DKNF01000243.1 GCA_002470165.1 Betaproteobacteria bacterium UBA7395 | reverse complement strand
GGGTCGCGGACCATCTGGGCGAGCTGGCCGTGCGGCAGGCGCCGGGCGACGGTGGCGCGGACCAGGTAATCGCTGTCGTCGATCAGTTGCTGCAGTTCAGTTTCCGGCAGGCGGGCGGCGACGCTCAGGCGGACCTCGCGGTCCGGGTCGCGGGTCATCGCGTGCAGCTGGCTGTCCGGCAGGCGGCCGGCGACGACGCGACGGACGACTTCGTCGCTGTCGCTGCGCAGCCGGAAGATCCGGTCAATCGGGGCGTAGCGGGCGGCAATGGCGCGCCGCTCCCAGAAGATGTCGTCGAGGTAGTTCTCGGCTTCGCCGGGGTTGCGACGAAAAAAGCGGTCGATCTGGCGGCCGCTGTGGGCGCGCACGCAAGCATCCCCGGGTTGGCAGCGATCCGCTTCGGGAAAGGCTGGAGACAGGGGGCAATGCGCGCAAAGCCCGCCTGTCGGACGTTCTGTCGTTTGCTGGACCATGCCCGGGCGAATGACGCTTGATGGCTGTCCTTGCCGTTGGCGGCGCCAACGGCAAGGCGCGATCACACCGCCAGCGGTGCGTAGGTGAAACAGCTCTTGGGGCAGACGCGACCGCAGGCGCTGCAGCCGATGCAGTCGTCGAGATCCTTCAGCGTCATCTTGGCGGCGGCGCTTTCGTCCTCGTCCTCGTCCTCGTCGGAGTCGATCAGATTCAGCACGTCACGCGGGCAGACCTTGTAGCAGCGGCCGCAGCCGATGCACTTGTCTTCGGCCAGTGCGACGACGAACTCGGGAACCCAGGTGGCGCCGCCACGGGTCAGCGCAGTGTATTCAGCCATGACTATTTCCTTTCTTGACAAGTTCCGGGCCAGTGGCTGCCGACCGCGGTTTGTTCGGTGTGTATATGTCCAGGTCAGCGCCGGCACCTTCCGGTAATTTGCAGTCCTGGGGCACGCATTCCAGTTCAGCAAATTTGGTGCCACTATCTAAGTTGTTGTTTTGTAAAGGTGTTGTCGCATTGTTGTGGGAAATGCGACAGCCGTTTTCTCACATCTCGTTGCTGTCCCGACTGGCCACGATGACGCCGTTGGCCACGCCCAGGTCGCTGGTCGCTTCCAGGCAATGACCGCTGACGCCGGTGATCAGGTAGATCAGCGCTTCCGGGGTTTCGGCGACCGGCTTCAACCGCGGCGAGATGTCGTCTTCGCTGCATTCGGTGAAGATCAGTTCGGGAAAGCCGGCCCTCAGGGCCGTGACGTCTTGCTTGCGGGTGACGGCGGCGACGACTTCGTTGAGGCGTTCGGGGGTCATCTCAGGCTTCCTCTTCGTCCAGGGCTTCGGCGTAGCGTTCGAGCGAGCCGGCGCTGACGCCCATGATGCGGGCCAGCCAGGGCGGCGGGTTGTCGAGGACCGCTTGCAGTTCGCTGAGGATTTCGCGGGCCGGGCCACCCTTGGGCTTTTTCAGCGGATGCACGCCGGCCCGCACGACCTTGGCCGCGGCCGGGCCGCCAATCGATTGCAGGAAGAGGATCTGGCAGTCGTTGATGACGGCGGCGCGGGCGGCGTTGCGGTCTTCGGCGGCATCGGCGTCCAGACCGGAGCGCACGTCGATGAGGCGGATTTCGCTGGGCGAGAGCTGGTAGATCAGGAAGTTTTCGCAGGATCCGAAGTGGCCGTCGAGGTTCTCGCCGCGGTTGGAGGCGACGGCGACGCGGATCGAGCCGGGCATGTCGCCATCCTGGTAGGCGGCGGGGACCGGCTTGTCGGTGGCGCCGATGTCTTCGCCCCAGAGGATGCGGACGGCCTGCTTGAGCGCTTCCGGGGCGACGCCGACAGTGCAGTTTTCGTCGGCGTGGTCGCCGGCGAGGATTTCACGCAGATCCTCGACGGTGAGGCCGGCGAGCTTGCTCTCGGTGATCGGCAGTTCGAGCTTGTCGGAGAGGGCATTGACCAGGGCGCGCACATCGAGCCCTTCCAGGGTTCGGGCGGCCAAGGCAATGCGCAGTGCGGCTTCGCGGGAGGCGACGGGTTGGCTCATGGGAATCTCCTGGGATGAAGGCGGTTAATGGAGCACCCGTTGCCGGATGCTCGGTTAGCCGTACTCAGGCCGGCGAGATGCAGCCCGAGGGGCAGACGTTCACGCACATCGGCGTGTCGTTTTCACCCTCGCACTCGGTGCAGGTGGCGGCGTCGATGGTGTAGAACACCTTGCCCTTCTTGATCGCCTTGGTCGGGCAGATCGGACGGCAATCGTCGCAGGCGGTGCACATGTCGGGATCGATATACATTGCCATGATGCTTCTCCTAAACTCAGTCTTCCGCCGCGCCCAGCCGCTTGGCCCGGACCGAAATGGGCAGGCGGGCAGGTTTGGCGATCGGGTCAACGTAGTAGCTGCCACCGTTCTCCAGCATCAGCACGCCACCCCACTTGTCAGCGGTGTCGAACTCGATGGACTCGATGGCAGCTTCCAGGTCGCGCTTGGGCAGGTAGAAAACCAGCCCGCCTGCCGCATTCTGGCGAATCATGATGTTGGCCATTGCTTACTCCGGTGGCGAGCCGGGCGGCGGGGCCGCCCGGCTCTTGGCTGCGACTTAGCGGACCAGGTCGTGGTTGTAGTCGGTGACGCCCATTTCGCGGGTTTCGTCGTCGAGACGTTCGAGAACCGCGTTGGTCAGGGTGGTCAGGACGTACATCGCGCCTTCGTAGCCCAGCGTCGTCATCCGGTGCAGGTGGTGGCGGTCGAAGATCGGGAAGCCGATGCGGATGACCGGAACTTCGAACTCCTTGCCCTTATGCACGGTGTCGCGCTGGATGAACTTGGCGTAGCTGTTACCGATCAGGAAGTCCGGCTTGTCGGTGAAGCACAGGCTGCGCAGGTGCCACAGGTCGGCTCCCGGGTAGGCCTTGCCATGGACGCCGTAGGGCGAGCTGGCGAGCAGCTTTTCCATGGCCTTCGCCCACTTCTTGCCGCCGTTGTGGCAGACGATGTGGGTCGGCTCGATACCGAATTCCAGCATCATCTTGACCATGCCCATCAGGAAGTCCGGATCGCCGTAGATGGCCATCTTCTTGCCGTGCAGCCAGGCGTGCGAGTCGGTCATCATGTCGATCAGGCGACCGCGCTCGAGCTTGATCGAGGCCGGGATTTCCTTGCCGGTGGCTTCCGAGACCTTCATCAGGAAATCGTCGGTCCATTCCACACCCATCGGGATGTTGGTCTTCGGGATTTCGTGATTCCAGGTGTTCTCGACGAACTTCTTCGTCTTCTCGCAGGTCATCGGCTGGATCAGGAAGGTGTTGATGGCGTTCGGCGCATCCTTGACCTCGTCCATCGTCGTGCCGCCGGCGTACATGCGGAATTCGCCGTCAGCCGGGGTGTCGAGCACTTCTTCCGGATCGCAGAGCATGGTGTAATCGACGCCCATTTCCTTCATGTAGCGCTTGATCACACGGTAGTTGCCCAGATAGGTCTCGAAGCCCGGCACGATGTTGATCTTGCCGTTCGAGCCGATGACCTTGCCTTCCATGGTGTTCAGCGTGAAGTAGCGCAGGATGCCTTCTTCCATGTTGTCCCAGCCGGTGACATGGCTGCCGACGAACGACGGGGTGTGGGCGAACGGCACCGGGAAGTCCTTGTCCAGATGACCTTCGTTCTTGGCGTTGTTGATGAACGCGTTCAAGTCGTCGCCGATGACTTCGGCGATACAGGTGGTGGACATGGCGATCATTTCCGCGTCGTAGAGCTTGGTCGCGTTGGCCAGGCCTTCATGGACGTTCTTCTGGCCACCGAACACGGCTGCATCTTCGGTCATCGAGTCGGCGATGAAGGCGATCGGTTCCTTGAAGTGGCGGTTGAAGTAGGTACGGAAGTAAGCCACGCAGCCTTGCGAGCCGTGGATGTACACCAGGGACTTCTTGAAGCCCAGGCCGCACAGGGCGGAACCGAGCGGCTGGCAGGCCTTGGCCGGGTTGACCGTCAGCGCTTCGCGCTTGAAGTTGAGTTCCTGGTATTCCTTGGTGGTGGTCCATTCGAAGGTTTCGCGGACCTTGTCCGGCGCGTGGCCTTCTTCGAAGACCTTCTTGCCCTTCAGCGTTTCCTTGTAGTCGTCATCGCGGAACAGCGGGAAACACGGCTTGATTTTCTCTACGGTTTGCATCTTGATCTCCTTCGCCCGCACCACCAATCCGTGGATGCGGGCGTAAGTTTAGGATTGCCGCCTGATCAGGCAGCCTTCTGTTCAGCTTCGACGGGGGCCTTGTCCCACGGGGCCTTCATCATGTTCCAGCAGGGATTGTTCAGCGTCAGGTCCATGTCCTTGGCGAAGATGGCGAAGCCATCGCAGCCGTGGTACGGACCCGAGTAATCCCAGGAGTGGAGCTGGCGGAACGGAATGCCCATCTTGTGGAAGACGTACTTTTCCTTGATCCCGGAGCCGATCAGGTCGGGCTTGCAGGCCTTCACGAACTCTTCGAACTCGTAGCCGGTGACGTCGTCGTAGATCAGGGTGGCATCGCCCATTTCCTTGATCGTGCGATCGTAGTCATCGTTGTGGGCGAATTCGTAGCCGGTGCCGACCACTTCCATGCCCAGATCCTCGTAGGCGCCGACCACGTGACGCGGACGCAGGCCGCCGACGTAGAGCATGACCTTCTTGCCTTCGAGGCGCGGCTTGTACTTGGCGATCACGGCATCCATCATCGGCGTGTACTTCTCGATGACGCGCTCGGCGCCTTCCTTGATCTTGTCGTCGAAGAAGGAAGCGATCTTGCGCAGCGATTCCTTGATCTTGGTCGGACCGAAGAAGTTGTATTCCATCCAGGGAATCCCGTACTTCTCTTCCATGTGCCGGCTGATGTAGTTCATCGAGCGGTAGCAGTGGAGCAGGTTCAGCTTAACCTTGGGGGTGTTTTCCATTTCCGCCAGGGTGCCGTCGCCGGACCACTGGGCAACCACGCGCAGGCCCATTTCTTCGAGCAGGATGCGCGAAGCCCAGGCGTCGCCGCCGATGTTGTAGTCGCCGAGGATGGCCACATCGTACGGGGTGGTTTCGAAAGCCTGACCGTCGCGGTTGGAGAGGATCCAGTCGCGGACGGAGTCGTTGGCGATGTGGTGGCCGAGCGACTGCGAAACACCGCGGAAGCCTTCGCAGCGGACCGGGATGACCGGCTTGCCGATCTGGGCAGCAGCTTTCTTGGAAACGGCTTCGATGTCGTCGCCGATCAGGCCGATCGGGCATTCCGACTGAACCGAAATCCCCTTGTTCAACGGGAACAGGATTTCGATTTCCTCGATCAGCTTGGCCAGCTTCTTGTCACCGCCGAAGACGATGTCGCGTTCCTGGAAGTCCGAGGTGATGTTCAGTTCGCAGAAGGCATCGACGCCGGTGGTGCCGACGTAGTAGTTGCGGCGACCGGCGCGGGCGTACTGGCCGCAGCCGACGGGGCCGTGCGAGATCGAGATGATGTCCTTGATCGGACCCCAGACCACGCCCTTGGAACCGGCGTAGGCACAACCGCGCATGGTCATGACGCCCGGCAGGGACTTGCGGTTGGAGGTGATGCACTTCTTCGACGTTTCCAACGACGTGTCGTTGATCATCAAGTGCTTGGCCCGGTCCTTCTTGGCCTTCTCGGGGTAAATCTCCAGCACCTCGGCAATGAGGGCGGCCGATTCTTCGCGGGTAAGCGCTGCCATGTGAAACTCCTTTCGTTGCGCCGGCATCTATCTGTGCACGACGCCACAGTTGGTTTTGAAAACTCTGTGGGACGCCACCGGAGTGGCGGTCCCGATGGCGACTATCAGGCGGCCAGTTCGGCAGCGGTCTTGCCGACGATGGATTCGTCTTCAGCTTCCAGGATGCCGAATTCCATCAGCAGCTCTTCCAGCTCTTCCATTTCGACCGGGGTCGGAATGACGAAGTTGGTGTTGTTGACGATCTTGTTGGCCAGGGCGCGGTACTCGTCGGACTGCTTGTGGGTCGGATCGTATTCAACGCAGGTCATGCGGCGGATTTCGGCGTGCTGCACGACGTTGTGACGCGGCACGAAGTGGATCATGGTGGTGCCGAGGCGCGAGGCCAGGGCCATGATCAGTTCGTCTTCGCGGTCGGTGTTGCGCGAGTTGCAGATCAGGCCGGCCAGACGCACGCCACCGGAGTTGGCGTACTTGACGATGCCCTTGGCGATGTTGTTGGCGGCGTACATGGCCATCATTTCGCCGGAGCAGACGATGTAGATTTCCTGCGCCTTGTTTTCGCGGATCGGCATGGCGAAGCCACCGCAGACCACGTCACCGAGCACGTCGTAGAAGACGAAGTCGAGGTCTTCGTCATAGGCGCCTTCTTCTTCCAGGAAGTTGATGGCGGTGATGACGCCGCGGCCGGCACAGCCGACGCCGGGTTCCGGGCCACCGGATTCGACGCACTTGACGCCGCCGAAACCGACGGAAAGGA
Source organism: Betaproteobacteria bacterium UBA7395 (assembly GCA_002470165.1). Taxonomy (GTDB): domain Bacteria; phylum Pseudomonadota; class Gammaproteobacteria; order Burkholderiales; family Rhodocyclaceae; genus Azonexus. The sequence continues at coordinate 1,902 of DKNF01000243.1, read as the reverse complement.
CGTCTTCGAGTTCGAGGTCTTCGACCGAGCCGGCTTCGGCAGCCAGGTGCATGACCGTGGTCTGGGCCTTGCTGTGCAGGATCAGGCGGGTCGAGTCAGCCTTCGGGTCGCAGCCGACGATCATGACCTTCTTGCCGGACTCGGCGAGTGCCGCCACCAGATTCTGGGTGGTGGTCGACTTGCCGATGCCGCCCTTGCCATAAATGGCGCATTGACGCAGTTTTGCCATGGTGTAATCTCCTTGTTTCTGTCAGTCGATTTGAAAAGGAATTGGTGAGTGTCGCGACTGACCTTCTGCACGTTGCGTGCCAGCTCGACTGACAGATTCCAAGTTGTTGTTTATTAAATGAAAACAAACAAACCTGCGGATGGGGGCAGGGCGGGGCTTTGCGACAAAGACCCTGGCTTGTGTAGGGGTGACGACAAAGCGACACTGCCGCGCGAGGCGCGCCTGCCGATCAACCGCTGCAACCTGCCGGCGGTCGTGCTCGGCAGCCTGACCTATCAGCACCATCCCTCGCCGCTGCTGCTCGACGGCGTTGCCGAACTGCACCGCGACCTGTTCCGCCGCCTGGGCGAAGCCGGTGACGATCCGGCGGTGCGCGGAGAAGTCTTCCGCGATTACCTGACCGTGCATTTCCAGCTCGAATGGCCGGAGGAAATGGGTTTCACCGGCAACCACAAGTCACGCGCCCGCGCCAATTACGCGCGCATGATCCGCGGCTGGAGCTTCGATGCCGACAGCCGCGAGGGCGCGGTGCTCAAGGGCTGGGTCGAATCCCGCTTCGGCCTGTTGCCGCGCTGGCATGGACAGCCGCTGCGCGACACCAACGACGATGCCTGGCTGCATTACATGGAAATGCGCTCACAGGGGCTGTACGGGACCAGCGCGCTGGAGTCGCAGTTCGACCTGGTCTATACCTATTGCCAGCATGAACTCGCCCGTCGCCATCCTGGGGCCAGGCATGTGACGCTGTATCGCGGCGTCAACCGGGTGGCCGATCATGAAATCCTGGACAGTCGGGACGGCGGACGCCATACCATCCTGCTCAACAACCTCAATTCCTTCACCTGCAGCCGCGACCGGGCCTGCGAGTTCGGCGATTACATCCTGACGGTGGACATGCCGCTGACCAAGATATTCTTCCACTGCGGGCTGCTACCCGGCGTGCTGCAGGGCGAGGACGAATTCCTGGCCATCGGCGGTGTCGTCGATGTCACCTTGTCGACAATCTGAAGCGTGGGGCGGGCTCAGCCCTGGCCGCGCAGGCCGGGGTCGGCGGCGACGATGGCGTCGAGCGTGGTCAGTGCCTCGGCGTAGGCGAAATTCTCGATTTCGTTGCCCAGGCGGGTGGCCGAGCGGCCGGCGGCGAGCACCAGGCGGGGCTGCAGCCGGTGGAAGTGATCCTGGGCATTGATGTCGTCACTGGCCAGCAATTCGCGTAGTTCTGCCAGTTCGCCGGCCAGGCGGGCGTAATCGACGGTCGGCGCGGGAATGTCGGCAACGGCTCGTTCATGGGCTTCGCGCAGGGCGGCGAAGGCATCGCAGAACTCGGTCAGCAAGGCGGTCAGCGCCGCCGTCGGCAGGGCGGCCGAGGCTTCCGGCGTCATGTCGCTGCCGATGCCCTGTTCGATCTCGCCGGCTCTGGCGGAAATCTGCAGCAGACCGAGGGTGGCCGCCGAGCCCTTGAGCGAGTGGGCGCGTCGCCGGGCGGTCGGCGTGTCGCCGTCGGCGAGCAGTTGTTCGATGCGGTGGCCGTCGTCGCGGTGCGTGCCGCAGAACTGGTCGAGCAGGCGCCACAGGCGTTCGCTCTGGCCGAGCGTCGAGCGCAGGCCGAGCTTGCAGTCGAGTCCGGGCAGGCTGCTCAGACCCTGGCAGACTTCGTCGCCGGCGGCCGGCGC
>DKNF01000259.1 GCA_002470165.1 Betaproteobacteria bacterium UBA7395 | reverse complement strand
CGCTGACGATCAGCTTGTAGACGCCGCGCGTGGTCGTCTCGCGGGTGCGGCCGAAACCGTCGGGCAGGCCGGCCAGGCTCATCAGTTCGAGCGTGATGTGCTCAAGGATGTGCCCGGCCCAGGTGCCCTCCTGCAGGCGGCGCAGGAAACCGCCGCGCTCGTCGTAATTGCAGCGGTGTTCGACCAGCCCGGGCAGCCAGGCGGCGAGGCGTTCGTAGAGGCCGGGAATCTTGTTCGACGGGAGGTCTTCGAGTTCGCCGATGTCGATCCAGGTTTCCAGGCTGGGCGGATAGGTCCAGATGCTGGGTCCGCGCAGGGAAAACTGTTTCAGGAAGATGATGTCTTGTTTCTTCATGGAGTGGGCTGTTGCCGGCTGGGAAGGATGTGTTGTGTCCGAATGCGATTATTAACGTTTTTGCCGTTCAGCGGCTGACCGTTGGTAAAAAGTGTTACCCGCTGCTACCGGGCGTTACATCGTAGCCACTAGAGGAAGCGGTCGAGCAGCTTGCGACTGTGCCGGTCGAGCCGGCTGAGGTCGCGCACCAGGTACTGGATGCCGTTGCCGTCGGCGATCAGCAGCCGGGTCGCCGACAGGCGCCGGATGTCCTCTTCGCCCTTGAGCACCAGTGCGGTTTCGCCGCGGTCGGTGCGGACCTGCCAGGTGCTCGGGCAGGCGAAGCTGGACACCGACAGCAGCTGGGCGATCTCGGGCACGAATTCGCGGCTGGCGAGTTCTTCCTCGACCAGCTCGCGGGTCGCCGCCGGCAGGTCGGCGAGGCGGTCGGCCCAGCCGATCTCGTGGCCTTCGGCGCTGAGGATGGAGATGCCGTCGTCGGGGGCGGCGATCGGAAAGGCGCGGACCGGGGTGACGGCCTCGTGGCGGTCGCCGTTTTCGGCGTGGAAGACCAGTCGACCGAAAGCGTCGCGGGTCAGCGTGAAGTTTGCCTGGCTCATCGCGGTTTCCTCAGACGGTGGCGGTTTTCGGCAGGTCCGGGGCAGCCGGTTCGGGCGCCTCGGTGTCGACGTTGCGAAGTTGCGCCATGTACAGCTTGTGGTAGTGGCCTTCGGCCGCCATCAGCGCGTCGTGGTTGCCGACCTCGACGATGCGGCCGCGATCCATGACCACCAGCCGGTCCGCCTTGCGCAGCGTGCTCAGGCGGTGAGCGATGGCGATCGTGGTGCGGCCCTTGACCAGATTGTCGAGCGCCTTCTGGATTTCCTTCTCGGTTTCTGTATCGACCGCGGAGGTTGCTTCGTCGAGGATCAGGATCTTCGGGTCGATGAGCAGCGCGCGGGCGATCGAGATGCGCTGGCGCTCGCCGCCGGACAGGCCCTGGCCGCGCTCGCCGACCAGCGAGTCGTAGCCGTGCGGCAGGCGCAGGATGAATTCGTGGGCGTGGGCGGCGCGGGCGGCGGCAACGATTTCCTCGCGCGTCGCGTCGGGCTTGCCGTAGGCGATGTTGTCGGCGATGGTGCCGAAGAACAGGAAGGGTTCCTGCAGGACCAGGCCGATGTGGCTGCGGAATTCGGCGACCGGCACCGAGCGCACGTCGACGCCGTCGATCAGCATCTGGCCCTCGGTGACGTCGTAGAAGCGGCAGATCAGGTTGACCAGCGTCGACTTGCCGGAGCCGGAATGACCGACCAGACCGATCATCTCGCCCGGTTCGATGACCAGGTCGACATCCTTGGTGACGGCGCGGGTGCCGTAGCGGAAGCAGGCCTGCTTGAGTTCGATGCGGCCGGTGACTTTTTCCAGATGCACCGGGTTGGTCGGCTCGGGCACGCTGGAAACATGGTCGAGGATGTCGAAGATGCGCTTGGTGCTCGAGGCGGCGCGCTGGGTCGCCGAGACGATGCGGCTCATCGAGTCGAGGCGGGTGTAGAAGCGGCCGATGTAGGCGAGGAAGGCGGTCAGCGTACCCACCGTCGAATCGCCGTGGGCGATCTGCCAGATACCGAAGACCCAGACGACGAGCAGGCCGACCTCGGTGAGCAGCGTCACCGTGGGGGTGAACAGCGACCAGGTGCGGTTGAGCTTGTCGTTCATCTGCAGGTTGTGCTCGTTGGCGGCACGGAAGCGCTCGCCCTCGCGCTTTTCCTGGGCAAAGGCCTTGACCACGCGGATGCCGGGGATGGTATCGGCGAGCACGTTGGTGACTTCGGCCCAGACGCGGTCGATCTTCTCGAAGCCGGTGCGCAGCTTCTCCCGGACGAAGTGGATCAGCCAGGCGATGACCGGCAGCGGCAGCAGCGTGACCAGCGCCAGCCAGGGGTTGATCGAGAACAGGATGACGGCGGTCATCGTGATCATCAGCACGTCGGTGGCGAAGTTGAGCAGGTCGAGCGAGAGGAAGATGTTGATGCGGTCGGTCTCGTTGCCGATGCGCGCCATCAGGTCGCCGGTGCGCTTGCCGCCGAAATATTCAAGCGACAGGCCGAGCAGGTGGTCGTAGGTCTGGGTGCGCAGGTCGCGGCCCATGCGCTCGGAGACCAGCGACAGGATGTAGGTGCGGATCCAGCCCAGCCCCCAGGCGACGATGGCCGCGCCGAGCAGCCCGCCGAGGTACATGGCGACCAGGTTCCAGTCGATCGGCTGGCCGTTCTGGAACGGGATCAGCACGTTGTCCATCAGCGGCATCGTCAGGTAGGGCGGCACCAGCTGCGCCGCGGTCGAGGCCAGGGTCAGCACGAAACCGAGGAGGAGCTGCCAGCGGTAGGGCCGGGCGAAACGCCACAGGCGGAACAAGGTCCAGGTCGACGGGGCGACCGTCGCTTCACGATTGCAGATCGGGCATTCCTCGGCACCCGGCGGCAGCGGCGTCTTGCACTTCGGGCAGCTTTCGGCCTCCGGGCGTTGCGGCGGCTGGCCGCAGACCAGGCTGTCGCGGTGCAGGTCGAATTCGTCGATCAGGCGCAGCGCCGCCAGGTTGCCGGCCAGCGTGTAGCGCCAGCAGGCGAGGCGACCGCTGGCGGAATGGCTATTTTTCCTCAAATGTTAACGTGAACGGTTCCACTGGATACG
>DKNF01000170.1 GCA_002470165.1 Betaproteobacteria bacterium UBA7395 | reverse complement strand
GCGCGGCAAAGGCGTTCTGCTCGACGAGCAGGATGGTCATGCCCTGCGCCTTCAGCGACTTGACGACGTTGAACACTTCCTCGACCAGCAGCGGCGCCAGGCCCATCGACGGTTCGTCGAGCAGCAGCATCTTCGGCCGCCCCATCAACGCCCGGCCGATGGCCAGCATCTGCTGCTGGCCGCCGGACAGCGTACCGGCCGGCAGGTGGCGCTTTTCCTTGAGGATCGGGAACATCGCGAAGACCTTTTCCAGTTCCGCCTCGACCCCGGCCTTCGGCTGGGTGTAGGCGCCCAGGCGCAGGTTGTCCTCGATCGACAGCGGGCCGAACACCTGCCGCCCCTCCGGGCTCTGACAAATGCCGAGGCGCACGCGCTGGTCGGCGCGCAGGCCGCTGATGTCCTCGCCGTCGAAGAAGATGCGTCCGCCGCTCATCGGCTGCACGCCCGACAGGGTGCGCAGGAAGGTCGTCTTGCCGGCGCCGTTGGCGCCGACCAGGGCGACCAGCTCGCCTTTACGCACTTCGAGGTCGATGCCCTTGAGTGCCTTGATCCGGCCGTAACAGCTTTCCAGGCCGCTGACGTGGAGCAGGATGTCGCCGGCCGCGTGGCTGCCGCCGGGTTCCAGTTCGCCGCCGCTGTGGGCGCCGAGGCCGACCGATTCCGGCGCCAGGCTGGCAATGCGGTGGTAGAGCTGGCGGTACTCGACGCGCGCCTGCTCGCCGAACAACGGGTCGTCGTTGTCGGCAAAGGCCCGGTCGATGCTCTCCCAGTCCTCGGTAGTCAGCACCTCGCGGGCCAACGGCATGGCGTCCTTTTCCTCGGTCCGGATGTGCGCCTTCAGGCTCTGCGTGTAGATGCGCAGGGCGCCGATGAACTCGGCGTTGCCCAGCGTCCCGGCCGCGGTCGCCGCCAGTTGCGCGCGCAACGAGCGCAGCACTTCGGGACCGTTGCGGTGCTCGGCCTGCAGGCGGTCGAGGACAGCTGCCGCTTCCGGGCTGCGCAGGCGCAGCGCCGGGAACAGGTGATCGTCTTCCTTGGCGTGATGGCAGGCGTCCATGAAGTGCTCGATGTAGTCGAAGACCGAGCTGAAGAAAGCCGGGTCGACCGGTTCGCCGGCTTCCATTTCCAGGGCGACGGCGTCGAGCGTGGTGGCGATGCGCCAGAGATTCTGGTGTTCTTCGGTGATGATGGTCAGTGTTTTCATGTCTCGTCCCTGTCAGGCGTGGGTGCCGAGGTAGGCGGCGATCACGTCGGGATTGCCGCGCACCTCCTGGCCGGTGCCCTCGGCCAGCTTGCGGCCGTAATCGAGCACCAGGATGCGGTCGGAGAGGTTCATCACCATCTTCATGTCGTGTTCGACGAGAACGACGGTGATGCCCGAATCGGCAACCTTGCGCACCAGATGGTCGACTTCCTGGGTTTCCTTGGGGTTGAGGCCGGCGGCCGGCTCGTCGAGGAAGATCAGACGCGGCTTCATCGCCAGCGCACGGGCGATTTCCAGGCGCTTGAGCGCGCCGTAGGACATGGCGTCGGCGCGCGCGCCGACATATTCGCCGAGACCGACGAATTCCATCAATCCGGCAGCCTCTTCACGCAGCGCCTCGTCGCGCCGCTTGAGCGCGGGCAGGCGCAGCATCGCCTTGAACAGGTTGCGATCCAGCCGCAGATGGGCGCCGACCATGACGTTCTCGATGGCGCTCATGTTCATGCAGATCTGCAGGTTCTGGAAGGTCCGCGCCATACCCCGCCGTGCCAGCTCATCCGGCGATTTGCCCTGGATGATTTCGCCGTCGAGACGGATTTCCCCGCTGGTCGGCGTATACACGCCGGTGATCAGGTTGAACAGCGTCGTCTTGCCGGCACCGTTGGGGCCGATCACCGAATAGACGATGCCGGAATCGATGCTGAAGCTGACATTCTGGACGGCCTTGACGCCGCCGAAATGAATCGACAGATCCTTGACTTCGAGCAGGCTCATTTGTCGTCCCCCTTGCTGAAGCGTGCCGCCAGCGTCGGCACCAGGCCGCGCGGCATGAAGATCATGCACAGCATCAGTATGGCGCCGAAGGCGACCGTTTCCCAGCCCTCGAAGGTCGCCAGCGCCTGCGGCAGCGCCGTCAGCAGCACGGCGCCGACGATCGAGCCGTAGACCGAGGCCATGCCGCCGATGACGACCATGGTGACCAGTTCGATGGAATGGAAGAAGTCGGCGAAGTTGGGGCTGATGAAACCGATGTAATGCGCCGAGATACTGCCCATGATGCTGGCCGAGAAGGCCGACAGGACAAAGATCGACACCTTGTAGCGGGCGACGTTGACGCCGACCACCTGCGATGCCACCTCGGAACCGTGGAGCGCGCGCAGCGCCCGCCCGAAGGGCGAGTCGATCAGGTTCAGCGAGCCCCACACGGTCAGCACCAGCAGTGCCGCCACCACCCAGTACCACTGGCGGTCGGAGCCGATCTCGAAACCGAACAAGGCCATCGGCAGCACCGGCATGCCGTCGGGACCGCCGGTCCACTGGGCTTCATTGCGCAGCGCGATGTTGATGATGATGCCCAGGCCGAGCGTCGCCATCGCCAGGTAATGCCCCTTCAGCTTGAAAATCGGCTTGGCCACCAGCGCCGCCAGCAGGGCCGAGGCCAGGGCCCCGGTGAGCATGGCGGTCACCGGGTGCCAGCCGAAATGCATCGGCAGCACCGCCGAGGCATAGGCACCGATGCCGAGGAAGCCGGCGTGACCGAGGCTGATCTGGCCGGCAAAGCCGATCAGCAGGTTGAGCCCGATGACGATGATGGCGTTGATCGCCATGCGCACCGCGAGGTCGAGGTAGAAATTGTTGGGCACGACGAAGGGCAGCACCAGCAAGATCACGATCAGGCCGTAGAGGCCGTAGTAAATGCGCTTGTTCATGCTTACACCCGATCCGTCGATTTACCGCCGAACAGGCCGCGCGGCATGAAGAAGAGAATCAGCAGGATGAGCACGAAGGGAATCGCGTCCTTGTACGCCGACGAGATGTAACCGGCGCCCATCGCTTCGAGGATGCCGACCAACAGACCGCCGACCACCGCGCCCAGACCGTTGCCCAGACCGCCGACGACAGCGGCGACGAAGCCCTTGAGACCGAGCATGATGCCGACATCGTAGGAAGTCATGGTGATCGGCGTGATCAGGATGCCGCCAAGCGCACCGAGCGCAGCCGACATGGCGAAGCTCATGAACAGCACCCAGCTGGTGTTGATGCCGACCAGTTCGGCGGCCAGCCGGTTGACCGAGGTCGCCAGCATGGCCTTGCCCTGCAAGGTGCGGTTGAAGAAGTACCAGAGCGCGACCACGACCAGGGCAGTGATGCCGAGCACCCACAGGCTCTGCGGCAGCAAGGTGGCGCCGAGGACGTGAATCGGTTCGTCACCCGAGAAAGCCGGCAGGCTGAAGGTGTTCTTGCCCAGCCAGACCTGGATCAGACCGCGGATGACCAGCGAGGCGCCGATGGTGATGATGATCAGGGTCACTGTCTCGGCGCCCTTGACCGGTTCGATCGCCAGTTTCTCGACCAGCACGCCAACCACCGCCGGCACCAGGACGGCGAGCAGCAGGACCGCCGGCAACGGCAGGCCCATCTGGGCAAATAGCACGGCCAGCATGCCGCCGAGCATGATGAATTCGCCCTGGGCGAAGTTGATCACATGGCTGGCGTTGTAGATCAGCGTGAAGCCGAGCGCCGCCAGCGCATAGGTGGCACCGACGGTGATGCCGGAAAACAGGAATTGCAGGAACTCAGCCAGCATGGTGGCTCCCTGCCCGTTGACGGGTCGTTGTCATATTGTCTCCTCCGTGTGTTTATCGCGCATTGTCCCGTTCGGGCGACTAGCTTGGCAACAGGTGATCGCTGTCGGGAACCTCGGGCTGTTGCTGCGAGAAGAAGCCTTCGGTATGGATCAGCTCGGGTTTGGCGCCCAGTTGCTTGACGACCTGGACGCAGGCGTCGACGAACTCCGGACTGCCGGCGGCGAAAATGGTGTGTTTGGACAGATCGGTAAACATCTTCGGCAGGACCGCGTCCACCCGCCCGTTCAGGTAGCCCTCGCGCTGTTCGCGGGTCAGCGTGACCTTGTAATCGAAATTGCGATGCTTGGTCCGCCACCAGGCCATCAGGCCCTCGGCATAGACGTCGTCGCGGCTGCGCGCCGAAAACAGCATCGTCACCGGCCGCCGGAAACCGCGGCGCAAGGCCGCCTCGGCCAGTGCCAGCACGGGTGCCAGACCGGTGCCGGCAGCCAGGCAGAGGACCGGCGTATCGACCGAAGGATCGCCGATGAAGGTGCCGTAGGCGCCGGAAACCTTGACGCTCTCGCCGATACCGAGTTGTTCGTGCACCCAGTTGCTGGTGACGCCGCCTTCCTGGCGGGCAATCTGCAGCACCAGTTCGCCATCCGGGCGCGGTGCGTTGGAAATCGAATAGGCACGCGCCGGCACATCGGCCCGCGGATTGCCCAGGGTGACATACTGGCCGGGCCAGTAACGGATCGGCTGGCCGACCGGGCGCAGCCTCAGTTCAACCACACGCGCGGCGATCGATCGCTTGTCGACGACGACGAAGAGCGCATCCTCGCGCGGCGGGAAAAGTTTCGGTTTGGCATCCTCGGTGCCCCACTCGATGGTGATTTCCTCGGAAATCGGCTTGGCCATGCACATCAGGCCGTAGCCCTGTTTGCGCTCGTCCTGGGAGAGCGCCATGTCGAGGACCATGCCCTGGTCGAACTGACCCTGCGTGACCTTGACCTTGCATTCGCCGCAGGCACCGGCGCGGCAGTTGTTGGGCAGCGCGTAGCCGGCCTTCTCCAGCGCCATCAGAACGGTATCGCCATAATTGCATTCGACCGATTTACCGGACGGCTGCATGATGATACGAGCCATTTGTCTTCCCCTTGTTATCCTGTGTTCTCTGTTGTGGCAAAGCCGGCGCCCCGTCAGGGGCACCGGCTGTCGATCAGACTGACGGGCGGATGAGGCGCATCAGAAGACCGGGATGATGTCGTCCAGGTCGACGTCGCTGACTTCCTGGCCGGTGATGCCGACTTCCGGGATCGCCGGGAACGGGATGTTGTAACGGTCAAGAACGCCCTTGAGGTTGATCATCGCGTTGCGCCAGTTTTCCTTCTTCGCCTCGTAGCTGGGGATGCCGAAGCCGGCACCGCGGGCCACTTCCTCGGCCTCGCGCTGGTTGTCGATGAAGTCGGCCGGCAGGTCCCAGAACTCCATCGGCGGCTCGAACAGCACGGCCGACAGGAACAGGTAACCGGCGCGGATCTGCTTGGTGACGACGGCCTTGGTTTCTTCCTTGAGGCCCGGGTAATCGCGCTCCATGACCGCCATGCAGATGGCCATGTGACGACCTTCGTCGCGGCCAATGTTCTTGAAGCCTTCCTTGAAGACGGCCTCGCGGGAGTTGTCGTACATCTGCTTGAAGATGGTGGCGGCAGCGATCTCGCCCATCAGGAAGGACGAGAACAGCACGGCCAGGTCGTACTTGGGCACGGCCTGCTTGTAGCCGTTCCAGTAGCGGGCGCCGTTGAAGTACAGCCACTGCACGTTCTTCTGCAGGCGCTTGCCGAGTTCGGTCTTCGGCTGGTAGGTGATCGGATCGGGATGACCGAGCAGCTTGGTGATGGCCAGGCCGCACATGATCTCGTGGTTCTGCTCGTCGCGGGTGACCGAGAAGAAGCACTTGCGCACCGGATCTTCCTCATGCACTTCATAGGTCTTGATCAGCGCTTCGGCGAAGACCGGCGGGGCGGATGCGTCGAACACCGACAACAGGCTCCACCAGTAAGCGATCGATTCGCGCTCTTCCCAGGTGTAGCTTTCCAGGTCCAGCGTGTCCCACGGCAACTTCTCGGGATCCCAGTCCTCGCGCCGCGCCGCTTCCCACACTTCCTGCAACTTCTTGGTCTTGCTGTTCCAGGACAGCGGATAGACGTTGGGTTGCTGGATTTCCGGCGGGAATTCCATCTTGTCCGAAAAACGCTCCTTGTTGGCAGCCATAGCTCCTCCTTCAATCGAAATATCGTGGTCGTTTTGGGCACCCCGCCGGCTTGGCGAGGCGACGGAGAAATAATGATACATCCACGGCATTCGTGTCAACAATTTTTGTATCGAAACATAAAAAACACGATCCGGAACAACTTACGCAATGCAGAACACAAAGATCAAAATCGCAAAATTACACAAACAAACTATTGTTTTTTTTGTACTTTAATACATCAACGTAATAAATTTTGCTAAACATAACGACAAAAAGCACACAAAAAAACGATACCTTTATTTGACTTTTTACAAACATCTTCGTATCGTTGCAACAAAGAAGCACGACAGAAACCGTCACCGAGGAGACACCCCATGCCCCAACATCTATTGAACAAGCACCGCGCCACGCTCGACGGTGCCCTGGAAGCCATCCGCACCCGCGGCTACTGGTCCGCCTATAACGAAATGCCGAGTCCCAAGACGTATGGCGAAACCGCCGCCGACGACGGCAAGGCAGCGTTTTCCGCCCACCTCGGCCGGGCCTTCGAGCTCGATCAGCCGGGCAGCAAGGGCTGGCATGGCGGCGAACGCTCGCCTTACGGCATCGAACTCAACGTCAGCTACCCGGTGTGCGATCCGGAAGTGCTGATCGCCGCCGGCCAGAAGGCCATGGACGGCTGGCAGAAGGCCGGCGTCGACGGACGCACCGGCGTCTGCCTGGAAATCCTGGATCGCCTGAACAAGCAGAGCTTCGAAATCGCCCACGCGGTGATGATGACCACTGGCCAGGGCTGGATGATGGCCTTCCAGGCCGGCGCCCCGCACGCCCAGGACCGCGGACTCGAAGCCGTCGCCTATGCCTACCGCGAACAGAGCTTCGTGCCGGCCGAAACGGTCTGGGACAAGCCGCAGGGCAAGAACCCGCCGCTGGTCATGAAGAAGCACTTCGAGATCGTCGGCCAGGGCGTCGGCGTCGTCGTCGGCTGCGGCACATTCCCCACCTGGAACACCTATCCCGGCCTGTTCGCGGCGCTCGCCACCGGCAATGCGGTGATCGTCAAGCCGCACAGCAACGCCATCCTGCCGGCAGCGATCACCGTGCGCACGATCCGCGCCGTGCTCGCCGAAAACGGCATCGATCCCAACCTGGTCACCCTGTGCGTCGCCAGCGAACGCAGCGCGACGCAGAAGCTGGTCACGCATCCGGCCGTGAAATCGGTCGACTTCACCGGCGGCAACGCCTTCGGCCAATGGCTGGTCGACAACGCCCGCCAGGCCCGCGTCTATGCCGAACTGGCCGGCGTCAACAACATCGTCATCGACTCCACCGACGCCTACAAGGCAATGCTGCGCAACCTCGCGTTCACGCTCTCGCTCTACTCCGGCCAGATGTGCACCACCTCGCAGGCGATCTTCGTGCCGGCCGCCGGCATCGATACCGAAGACGGCCACAAGTCCTACGACGAAGTGTGCGCCGACCTGGCCAAGGCCGTCTCCGGTTTCCTGAGCAAGCCGGAAGTCGCCCTCGCCGTGCTCGGCGCCGTGCAGTCGGCCGACACCTTGCAGCGGATCAAGGACGCCGACAGCGGCGCCCTCGGCCGGATCGTGCTCGCCTCCAGCAAGCTGGACAACCCGGAATTCCCGGCCGCCGAAGTGCGCACCCCGGTCCTGCTCGCCTGCGACGCCGCCGACGAAGCCGCCTACATGGAAGAACGCTTCGGACCGATCAGCTTCATCGTCAAGGTTGCCGACACGCCGGCAGCCATCGCCCTGTCCGAACGCATCGTGTCGACGCATGGCGCGCTGACCGCCGGCATCTACTCGACACGCCCGGAAATCATCGACGCGATGACCGCCGCCACGATGCGCGCCAAGGTCGCCCTGTCGATCAACCTGACCGGCGGCGTCTTCGTGAACCAGTCGGCGGCCTATTCCGACTACCACGGCACCGGCGGCAACCCGGCAGCGAACGCGTCCTACGCCGACGCCGCCTTCGTCGCCAACCGGTTTGTCGTCGTCCAGCGTCGTTACCATATCTGAGGGGGCCGCATGGAATTCGCCACCATCCGTTTTGAAGTCAGCAACGGCATCGCCCGCCTGACCCTGAACCGCCCCGACAAGCTGAACAGCTTCACCGGCGAGATGCACGCCGAACTGCGCGTCGCCCTCGACCGCGTCCAGGCCGACCGCAGCATCCGCGTTCTGGTGCTCAGCGGCGCCGGCCGCGCCTTCAGCGCCGGCCAGGACCTCGCCGACCCCGACATG
>DKNF01000162.1 GCA_002470165.1 Betaproteobacteria bacterium UBA7395 | reverse complement strand
CGGGCGCCCGGCGTCAGCCAGGCCATGGCCTCGGCCGGACTGACCAGGATGGCGGCGCCGAGCATGCGCACCGCCAGTCCGCAGAGCAGGAACATCGGCACGATCAGGTAGGCGAAACGCCGCCTGGCCAGCAGCCCGCGCAGGATCAGGCCGACGGCGACGGCATTGCAGGCAGTGATGCCGGCTTCGATCAGCGCATAGCTGTCGGCCGAAAAGGGAATCGGCGGCGTGTAGGACAGTAGCTGGCGCAAGTCGCCGGCGCCAAACAGCAGGGTTTCCGGCGACAGCGGCACCATCATCCACAGGCCCAGCAAGGTCAGGCCGAGCTCGCCGTGCGGCAGCGGTGCCAGCAGGCGGTGCGCCGTCGATTCGAGACGGGAAAATACCCGTGGCCCGAGACGCTGCGCCCAGATGGCGCCGATCAGTCCGCCCAGGGTATTGCAGGCCAGGTCGAGATTCGACGGAATACGCGTGGGCAGCCAGTTCTGCAGGATTTCCATAGCCAGGCTCAGCCCGCCGGCCAACAGCGTGGCCAGGCACAAGGCGGTGAAACGCCCGGGCAACCGGCTCAACGCAAGGACCAGGAAGAAGCCGAGCGGCAGATAGACGGCGACATTGGCGGCCAGGTCGAAGGCCGTCCAGTATTTGGGCCAGCCGGCCTCAAGGAAGGCCAGCAGCGGGACGCCCAGATCCTGCCAGCCGCTGAACGGGTGCAGGCTGCCGTAGACGATCAGCCCGCACCAGGCCAGCGCCAGGTAACGGGCGAGAACGATGGGGCGCCGGCCATGTTGGGACATGGCGGAATTCTAGGCTCTGCGCACGCCGGCGTCAGCTTGCCGTGGCGGCGTCGCGGGCCGGGCGCAGGTAGGCGCCGATCAGCATGCCGATGGCGCTGGCGATCAGGCCGTAGAGTTGTGGCTCGATGTCGCCTTCGGGTACGAAGAGTTCGCAGAACAGCCAGGTGCCGATGCCGAAGATGATCGCCAGGGCGGCGCCGAGGTTGTTGGCACGGCGCCAGAACAGACCGGCGACCAGCGGCACGAAGGCGCCGGACAGGGTGATCCGGTAGGCGCTTTCGACCATGTGATGGATGGTGGCGTTGGTCGATACCGCGTAGGCAGCAACCAGGCAGGTGAATACGACGACTGCGCCGCGCGTGGCGAGCAGCAGCTGGCGGTCGCTCATGTCGCGGATGTAGCCGCGCAGGATGTTTTCCGAGAAGGTCACCGCCGGGGCCAGCAAGGTGCCCGAGGCGGTACTCATGATCACCGACAGCAAGGCGCCGAAGAAGACGATCTGGGCCGCCATCGGCATGTAATTGACGATCAGTTGCGGCAGGATCAGTTGCGAATCCTCGGCCATGAAACGCTCGACCATGGCCGGGTCGATGATCGTCGCCGAATAGGCGAGGAACAGCGGCACCGCGGCGAAGAAGAAATAGCAGACGCCGCCGATGGTCGTGCCCCAGACGGCGACCCATTCGTTTTTCGAGGCATTCACTCGCTGGAAAACGTCCTGTTGCGGGATCGACCCCAGGGCCATGGTCAGCAAGGCGGCAATCCACGAGAGGATGTCGATCAGGTCGGCGGTCGGCAGGAAGTTGAGCTTGCCTTCGGCGGCCGCCTTGTCGAGCACGGTCGAGAAGCCGCCGGCCATGTCGCCGGCCAGCCAGGTCACGTAGATCAGTCCGAGGACGATGACGATCATCTGGACGAAGGTGGTCATCGCCACCGACCACATGCCGCCGAACAGGGTGTAGACGAGGACCACGCCGGCGCCGATGAGGATGCCGTGGTTGACCGCGATGGCGCCGTCGGAGAGGACGTTGAAGACCAGGCCGAGCGCGGCCATCTGGGCGCCGACCCAGCCGAGGTAGGAAACGATGATGGCGGTGGACAGTGCGACTTCGGTATGGCGGTTGTAACGGACCCGGAAGAAGTCGCCCAGCGTCAGCAGGTTCAGGCGGTACAGCGGGCGGGCGAAGACCAGGCCGAACAGCACCAGGCAGACCGAGGCGCCGAGCGGGTCGGAAATCAGCCCGCGAAAGCCTTCGTCGATGAAGGTGGCGGAAATGCCGAGTACGGTTTCGGCGCCGAACCAGGTGGCGAAGACCATTGCCAGGATGAAGGGGAAAGGCAGGTTGCGGCCGGCGACGATGTAGTCGCGGGCGCTATGGACGCGGGTGGCGGCGTACAGGCCGATGCCGATGGAAATGACGAGATAGATGACGACGAACCAGATCAGCATGGCGTGGGGTCGACTGCGGCAAGGGGTTGAAAACGCGGGGGATTATAAGGTTATTGCGGCTTTGGCGATGGGAAAAAAAGGTGCCGGACTGACAAATTTCACCGGCTTGCCGCTTTGCGGATGGACGAAGGCAATTTCTGCCGCATGCAACAGCAGGCGCGGCGCCCGTTCGGCGGCAGCCCCGGCGTAGAGTTCGTCGCCCAGGATGGGGTGGCCGAGCGCGGCCAGATGGACGCGCAACTGGTGCGAACGGCCGGTCACCGGTTCCAGTTCGATCCGCGTCAGTTGTTCGGCCGGGCAGCGTTCGATGACGCGGAAGCGGGTCAGCGAAGGCTTGCCCAGTTCGTGGCTGACCATCTGCCGGGGGCGGTTCGGCCAGTCGCAGATCAGCGGCAGGTCGATCTCGCCGGCATCCGCTTCGACCACGCCGGCGACCGTGGCCAGATAGCGCTTGTCCACGGCGCGGTCGCGGAACAGTTTGTACATCGCCTTCTGCATGGCTTCTCCACGGGCCACGACGAGCAGTCCCGAGGTCGACATGTCGAGTCGGTGGGCGATCATCGCTTCCGGGAAATCGCGCTGCAGGCGGCTGATCACGCAATCCTGCTTGTCCTCGCCGCGGCCGGGGACGGAAAGCAGCCCGGGCGGCTTGTCCACGACCACCAGACCGTCATCGACGTGGATGATCGTCAGCGCTTCGGTCGGCGGCAGATAGACGCTCATTCAGCGACGGGCCGGCAGCGTGCACCGGGCATCGCGGTAGGGGCCGCGGCTGTAGGCCCAGCCTTCGCCCGGCGGGGTCTGCATGCAGATGCGCGCACCGTCCGCCTTGCTGACCCACCAGTGCCAGGGCGCCGGTGCGGCCTGGGTGCCGGTGGCCAGTAGCAGGCCGGCGAGCGCATACGAAAGGAGCAATGGTTTTTTCATTGAATACTGTATAGTTGTACAGTGTTTGGCCGGTGATGGTTTTAGCGGAGCACGCAAGGGGCGAAGAATATACCGCGCCTGCCGCCATCTTCCCTAAAATCCGTATTTGCCATTGTCATTTCGGCAAAACGGCTTTCGATGCAGTCATTGAGCAATTTTTGTTCCATCCATGGCCCTGTGCCATAATCCACATAACGTTTCGAGGTAAGAACATGGACGACAACAAGGCAAAGGCGCTCGCCGCAGCGCTGCAACAGATCGAAAAGCAGTTCGGCAAGGGTTCCATCATGAAGATGGGCGATGCCGAAATCGACGAGGGCATCCAGGTCGTGTCGACCGGCTCGCTCGGC
>DKNF01000164.1 GCA_002470165.1 Betaproteobacteria bacterium UBA7395 | reverse complement strand
CCTGGGCCATCTTGATCTGGATCTGGTCGGCATTGACCAGGTATTCGGTGGTGACACCGAAACGGCCGGAAGCGACCTGCTTGATCGCCGAACGCAGCGAATCGCCTTCCTTGAATACGTAATCGCGTTCGATGCGCGAGGCACCGACGATTTCCGACAGGGTCTGGCCGGCTTTCAGCGGCTGGAAGCGCTTGGCATCCTCACCGCCTTCACCGGTGTTCGACTTGCCGCCGATGCGGTTCATGGCGACCGCCAGCGTGGTGTGCGCTTCGGTCGAGATCGAGCCGAGCGACATGGCGCCAGTGGCGAAACGCTTGACGATTTCCTTGGCGGATTCGACTTCCTCAAGCGGAATCGGCGCCCCCTGCGGCTTGAACTCGAACAGACCGCGCAGCGTCAGATGGCGCTTGGTCTGGTCGTTGATCAGCTTGGCGTATTCCTTGTACGTCTCGTACTTGCCGGAGCGGGTCGAATGCTGCAGCTTGGCGATCGAATCCGGCGTCCACATGTGTTCTTCGCCACGGATGCGGAAGGCGTACTCGCCGCCAGCGTCGAGCATGTTGGCCAGCACCGGGTCGGCGGAGAAGGCTTCGTCGTGCAGACGGATGGCTTCCTCGGCGACTTCGAACAGGCCGATACCCTCGATGTTCGACGGGGTGCCGGTAAAGTACTTGTCGACCAGCTCCTTCTTCAGGCCGATGGCCTCGAAGATCTGGGCGCCGGTGTAGGACATGTAGGTCGAGATGCCCATCTTGGACATGACCTTGCACAGGCCCTTGCCGATCGCCTTGATGAAGTTCTTGACGTACTTGTCGGCCTTCTCGGCATCGCCCTTGGCCATTTCACCGATGGTTTCCAGCGCCAGGTAGGGGTGGACAGCTTCGGCACCGAAACCGCCGAGCAGGGCAAAGTGATGCACTTCGCGCGCCGAACCGGTCTCGACGACCAGACCGGTGCTGGTGCGCAGACCTTGCTTGACCAGATGCTGATGGATGGCCGAGGTGGCCAGCAGCGCCGGGATGGCGACATGCTCGGCATCGACCTTGCGGTCGGAGACGATCAGGATGTTGGCACCGGAACGCACGGCATCCTCGGCATCCGCCGCCAGCGAGGCGAGACGGGCTTCGATGCCTTCCTTGCCCCAGGCCACCGGATAGCAGATGTCGAGTTCGAACGAGCGGAACTTGTTCGAGGTGTACTTGCCGATGTTGCGCAGCTTTTCGATGTCGGTGCAGGTCAGCACCGGCTGCGAGACTTCGAGGCGGATCGGCGGATTGACGTCGACGGTGTTGAGCAGGTTCGGCTTCGGCCCGATGAAGGACACCAGCGACATGACCAGTTCCTCGCGGATCGGGTCGATCGGCGGGTTGGTCACCTGGGCGAACAACTGCTTGAAATAGGCGTACAGCGTCTTGTTCTTCTTCGACAGCACAGGCAGCGCCGAGTCGGTACCCATCGAGCCGGTCGGCTCCTCGCCCTGCTGGGCCATCGGCTCCAGAATGACCTTGGTATCTTCCTGGGTGTAGCCAAAAGCCTGCTGACGGTCGAGCAGCGACGCCGCCGAGGTGGCACAGGTTTCGTCGGCAGCCGGCACTTCGTCGAGCTTGATGCGGATCTTCTCGATCCACTCGCGATAAGGCTTGGCGTTGGCCAGCGAATCCTTGAGTTCCTTGTCGTCGATGATGCGGCCCTGTTCCATGTCGATCAGGAACATCTTGCCCGGCTGCAGGCGCCACTTCTTGACGATCTTCTTCTCGGGAATCGGCAGCACGCCGGATTCCGAGGCCATGACCACGAAATCGTCGTCGGTAACCAGGTAACGCGCCGGACGCAGACCGTTACGGTCGAGCGTCGCGCCGATCTGGCGACCGTCGGTGAAGGCCACGGCGGCCGGACCGTCCCACGGCTCCATCATGGCGGCATGGTATTCGTAGAAGGCACGACGGCTTTCGTCCATCAGCGCATGCTTTTCCCAGGCTTCCGGGATCATCAGCATGACGGCCTGCGCGAGCGAGTAGCCACCGCCCATGACCAGCAGTTCGAGGGCATTGTCGAAAGCGGCCGAGTCGGATTGACCGGGGTAATGCAGCGGCCACACCTTCTTCAGGTCGTCGCCGAGGATGGGCGAGGAAATCGCCTGCTCGCGCGCCTTAAACCAGTTGACGTTGCCGCGCACGGTGTTGATTTCGCCGTTGTGGGCGATGTAGCGGAACGGATGCGCGAGGTCCCAGGTCGGGAAGGTGTTGGTCGAGAAACGCTGGTGCACCAGGGCCAGCGCGGAAACGGTGCGCTTGTCCTGAAGATCGAGGTAATACTGACCAACCTGATCGGCCAGCAGCAGACCCTTGTAGTTGACAGTACGCGCCGAGAACGATGGCACATAGAATTCCTGGCCGTGCTTGAGGTGCAGCGACTTGATGGCGTTGGCGGCACGACGGCGGATGATGTACAGCTTGCGCTCGAAGGCATCGGTGACGAAGACGTCCGGACCGCGGCCGACGAAGACCTGGCGGATCACCGGCTCGGTGGCCTTGACCGTCGGTGACATCGGCATCTCGGCATTGACCGGCACGTCGCGCCAGCCCAGCAGACGCTGGCCTTCGGCAGCGATCGAACGCTCGATCTCTTCCATGCAGGCGTGGCGCGATGCGGCCTCCTGCGGCAGGAAGACCATGCCGACACCGTACTCGCCAGCCGGCGGCAGATCCACGCCCTGAGCCGCCATTTCCTCGCGGTAGAACAGGTCCGGAATCTGGATCAACAAACCGGCGCCGTCACCCTGCAGGGGATCGGCACCCACGGCACCGCGATGATCGATATTTTTCAGGATCAGCAGACCCTGCTCGATGATCGCATGGCTCTTCTGGCCCTTGACATGGGCAACGAAGCCCACGCCACAGGCGTCGTGCTCGTTGGCGGGGTCGTAGAGACCCTGCCGCTCAGGTACAGCCGATTCCATCACACGCATTCCTTCAACTAAGCTGGCCGTGACCTTGGCCAATCATGAAAAAGCCGGACGACGCCATACCGTCCGAAGATGCACAAAAATACAGGCAACCGTCGATTGTAGCGGATTAAGGCCTTCTAATTCAAGCAACTGGCCCGCACCAATGCCGTGCCCGCACGGCCGGACAAACACCAATCAGGTGCCGGCCTGGCGGATAGCCTCGGCGATCTGTTCATCGCTCGCCACATCCGACAAAACGGCCCGCCCGACTTCCTGCAACAGAACAAGACGCAAGCGTCCGTCCTGAACCTTCTTGTCGTGCCGCATCAATTCGAGATAACGCGCGACACCGAGGGGCGGCGCCACAACCGGCAAACCAGCCCGGGAAAAGATATCCCTGACCCGGAGCACATCCGCCGGCACCAGCCACCCCAGTATTCGCGACAATTCACACGCAACCATCGTGCCCGCCGCCACCGCTTCGCCATGGAGCCAGGCGCCATAACCCAGCCCGGTTTCGATTGCATGGCCAAAGGTATGACCCAGATTCAGCAGCGCCCGCTCACCACTCTCGCGTTCATCGCGCGCCACCACTTCCGCCTTGTTGGCACAAGAACGTTCGACCGCATGAATCAGTGCCGCCTGATCGCGAGCCAGCAAGCGTTCGATATTGGCCTCCAGCCACCCCAAGAACTCCGGGTCGCGGATCAGGCCGTACTTGATGACCTCGGCCAGACCGGCTTTTAGTTCACGATCGGGCAGCGTATCGAGCGTCGAGATATCGGCCAGCACCAGACGCGGCTGGTAAAAGGCACCGATCATGTTTTTTCCGAGCGGATGATTGATCGCCGTCTTGCCGCCAACCGACGAATCGACCTGCGACAGCAAGGTCGTCGGCACCTGGATGAACGGCATGCCGCGCTGATAACAGGCGGCAGCAAACCCACCCATATCCCCGATGACACCGCCACCCAGCGCAATCAACGGGGTACTTCGTTCACAATGCGTCCCCAGCAGTGCATCGAAGATCAGATTCAGGGTTTCCCAGTTCTTGAATGATTCACCATCCGGCAGAATCACCGTTTGGACGATCACCCCTCCCTGACTCAGAGTCTTGCTCAGACGTTCAAGATAGAGCGGCGCCACGGTTTCATTGGTAACAACCACTGCTTTCTTCGCCTTGACAGCAGGCAGCAGCAAATCGGCACGGTCAAGCAGCCCCGGACCGATGTGTATCGGATAACTGCGTTCCGCGAGCGAGACTTCGAGTGTACGCATCAGGTTTTCGTACATAGACGGCCAAACTCCCTCAGTAAATACTGCACCACCCCGGCCGCCACCAGTTGCCCGCCCTCGACGACAAGATTTGCCGTTTCACGGTACAACGGGTCCCTTTCGGCATGCAACGCCTCCAGGCGAGCCAACGGATCCTCGACTTGCAGCAGGGGCCGATTGCGGTCATTGCGCGTCCGTTGATACAGCATCAGCGGCGGCACGTTCAGGTACACCACCCAGCCACTTTCGCGCAGGCAACGGCGATTTTCCGCCGACAGCACCGCCCCGCCGCCCGTGGCCATCACGATATTCGACATCGTCGACAGTTCCGCGATGGTCTGTTGCTCCCGCTTGCGAAAGCCGTCCTCCCCCTCGATCTCGAAGATGGTGGGAATGGGCACCCCGGTACGCGCCACGATTTCGTGATCGGAATCGTAGAAATTTCTCTCCAGGCGCTTTGCCAACTGGCGCCCGATCGTCGTTTTGCCAGCCCCCATCAGGCCGACCAGATAGATATTGGTATGCGTGTTCACGCCGCGATTCTAGCCGACTCAGGCAAAGGAACAAAAAAGGCCGGCTAAGCCGGCCTTTTTCCTCTCCCCCTACCAGGCATCAATCCAGGCGAAGCTTTTCCGAGATGATTCGCGGCGTGATGAAGATCAGCAGTTCGCGACGGTTCCCGAAATCATTCTTGTACTTGAACAGCCAGCCAAAGAACGGAACATCACCGAGCAACGGTACTTTTTCAACCTTGGACTGGCTGTTGGTGATAAAAACACCGCCGACGACCACCGTACCGCCATTCTCGACCACCACATTGGTCTCGACGACAGAGCTCTTGATCGGCGGATTCCCCAGCACCGCCCGCGTCCAATCGGCCTCTTCCTTCTTGACCAACAACGCCATCTTGACGGTTCCCTCGGGCGTGATCTGTGGCGTAGCCTCCAGCGAAAGCTTGGCAGGCTTGAAGCTGACGGTCTGCGTCACCACACCGCCACTGCTGGACGTTGTGACATAAGGAATCTCCGTACCATCCTCGATCTTGGCCCGGACGTTGTTTGCCGTGATCACCCGCGGGCTGGAAATCAGCTTACCCAGACCGTCTGCCTGCAAGGCAGCAATTTCCATATTGAGAATTCTCGTCAGACTGGAGTTGAACAGCGAGAAGGCCAGGGTTCCGCCTGTTGACTCAAAAGAGGGAAGATTGACGCCAAACATGTTCCCGGTTTGCGTAGCAGTAAATCCGTCAGTGGTATTTCCACTCACGTTAATCGCTCCGCCTGCAACACCGATACCGCTATTGCCCGGGTTGATGAAGCGCTTGTTATTCAGGAAACCCAGCTTAGCGCCGATGGATTTATTGAAGTCATCGCTTGCCTCGACAATCCGCGCTTCGATCAACACCTGCCGGGCGCCGACATCGATGGTTCTGATGAAGGTCCGGATTTCCTCCAACTTGGCGGCGATATCGTTCACGAACAGAATGTTCGACTGCGGGTCCGCAACCGCGCTACCACGCTTGCTGAGTATGCGCTGCGTCGACACAGCACCATCCTCCGAAGACTCCCCCGCCAGCAGTTTCGAGACATCGACAGCACGCTGGTAGTTCAGGGAAAACTGCTCCATCTGCAAAGGCTCAAGTTCGCTGATCTGCTGGCGCGACTCGAATTCTAGTTTCTCACGCGTTGCAATTTCATCGCGCGGCGCAATCATGACGATGTTGCCGTTCTTACGCATGTCCAGCCCTTTTTGCTGGAAGATGATATCGATAACCTGATCCGCCGGAACATCCTTGAGAACCAGGGTCGTCGTCCCGGTAACGGTTTCGCTGATCACCGCGTTCAGACCAAGTTCCTCGGCCATCAGGCGCAACAGGGCGCGAACGTCGCCGTTCTGATAATTGATGCTGACACGCGGCCCCTGATAACCGATCTTGCTTCCCTGGACCAGCTTGTTCGGATCTTCGACGATCTTCTTGACCTCGATCACGAACTGATTATCGGTTTGATAGGCATTGTGCTCCCACAAACCCTTGGGCGTGATGGTCATGCGCACGTTCTCACCGATGCTGCGCGTTTCGACACCGATGACCGGCGTTGCGAAATCGGTAACATCAAGCTTGCGCCGCAAGTGATCCGGCAGACTCGTCTTCATGAAATCGACGATCAGGTTCGCGCCCTGCTTGCGGATGTCAATCCCGGTTCCGGCATCGCTCAGATCGACCAGGACTCGGCCTTCGCCGTCCCGCCCCCGACGGAACATCACGTCACGGACAGCATGGCGAGCACCAATGACGCTTTCCTCGGCAAAACGAACCGTACGCTCGGCAACCGT
This sequence comes from Betaproteobacteria bacterium UBA7395, assembly GCA_002470165.1. Taxonomy (GTDB): domain Bacteria; phylum Pseudomonadota; class Gammaproteobacteria; order Burkholderiales; family Rhodocyclaceae; genus Azonexus. The sequence goes on along the minus strand of DKNF01000164.1, from coordinate 14,611 downwards.
ATCGCTTAGCCGCTCAATGGGCGAGAGGGTGACATAAAGGGATTTACCGTCGATGCGGGTGCGGTAATTCATGTTGCGCACAAGATTGAGCACCAGGCGAGTGCGATCAGCGACCTGAACGACGTTGACGCTACGCAAATCCCCCTCGTTCAATACCTGCGTGGTTTTACCCAGTGCGTTTGCGGTGGATGGAAAATCGAACGCGATCCGCGCCGGATTGGCCACGGCAAACCCGGCCGGAGGTGTCGCCAGCGCTTCGCGCAGATCAATCTTCACCGCTGTTTCATTACCCTGCTGGGCGACATTGACCGCCTCTATCGCATTTGCCGCCGGTTTTTCCGCCCGGACCGGAGAGGCCGCCACAAGGCAGGTCGCCGCAATCGCCACTGCGTAGTTGAACAATTTCATTTACCGCTCCCCTCCGTGGTCTGCAGGTACAGCGAACTCTGGCGCTCGCTCCATTCCCCGGCAGAATCCTGAATCAATTCCCGCAATTTCAGTTCGTTTTCGGCAATTTCGGTCACCATGCCGAAATCCAGCCCCAAATAGTCGCCGACCTTAACCTGCCTGACGTTATCCTCGTACTTGATGACCGCTATCGGGCGATTATTGATGACCATGTGACCGATCATCGACAGCGATTCCAGAGGGTATTTTTCCAACACGCTATTACGCAACTCCCGGGCCTCGAAATCAGGCTGGAATTGCCCCCCCTTGCCGGCCCCCTGGCGGAATTTGGAATCAGGCTCGATCTTGCTGGCCGTAAACGGGGCAACCAGATCATTCACTTCGTAAGGTACCGGCTCATACGGCGTGACTTCCGGAATCGGGGTCACCCGACCGCGCAGATCCCGGGTATTCTCGTCCATCCACTGCCGCAAGTCCTCGTGATCGCCACCAGAACAGGCCACAAGCAACAGACATACGGATGCCAGAAGCGGAAGTCTCACTTTCCACCTCCTTGTGCCGGTCGAGCCTTTTTGTCTGATCCCGCTGCCTTTTCAGGCCCTTTTTGCTGAGCAATTTCGCTCTCATCGAGATAACGGAACGTCTTCACCGTCGCATCCAGTGTCAGATCACCGCCCTTCAGCGGCGTCACCGATATGCCGTTCAGCGTCACGATGCGCGGCAATTTGGCGATATCCGCTGCAAATGCACCGATGTCATGATACGAGCCGTTGATCTTGACCGTCACCGGTAACTCGGCGTAAAAATCCTTAGCCACTTCCGTGCCCGGCCGGAACAACTCGAACTGCAAGCCCCGCCCCAGACCCGCCTGGTTCACTTCGATCAACAAGGCCTCAACTTCAGACTTGTTCGGCAATTGCTTCAGCAAAGCACCGAAGGAACGATCGATCTCCGCAAGTTGCTGGGTATAGAGATCGAGATTCACCGCCTGCCGCTTCTTCAGCAGGAACTGGTCCTTGAGCGTCAGTTCCTCGTTCTCTCGGGTTTCCAGGGTATTCAACTGATCGCTCCAGACGAACCACCAACCGGCCAGCAGCAAGGCAAAGAACAGACCGATCAGTATCGTCACCTTGGGAACCAGCGGCCACGCCCCTGGATCGTTCGGATTCAAATGACGAAAATCTTCCAGCGCCGCCTGAAAGTCGACCTGGCGCAGCTTTTCGGGCAGAGCGAGCGACTTGGATTTCATTGCAATTTCTCCTCGACCGCCGCGCGGCTCAAGGTGAAGTCCATCCCGAATTCGTTAACCCGGCGCCCATTGAGTACCACTGCCTTGGTTTCGATCAGACGCGGGTTCTCCATCCATGACGACCCTTCGATGTTACGCATCAAGGCAGAAACCCGGGCATTCGACTGGGCGTAACCGGTCACATTGACATTGACGCCTTCCTGCTTCAATGACTTCAGATAGACCCCCTCAGGTACCTGACGGACCAATTCGCTGAGCAAATAGACCGTTTCTCCACGATCACGCTGCAGATCTTCGATGACTTGTTTGCGCGCCAGCAGGGCCTGGGTTTGTTCCCGAAGCCGCTTGATCTGCTCCAACTGCTTGTCGAGCAGGGCAATCTCCTGCTTCAGAAAGTCGTTCTTCCTGCCTTGCGCTTCAATTTGGGCATCAATCAGGGAATAAACGGCAAAAATCACGACAATTGCCAGGACACTGATCAAACCGGAAAGGACGTAGAACTGCTCGCGCCTGGCTTTACGCGCCTCTTCCCGATGCGGTAACAGGTTGATGCGTATCATGCTGGATCAAACCTCCGCAACGCCAAGCCACACGCAACCATCAGCGAAGACGAATCGGCAAGCAGGCTGCGCGCCCTGACCCGGTCCGACAGAAGCATGTTGGCAAAAGGATTGGCAACCAGCGTATTGAATTGCGTACGCGTGGCCACGACCTCGTCGATACCCGGGATGACGGCACAGCCTCCGGCCAGGACGATGTGATCCACCTGGTTGAACTGGGTCGATGTAAAGAAGAATTGCAGCGCCCGTGAGACTTCCAGCGCCAGGTTTTCCATGAAGGGGTTCAACAACTCGGCTTCGTACCCTTCGGGCAGATTTCCCGAGCGCTTTGCCGCTTCGGCATCCTCGATGGACATGCCGTAATGACGGGAAATATCCAGCGTCAGCTGACTTCCGCCGAAGGCCTGTTCCCGGGCATATACCTGCACACCGTTGCGCATGACGGTAAGGTTCATCAAATTCGCGCCGGCATCGATCAGGGCCACGACCTGATTCCGCCCGCCTTCCGGCAACTGTCGCTCAATCAATTCGAACGCAGCCAATGTTGCGTAGGACTCGACATCGACAACCACGGCTTTCAAGCCGGCTGCTTCGGCAACCGCCACTCGGTCCTCGACACGCTCCTTCTTGGAAGCGGCGATCAGCACCTCGACCTCATCCGGCACGGCCGGCGCCGGACCAAGCACTTGGTAGTCGAGATTAACGTCATCGATGGAGAACGGAATATATTGATTTGCTTCAGTTTCGACCTGCACCTCGAGGTCTTCCTCCCGCAAACCGGCCGGAACTATGATCTTCTTGGTGATGACCGCGGAGGCAGGCAGTGCCATCGCCACGTTGCGCGTCGAGGTTCCCAGGCGCTTCCAGGCTCGCTTGACGACATCGACCACAGCCTCAAGATTGGCAATATTGCCGTCCGATACCGCATCCTTGGGCAACACCTCAATGGCGTAGCGCTCAACGCGATACCCTTCCTTTCCGTTGGCGGTCAGTTCCACCAGCTTGACAGCCGACGAACTGATATCGAGCCCGAGCAAAGGGCGCGCCTTCGGATTCAGCAGAGCGGAGATATCGAAGCCCACCACACCCCCAGAAAAGTCCTTACAGATTACGATCTTAGAAGAAGAACCAATAATTCACTTCAGATGCTAGCAACAAGCCCTCACAGTGTAAAGCACTTTTATACCCGGTGAATTGCCACAGCGTATAATGCGAACACCCTTGCCACACCCCCTGCGCCAATGCCCCCTTTGCTTCGACTGCTCGCCTACCCGCTACTTGCCATCACCGGGCTCATCGCCATTGCCGTGGCTGTTGCCGCCATCATAATTGCGCTGGCCTACCCGAATCTGCCTTCCCTTGAGGCGCTCACGGACTATCGCCCCAAAATCCCCCTGCGGGTATACACGGCAGACGGCCACCTGATCGGAGAGTTTGGCGAAGAGCGTCGCGCCGTCGTGGCCATCGGCGATGTTCCGGATATCCTGAAACAAGCCATTCTGGCGGCCGAAGACGACAGATTCTATCAGCACATCGGCATTGATTATACCGGTATCATTCGCGCCGCAAGCTCAAATCTGCTGAGTGGCGGAAAAAAGCAGGGCGCATCGACGATCACTCAGCAGGTTGCCCGGAATTTCTTCCTGACTACAGAAAAAACCTACACGCGGAAACTGTATGAAGCCCTGCTGTCGTTGAAAATCGAGAGCAATCTCAGCAAGGATCAGATTCTCGAGCTGTACATCAACCAGATCTTCCTGGGACAGCGGGCTTACGGCTTCGGTGCTGCCGCTCAGATTTATTTCGGCAAACCGCTGCAAAGCATTTCGATCGCCGAAGCGGCGATGCTCGCCGGCCTGCCCAAGGCCCCTTCGGCTTACAACCCGATTGCCAACCCAAGGCGCGCCAGAATCCGCCAGGAATATGTACTGCGGCGAATGCTCGAACTTTCCTACATCACCGAGGCGCAGCACGAACTCGCCCTCAAGGAGCCCTTGATCATCAAGCGCGAGCTCTCCGAATACGCCGTCAATGCCGAATTCGTCGCTGAAATGGCTCGCCAGATCGCCGCCGAACGCTTCCCCGAGGACGTATACACCCGCGGCATGAAGGTCTACACGACCCTGATCCGTGACGAACAGGAGGCCGCCTATCGCGCGCTGCGCGAAGGCGTGCTCGCCTACGACCGGCGTAACGGTTACCGGGGCGTCGAAACGCAAGTGGACATGACGAACATCTCCTCCGAACAGGATGAGGACATCGACGTCCTGCTGCAGGACATCAGCGACGCCGGCGACCTTCGCCCGGCGCTGGTCCTGAACGCAGACCCCAACAGCATCCGCGCGTACGTCAAGGGTGGCGAGACGATCACCCTGAACGGCGAGTCCGTCAAGTTCGCCGCGCGCATGCTCAGCGACAAGGCGCCGCCGAAGAAGCGCATTGTGCGTGGTGCCATCATCCGGGTAATCAAGGATGCCAAAGGTCACTGGCAGATCAGCCAGTTACCGGAAGTCGAGTCCGCGTTTGTCGCGATCGAACCGGGCGATGGTGCCATCCGCGCCCTGGTCGGCGGCTTCGATTTCAACCGCAACAAGTTCAACCACGTCACCCAGGCCTGGCGACAACCCGGCTCCAGCTTCAAGCCCTTCATCTACTCGGCAGCACTGGAAAAGGGCTTTCACCCGGGCAGCATGATCGAGGACGAACCCATCATGATCTCGGCAGGAGAAACGGGCTCACAGGCCTGGGCGCCGAAGAACTACGACGGCAAGTACGAAGGACCGATGACCATGCGCGCGGCGTTGGCCAAATCGAAGAACATGGTGTCGATACGACTGCTGCAAGCGATCAGCCCTCAATACGCGCAGGATTACGTCACCCGTTTCGGCTTCGACGCAGACAAGCACCCCCCCTACCTGACCATGGCCCTCGGCGCCGGCTCGGTCACCCCCTGGCAAATGGTTTCAGGCTACGCCGTCTTCGCCAACGGCGGCTATCGCGTGACGCCTTATGTCGTGCGCGAAATCCGTGACGAGAAGGATCGGGTCGTCGCCATGGCCACCCCCCTGCAGGCTGGCGACGAATCGATACGCGCCATCGATGCGCGCAATGCCTACCTGACCGACTCGATGATGCGCGACGTCACCATCTACGGCACCGCCGCCCGCGCATCGAACCAGCTGAAACGACGCGATCTCGCCGGCAAGACAGGCACCACCAACGAGTACGTCGACGCCTGGTTCTGCGGCTACCAGATGACCGTTGCCGGCTGCGCCTGGGTCGGTTTCGACCAGCCGAAAAAACTCGGCAACCGTGAAACCGGCGGTGTCGCTGCGCTGCCGATCTGGATCGGCTACATGAATACCGCCTTGAGAAAGGTTCCGGAACAGCTTCCGCTCATGCCAAATGGGCTGAGCGTGGTGAATAACGAAGATGGCTCATCCTCGAGTCACGTTTACTCGGAAAACCTGCCCGCAGCAAACGCAACGGAAACCCAGAAACCTTCCGGCACCGCGCCGGTCGTGCCGCCACCTGAAGGCTGGCCGGCCGAATTGCGTCACCTCATGGGTAACAACTGATCACTCAAGTTCGACCGGCTCGCCGGCCTGCTGGCTGGCGAGCAGGGACAACCGTGCCATCAGTTCGACTCCGTCGCGGGTATCGCACCACGCCTGACCGTTCCAGCGAAAGTGAAAACCGCCACTGCGTGCCGCAACCCAGATCTCCCGAGCCACCGCATGCCGGTTGACGATGATCTTGCTGCTGTCGGCAAATTCGATTTCCAGGACACCTCCGCTCGCCAGCTCAAAATCGATATCGGCCGAACTTGCCTCCAGCGCAGCCTCGATCCTGTTCATGGCCTGCTCGGCCCGGACATTGAATTCGCTGTCATCCATGGTGTGCTAACATCCCCAACTTCGCCGACCGCGACCCAAACATGTCCAGAATCGCCGCCGTACTGATCATCCTGAGCCTTGCCGCCTGCGGCATGAAAGGCCCGCTCGAATTGCCGCCCAAGGGCGGTGCGACAGATGGTAGCACGGCTCAACGCAGCCCCGCCCGATGACCCACTTTGCTCTCAAGAACGGCGTCCTGCACGCCGAATCCGTCGCCCTGCCGACCATCGCCGAACAATTCGGCACGCCGGCCTACGTCTATTCGCGTGCCGCCCTGAGCGAATCGCTGAAGGAATTCCACGACGTCCTCGGCGCGCATCCGGCCGGTGCCGGCGCGCTCGTCTGCTACGCCGTCAAGGCCAACTCCAATCTTGCCATCCTGAACCTGTTTGCCCGCCTCGGCGCCGGCTTCGACATCGTTTCCGGCGGTGAACTGCAGCGCGTACTGGCTGCCGGCGCCGATCCGAAAAAGATCGTCTTCTCCGGCGTCGGCAAGACGGCTGCAGAAATGAAGCTGGCGCTCGAAGCCGGCATCTTCTGCTTCAATATCGAATCGATCCCGGAAATCGAGCGCCTCAACGAAGTGGCCGGCCAACTCGGCAAGAAGGCGCCGGTCAGCCTGCGCGTCAATCCAAACGTCGATCCGAAGACCCACCCCTACATCTCGACCGGCCTCAAGGAAGCCAAGTTCGGCGTCGCCTACGACGACGCGCTGGCGCTCTACCGCCGCGCCGCTGCGCTGCCGAACATTGCCGTCGCCGGCATCGACTGCCACATCGGCTCGCAACTGCTTGATCCGTCGCCGTTTGCCGAAGCGCTCGACCGCATCCTGGCGTTGATCGACCAATTGGCGGCAGAAGGCATACACATTCATCACATCGACCTCGGCGGCGGCCTCGGCATCAAGTACCGCGCCGATCAGGTGCAGCCGACCGTCGCAGCCTACCTGAATCCGCTGCTCGACAAACTGCAGGGCCGTGGCCTGCAAGTGGTGCTCGAACCGGGCCGCCGCCTGGTCGGCAATGCCGGGCTGCTGCTAACCCGCGTGGAGTTCCTCAAGCATGGCGAAGCCAAGGATTTCGCCATCATCGACGCGGCGATGAACGACCTGATGCGCCCGGCGCTCTACGAAGCCTGGCACGACATCGATCCGGTCGTGCCGCGGGCAGGTGCCACGCGCGACTACGACGTCGTCGGCCCGGTCTGCGAAACCGGCGACTTTCTCGGCCAGTCGCGGCCGCTGAACATCCAGCCGGGCGACCTGCTCGCCGTGATGTCGGCCGGCGCCTACGGCATGGCCATGGCCTCGAACTACAACACCCGCCCACGCGCCGTAGAAGTCATGGCCGACGGCGATCAGGTACACGTCATCCGCCAGCGCGAGACCGTCGAACAGCTTTACGCCGGCGAGTCCCTCCTGCCGCAGTGAACGGCGTACGCATCGACAAGTGGCTGTGGGCCGCGCGTTTCTTCAAGACGCGCAGCCTGGCCACCGATGCGGTTGGCGGTGGCAAGGTCAAGCTGAACGGCGCGCCAGCCAAGCCGGCGCGTGAGGTCAAGGTTGGCGATCGGCTCGACGTATCGAACGGCGAGTCGCGCTGGCAGGTTACCGTCCTCGGCCTGTCGGAAAAACGTGGCCCAGCCAGCGAAGCACGCCTGCTCTATGAAGAAACGCCAGACAGCATCGCTGCGCGTGAAGCCGAGCAATTACGCCGAAAATTCACCCACGAGCCGGCCGCCGACATCCACGGCCGACCGACCAAACGCGACCGGCGACGACTCGGCCAGGTGGGTCGCCAGTAGCCAATTACAAAAATTTACGCATTTGCGGCAGAGACTGCCTAAGCTACAACTAGAAGCGCTGTTTAATCGGCCACCCACGGAGAAAGCCATGAAAACTCACAACTACCTTCTCGCTGCCTTGCTTTGCGCAGCCCCGCTGGCTCATGCCAGCAGCCCGTCTTCCGTCGCCGCCAAGCAGGGCGTGAATCCCAGCACAGTAAGCAGCAACGGCGGCTTCGATTTCAAGGCTCGCGACAACGGCAAGCACACCGGCTGGTGTAAAGGCAACGGCCATATCGAAGCACCGGGAAACAAGGCTTCCGGTCATCGCAATCATTGGGACTGCGTGGCTGAGGATGTCGATTACTGCGTCGCCAACCCGGACGATCCGGCCTGCGCTGAATAACACCGGGAAAATAACCGGGCGCTGGAATCCGGCGCCCCGGTTTGTTTCTGAGCCAGCTTACACAAGCACCATTGCCAAGGCCAGCGGCAGGAAAATTAACGCCGCCAGGTTACCGACCAGCACGATCGACGCCACCCGCTGCGGCTCCTGCTTGTAACGCTCGGCAAACAGGAAGTTGAGCACGGCCGGCGGCAATGCCCCGAACACCAGCAGCATCGCTGCATCACGCCCTTCCAGGCCGAGCAGCTGGATCACCCCATAGGCGACCACCATGCCGGCCAGCGGCCGCAGCAGTGCGCTGCCCACCGACAGTTTCCACTCGCCGAACGAGACGTCGGTCATCCGGACACCGAGCGAGAACAGCAGCAGCGGCACCGAGACGTCGCCGAGCATCTTGATGGCAATGACCAGCGGTTGCCAGACGGGAATCTTCAACACCGCCACGGCGAGGCCGGCGATGGCGGCGAACACCACCGGGATGCGCCAGAGCATCAGGATGCGCGTTTTCGGGTCGAGCAGCCTGGCACCGAAGGAAAAATGCAGAGTGTTCTCGACCATGAACAGGATCACCGCCGCCGGCAGCGCCGCTTCGCCCCAGGCAAGCACGGCCAGCGGCAGGCCAATGTTGCCTGAGTTGTTGAACATCATCGGCGGCGCCAGCGTCTTCGGCTGCACGCCGCAGAGCCTGGCAATCGGCCAGGCGAGCAGGCCGCATACGGCAAGCACGATGAAGCCGCCAAGTGCCAGCGGCGCATAAGCGGCGAGATCGAAGGACTTGCCGGCCATCGCGGCAAACACCAGCGCCGGCACGAAGACATCCATGTTCAGCCGGTTGGCCACCGCCATCTCCGGCTTGTGCTTGCGGCCGTAAAAATAGCCGGCGGCGACGATGCCGAAGATCGGAAAGAGGATGGCCAACAGGCGGAAGGTCAGGCTGCTTTCGTCCACGGTTCGGCCTCAGCAAAGGATGGGGAAGCGGGTTGTGCGGGCAACGCCGCCGCCCGCACATCGGGAAATACGCTTACAGGACGTAACGCGACAGGTCTTCGTCGGCCGCCACTTCGCCGAGCTTTTCATTGACGTAGGTGGCATCGACCGCGACCCTTTCCAGCCCGATCTTGCCGGCCTCGAAGGAAACTTCCTCAAGCAGCTTTTCCATCACTGTGTGCAGCCGCCGGGCGCCGATGTTTTCGGTCTTCTCATTCACCTGGAAGGCAATCTCGGCCATGCGCCGGATGCCGTCCGCGGCGAAATCGACGCTGACGCCCTCAGTCGCCAGCAGTGCCTGGTACTGCTTGGTCAGGCAGGCATCGGTCTGGGTCAGGATGCATTCGAAATCGGCTACCGACAGCGATTCGAGCTCGACGCGGATCGGGAAACGGCCCTGCAGTTCGGGAATCAGGTCGGACGGCTTGGACAGGTGGAAGGCGCCGGAGGCGATGAACAGGATATGGTCGGTCTTGATCATGCCGTACTTGGTCGACACGGTCGTACCCTCGACCAGCGGCAGCAGGTCGCGCTGCACGCCCTGGCGCGACACGTCGGCCCCCTGCATGTCGGAACGGCTGGCCACCTTGTCGATCTCGTCGATGAAAACGATGCCGTTCTGCTCGACCGCCTTGACGGCGGCCAGCTTGATTTCCTCGTCGTTGACCAGTTTCGCCGCCTCCTCGTCGGTCAGCAGCTTGAACGCCTCGCTGATCTTCAACTTGCGCGATTTTTTCTTGCCGCTACCCATGTTCTGGAACATGCCCTGAATCTGCTGGGTCAGTTCCTCCATGCCCGGCGGCGCGAAGATTTCGGCCTGCATTGCCGGCGCGGCCAGCTCGATGTCGATTTCCTTGTCGTCGAGTTCGCCCTCGCGCAATTTCTTGCGGAATTTCTGGCGCGTCGCGTTATCGCTGTTCGCCGCCGAGTCCTCGGCGTAGAAGCCGGGGCTGCGGGCCGGCGGCAGCAGTACGTCGAGGATGCGCTCCTCGGCGGCATCCTCGGCTCGACCGCGGTTGGCTTTCATGGCCCGTTCGCGGTGCCCCTTGATCGCCATGTCGACCAGATCGCGGATGATCGTCTCGACATCCCGGCCGACGTAGCCGACCTCGGTAAATTTGGTCGCCTCGACCTTGATGAAAGGCGCATCGGCCAGGCGTGCCAGGCGACGAGCGATCTCGGTCTTGCCGACACCGGTCGGGCCGATCATCAGGATGTTCTTCGGCGTGATTTCCTGGCGCAGCGGCTCGGCCACCTGGGCGCGCCGCCAGCGGTTGCGCAAGGCGATGGCCACCGCCTTCTTGGCCGCATTCTGGCCGACGATGTGCTTGTCGAGTTCGGAGACGATCTCCTTCGGGGTCATCGTGGCGCCACTCATTCCAGCGTCTCCAGCGTGAAGTTGCGATTGGTGTAGATGCACAGGTCGCCGGCGATCTCGAGCGACTTGGTGACGATCTCCAGCGGGCTCAGTTCGGTGTTTTCCAGCAAGGCGCGCGCCGCGCTCTGCGCGTAGGCGCCACCGGAACCAATGGCGACGATGCCGTATTCGGGCTCGAGCACATCACCGTTGCCGGTAATGACCAGCGACGATTCACGGTCGGCGACCGACAGCATGGCTTCCAGGCGCCGCAGCGCGCGGTCGGTACGCCAGTCCTTGGCCAGTTCGACCGCTGAACGCACCAGATGCCCCTGATGCTTTTCCAGTTTGGCCTCGAAACGTTCGAACAGCGTGAAGGCATCGGCGGTACCGCCGGCGAAACCAGCGAGAATCTTGCCCTGATACAGCCGGCGTACCTTCTTCGCCGTCCCCTTGATGACGATGTTACCCAGGGTCACCTGACCGTCGCCGCCCATCGTGACGACATTGCCCCGGCGCACCGACAGGATCGTCGTGCCGTGATATTGCTCCATGGAAAACCCTTTTAAGACTTGGGAACGATGATGCGCGCCTGCTTGTTCAGGCCGACCACGGCCATCAACTCGGCGACCAGATGGTTCGGGCTGCGGATGACGATTTCCTTGCCGGCCGCCTTGAACGGTGCCAACCGGTTGACCAGTTGCCCGGCGGAATAAAAATCGACCCGACGTACGCAGGAAAAATCGATGACCGGCTGGTCGCTGCCTTCCAGCAGCGGGAGCATGTCCTCGAAACGCTCGCTTTTCAGGTCGCCGCTCAGGTAATGGATCTCGGCCCCGCGAGCCGTCTCGGCCTCCGCCTTCGTCGGCTTGTTCTTGCCGGCGACCCGCTGCGGCTCCCAGGACGGCGGCGACAGCTCGAAAGTCACCGCATAATCGACTGCCCGCTCTTCAAAATGCTCCTGCGTTCCATGACGCTGCAGCAATTCGAGCAACAGGCGCCAGGACGGTTCATGCGCCGCGTCGCCGACCTTCAGACGTTCGTCCAGGCGCTTGATCAAGGCATCGGCACCGGTCAATGCCAGCGCCTTGCCGCGACGCCGGGCGTCGATCAGTGCCTCGGCCAGCATGCCTGCCACCAGATCGTCGCACCCGGCCAGGCGGCTGAAATCGAGGCGCAACTCCCCGGCTTGCGCCAGCAACTGGGTCAATTGCTGGACCTGACGACAATCGTCGGCGGTCAACACACCCTGCAGGGCAAACGCCTGCCCGCCCTCCGCCGGCAATGCCTGAAGGCATTGCTCCGCCCGCCAGGCCGGCGGTGACAATTCAAAGCGCTCGGCAAACTCGAGTCCGTAGCGATCGAAAGCCGCCCGATCGCCAAGAATCTGCAGCAGATCGAAAAGCAAGCGCCACAGGCGTATTCCCTCATCTCCGGGATAGGCCCGCAACAGGCTTTCGAGAATGCTGCGCGCCGCGTCATCCTGACCGTTGGCAAACAGTACCGCAACCTGCTCGACATCGGCCTGCAAGGGATCGACGTCGTGCTCGACATCGATTGCCATGACGCTCGACTCGGTGAAATCGTTGTCGAAGTCATCGATAGCCATGGCGACATCGATCTTGCGTTGCGGTACGGCAGCAGCAACCGGCTTGGCCGGTGCTGACCCGGCCACTGCCGGTGCCGGTGCCGGCTTGTCAACGCTGAATTCGAGATCGGGCAAGGGTTCCAAGGAAACAGGCGCTTCTTCAACCGGCGGGTTCAGCTTCATTTCCGGCAAAGGCGCGCGCGGGCGTGCCGCCGTCCGTTCCGGCATTTTTTGCGGCTGCTTCTTGAAGAAGGAGAAAACCATGACCACTCCACACGCTGAACGCCTGTTTTAGCACGCACCGCCCATTTATGGCAACGGCAGCGGCTAGGAAAATGTCATCGCACTTTCAATCGACCTGGACCAGCAAGCCCTTTAGATACTCCCCTTCGGGAAAGTTCAACGCCACCGGATGATCGGCCGCGCCGGCCAGCCGGCGGACGATGCGTGCATCGCGCCCGGCATCGTGCGCGGCGCCGGCGACGATCTTCTGGAACAGTTCGAGGCCAATCCCGCCGGAACAGGAGTAAGTCATCAGCATGCCGCCCGGACGCAGCAGGCGGCAGCCGAGGACATTGATGTCCTTGTAGGCACGGGCGGCGCGTTCGGCATGGGCCGCCGACGGGGCGAACTTGGGCGGGTCGAGGACGATCAGGTCGAACTTGCGGCCGGCCTGGCGGAAGTCGCGCAAGGCCTGGAAGACATCGGCTTCCTGCCATTCGGCGCGTTCGGCCGGCAGTTGCGGATTGAGCGCCAGGTTGGCGCGGGCCTGCGCCAGCGCCGGGCCGGACGAGTCGATCGACAGCACGCTCGCGGCGCCGCCGGCCAGCGCCTGCAGCGAGAACCCCCCGGTGTAGCAGAAGCAGTTGAGGATATCCTTGCCGGCCGCCAGCTCGCCGAGCAGGCGGCGGTTCTCGCGCTGATCGAGGTAGAAGCCGGTCTTGTGCCCGCCGGCGATATCGACCGCCAGGCGCACGCCGTTTTCCGTGATCGACAGCGGCTCGCCCGGTGCCTCGCCGTGCAACCAGCCGGTAGTCGGCTCCAGCCCTTCGAGGGCGCGCACTTCCGAATCCGAGCGTTCGTAGACGCGGGCGCAGCCGGTGGCCTTGACCAGGCCGGCGACGATGGCCTTGCGCCATTTGTCGGCACCGGCCGAGGTCAGCTGGACGACGACGGTATCGCCGTAGCGATCGGCGATGACGCCGGGCAGACCGTCCGATTCGGCATGAATCAGGCGCACGCCGTCCTGGCCGCGCAACTCCGGCAGTGCATCGCGGCGGGCGACGGCGACGGCGATGCGGCGCTTGAAGAAGGCATCGTCGACCGACTCGTCGGCATCGAAGGTCCAGAAACGAGCGCGGATCTGCGACTGCGGACTGTAGGCGGCGCGCCCGAGCGGACGCAGGTTGTCGGCCAGCACCTCGACGGTGTCGCCGGGACGGGCACGCCCTTCAAGGCGGCCGACCGAACCGGCAAACAGCCAGGGGTGGCGCTGCTTCATCGCCGACCGTTCCTTGCCGGGCATCAGGATCAACTGGGCCATATCACTTTCTCGACCGGTAAATGCAAGAAGCCCCGGTTACCTTGCGATAACCGGGGCCGGAAATGCTTGATGCGGCTTAGTTGCCCAGCGGCTTGCGGTTGCGCTGATGGCACTCGACGGCGTACATGGTCTTGAACGTCGTCTTGCCGTCGCCCTTGAACAGGCGCTTGACGGACTTGGAAACACAGCGGCGTTCCAGGATGTTGCGGCGGGTACGGTTGATGGCCATGGATGACTCCGGATTTCGGCGAAATTTTGAAAGACGCGCATTATGCCGGGTTGACGCGCCGATGGTCAATTACCACTTGATTTTTTGGCCGTTTTCGCCGCCGGCCATCACGCCTCAACGTTTCGCGCGCGGGTGCGCCTTGTCGTAAACGCTGGCCAGGTGCTGGAAGTCGAGATGAGTATAGACCTGGGTCGAGGCGATGCTGGCATGGCCGAGCATCTCCTGGACCGCGCGCAGATCGCCCGAGGACTGCAGCACGTGCGAGGCGAATGAATGGCGCAGCATGTGCGGATGGACGTGCTGCGGCAAACCCAACCGGAGCGCGCGTTGCGCCAGCCGCAGTTCGACCGAACGCGGACTGATGCGCCGACCGCGCCGATTGACGAATAACGCCGGCTCATCGGCCGCCGCCAGTTCGTCGCGGACCGCCGCCCAGGCCACCAGGGCTCGCCGCGCCTGAGCGCCGACGGGGATCAGACGCGGCTTGCTGCGCTTGCCGAGAACGCGGACCTCGCCTTCATGCAGGATGCCGTCGAGCGCGTCGCGGTCGAGACCGACCAGCTCGGCCAGACGCAGGCCGGACGAATAGAGCAACTCGAACATCGC
>DKNF01000051.1 GCA_002470165.1 Betaproteobacteria bacterium UBA7395 | reverse complement strand
GCTGGATCAGCTTGCGCTTGGACAGGACGACGTAGGTCAGATTCAGGCGCGAGAATTCGATCTGCTGCGGCAGCGGCCGTTGCAGCAGGCCGCCCTCGGCCAGGCGCTCGAGCAGCCAGTCGTAGAACGGGCGCTGGTCCTCGAATTCGAGCGTGCAGATCGAGTGGGTGATGCACTCGAGCGCGTCTTCGATCGGGTGGGCGAAGGTGTACATCGGGTACACGCACCACTTGTCGCCGGTGTTGTGGTGGGTGGCGTGGCGGATGCGGTAGATGGCCGGGTCGCGCAGGTTGATGTTGGCCGAGGCCATGTCGATCTTGGCGCGCAGGATGTGGGCGCCGTCGGCGAACTCGCCGGCCTGCATGCGCTTGAACAGGTCCATGTTGTCGGCGACCGAGCGGTTGCGGAACGGCGAATCCTTGCCGGCCTGGGTCAGCGTGCCGCGGTTGGCGCGCATTTCCTCGGCCGACTGGCTGTCGACATAGGCGTGGCCGGCGGAGATCAGGTATTCGGCGAACTGGACCATCCAGTCGAAGTAGTTCGACGCGTAGTAGAGGTTGTCCTCGGCGTCGTCAGCCCACGAGCAGCCCAGCCATTTGACGGCGTCGAGGATGGAATCGACGTATTCCTGCTCTTCCTTCTCCGGGTTGGTGTCGTCGAAGCGCATGTGGCAGCGGCCGCCGAATTCGCGGGCGAGGCCGAAGTTGAGCAGGATCGACTTGGCGTGACCGAAGTGCAGGTAGCCGTTCGGTTCGGGCGGGAAACGGGTACGGATCTTCGCCGGGTCGAGTGGCGCTGCGGCGTGATCGGCAGCAAGGCCGGGGCCGCCGGCCCAGCGCCGCTGGGCGTGCTTGCCGGCCGCGAGGTCGGCCTCGACGATGTTCTTGATGAAATTGGCGGCGGCGACTGGCGCAGAAGTTTCTTTTGACATGAGGTGCTGTTCGGGGGCGATGTGTTGAGCCACAAAGCCCCGATTTTACCAGCCGCCGGCCCCGGATCAGGCGTGTACGATACCGAAAATCATGAAGTAGATCATCGCTGCCATCAGTGCCGATGCCGGTACGGTGATGATCCAGGCGGCGGCGATCTTGAATGCCGCCGAGCGCTTGACCAGTTCGTGGCGATAGACCTTGCGCATCTGCTTGCGCTCGTACTTCGACAGGTCGGCCTGGGCCGTACGGGCCTTCAGCTGGTCGAGCATTTCCTGCTTGTCCTTGATGCTGGCCTTGGCGAAACGGTTGAGGAAGGTTTCGACAACCTCCTTGTCGGCACCGAGATGGTGTTCCTTGATTTCGTCGATCATCTGCGAGTAGTTGCTCTTGATGAATTCGCGCAGGAAGCCGACCCCGAAGACGCCGCCCAGCGCGATATGCGTCGAGCTGACCGGCAGACCCATCTGCGAAGCGATGATGACGGTCAGGGCGGCCGACATGGCGATGCAGAATGCGCGCATCTGGTCGAGTTCGGTGATCTCGCTGCCGACGGTGCGGATCAGCTTCGGGCCGTACAGTGCCAGACCGACGGCCAGGCCGATGGCACCAACCAGCATGATCCACAGCGGAATGCCAGCCTTGCCGTGAACCTGTCCGTGGGCGACGGTGTCGGCAATCGCAGCCAGCGGGCCGATGGCGTTGGCAACGTCGTTGGCGCCGTGGGCAAAACTGAGCAGCGCGGCGGCGAAGATCAGAGGCATGGTGAACAGCGAGTTGATGCTGGCCTTGCTGTTGCTCAGGCTGGCGGCCCGCCCCTTGACCGAGATGCCCATGAGGAACCAGGTGAGCAGCCCGATGCCGGCGCCGATGGCGCTCGCCGTCCAGAAATCGACTTTCCAGATCTTGTTCAGGCCCTTGAGGATCAGGTAGGTGCTGAAGGCAAATGCCATCAGGCCGATCAGGACAGGCACGGTTTTTTTCGCGGCTTCGACCATGTCCGGCTTGTAGGTGATCGAACGCTTGATCCAGAACAGGAATCCCGCCGCAACGGCACCGCCGAGCACCGGTGAGATGACCCAGCTGGCGGCAATGCTGCCCATCGTGCCCCAGTTGGCGGCTTCCATGCCGCCGGCGGCAACACCGGCGCCGAGCACGGCGCCGACGATGGAATGGGTGGTCGATACCGGGGCGCCGACGGCGGTGGCGAAGTTCAGCCACAGGGCGCCGGCCAGCAGGGCGGCGGTCATCATCCAGATGAAGCGATTGCTGTCGGCGATCGCGCCCGGATTGATGATGCCGCCACGGATGGTCGATACCACGTCGCCGCCGGCGATCAGCGCGCCCATGACTTCAAAGATGGCGGCGATGACGATGGCGCCGGTCATCGTGATGGCGCGCGAGCCGACTGCCGGACCGACATTGTTGGCGACGTCGTTGGCGCCGATGTTCATGGCCATGTAGCCGCCGATCATCGCGGCTACCACCAGCATGATGCCCTGGGTGCCGGTAACGCCGACGCCAAGGGCCGTGTAGATCATGATGCAGACGACGAAGAGCAGGCCGATGCCAAGACGGGAAAACTCACGCCGGCCACGCTTGGTGGCTTTCTCGATATCGTTGAAGTCCTTCAGTTCCATGCATTTCTCCCTGGCCCGCGATGCGGGCGCAACCATGAGGTCATGGCATCGTTTCTGGGTGCGACGATGCTCGGTATTTCAAAAAGGCGCTATTGTGACAGCTTTGTTTCGATTTTGTTATCGTCGCCCAGGGTGTCGCCCGGCTTGGCGTCGCGCTAGAATGCCTCCATGAATGCAATCGGATTTGCTGCCGTGGGTGCGGGTGCCGCGCTGGGTGCCTGGGTGCGCTGGGGTCTTGGCCTGGCGCTCAATCCGCTATTCCTGTCCCTGCCGCTGGGAACGCTGGCAGCCAACGTGGCCGGCGGTTATCTGGTCGGTATCGCCGTCGGTGTCTTTCATCTCAATTCCGGCTTGCCGCTGGCCCTGAAACTGTTCGTCATCACCGGCTTCCTGGGGGGCATGACGACCTTCTCGACCTTTTCCGCCGAAGTGGTCGAGCGGCTGCTGTCGAACCAGCCGCTGCTGGCCCTGGGCCTGGCCGCAATCCACCTGGCCGGCTCGCTGACCGCGACCTGGCTGGGGCTGATGACCGTGGGGGCGACGCGGATCTGGTCGTAGGCCGCGTTCCTCAGCGAAGCTTTTGCTCCTGCCGGCGTTGTGGGTAGGGCGGCGAGGTTTCGATGCGTGAGTCAGTGATTGGCGTGCCGACAGTGAAGTGATAGACGCTTTGCCAGCGCGTGCCGGCGAGGCCGCAGGCTTCGTGAACCGGGTCGTCGAAGAAGCAGCCAATGCCGGTGCCGCGTACACCGGCTGCTTCTGCTTCGAGGTAAAGGCTCTGACCGACCAGACCGGCTTCGCGTAGCAATTCACGGTAGCCGTAACCGTCACGGGTCGCCTCGTCGAATTCACCCAGCATGCCGAGCGAGAACGCGCTGTTCGAGGCGATGTCCTGGTGGCAGGAGAGGCTGCGGGCGAGGCGCTGCAAGGCTTGCAGGCCATATTCGGCGAGCTGGATCAGGCCGAGCTGCGGCGGCGCGTGCTCGACCCGGCGCAGTTCGGGGAAATGGGGGCGCATGGCTGCCGGCAGATCGCTGGCGGCAGCGGGGGTGCGCGGCAGCAGGTAGAGACCGGGCGACAAATCGTCGACGCGCAGCACAAACAGCAGCAGGTGGATGCGTGGACAGGCTTCCTGCGCGGTGAACGGTGCTTGCGGGCGCGGTAGCAGGGCGTCGAGCATCCGGTAGAAACCGGCACTGGGCAGGCTGCTGTTCGGGTTGAAGCGCTGGCCGCTGCGTCTTTGCCGGATCAGCTGGGCCGTGCTCGCAGATGTCGGGTGAGGGGCGAGTGGCGGTAGCGGCGAAAAGTGCGGTTTTTCTGCGGTCGATTGCGAGAAACGGCTGGCAGCGGCCGCCTGGTCGATGACCGGCCAGCGGTAGCCTGGTGATGGGTCAATCCGGCTTGGACTCCCTTGCCAGATGATGCCGGCCAGACGCTGACGCAAGTGCGCGACCGGTGGTACGGTGTTCAGGCCGGGCCCGTGGAGGGTCAGCAGGATTTCCGCCTCCTCGGTCTCGGTGAAGCTGTAGCGCGAAGGGGGGAAATCGTCGGGGCGGTCCAGGCCGAGCAAGTGCCCGAGGTCGTCGCCGGTGATTGCCCGTGGCCGCGCCTCCCAGCCGAGCAGCGCTGCGGCGTAGGCGAGAGCGCCGACGGCATGGCCGACATCGAGCTGGCAATAGCGGAAAGCGCGCTCACCGTATTTCCACGCCTCGCGCCACATGGCACTGCTCAGTGCGACCGCCAGCCAGGGGTCTTCGCCGCTCGGCGCGGTCAAGGCCCGGCCTTCCAACGCATGCTGCTCGGGGTCGTAGTGATGCACGCCGTCCGCCACGCCGGGCAGTCCGCCGGTCAGTACCCAGGCTTCGACCGGATGCAGGTTGCCCGACGAGGGATTGCAGCGCAGTGCCCAGCGGTTAGGCCCCCAGCTTTTCCAGGCGGAAATGGCCAGAGACAGTTCGAGAAGTGCCCCCAGGCTGACGAGGTCGGCAGCAACCGGGTTTTTCGGTTTTTCCGGCAACTGGCCGTAAGGGCGATCAAAACGTTCGGCTGTCAGCGGCAGTTCAAGCCGTGGCGCCCCGGGGTAATGGCGGAAGGGCGCCGGCTGGGCATCCCAGTCCAGCTGGCCAGGACCTTCAGCGTAAGCATCGTAACGATGTTTGGTCCGCGCGTGATAGGCACGCAAGGGGTTTTGTGGGGTATCCGACACGACGCAGCTTCCTTCCTTGTTTGACTGCCCTTGGCTAAGGCGCGGGCCCGTTTGCAATCGGCGTGCCAGCCGGGTTTCGACATGGTGCGGTCGTCAGAACAGCCGGGTCAGCCGCTCGGCCAGCGTGCGCTCGTTGGCGAAGGTCAAGTCATACATCGCTGAGAAAGCCTTGGCGTTTTCGTCGCTGAGTCCGGCGATGCACATGACGAATTGCCGGCCGTCCATCCCCAGTCGTTTTTTCAAGGCCAGATGACGGTCGATGTTCTGGCGGAACTCGCCGCTCTTGCATTCGATGCAGACCGGGGTGTCGCCATCGATCAGCATGAAGACGTCGATTTCGTAAGGGTCGCCATTGGCCAGCGTCAGATTCAGTCCGCGCGTGCATGAGAAACGGCGCTGCCTTTCCTTGGCATAGCGCAGGCAGGTCATCAGCGCATGCCACTCCAGCCATTCACCGTTGAAGAAATTGCGGATGGTCGGTGCAGTCTGCAGGATCACCCGGACATTGTTTTCCGGCTTGTTGTGGAAGCACTTGGCAACGAAGGAAAAGTCATAAAGTTGCTGGCAGAAGGCCGAGATGGCTTTGGCATCCTCCGGTGACTTCTTGTCCAGGCTGATTGTTGCGCTGGCGTGTTCCTTCTGCTGGGACCAGCGGATACGTTCCAGCACTTCCTTGAGTACAGGCAGATTACCGCCGATGATTTCGGCGATTTCGTCGAAGAAACCACTGGTGTCGACACCGCGCATGTTCGCCTGGACCTTGATCTGTTTCTTGTGGAACCAGTCGTAGATCGGACCGTGCTGCAGTTCGCTGGCCAGAAAATCGGTATTGGCCAGATCGATGCCGGTTATTGCGTCATTACCCTTGGCCAGCGCTGTTTGTGGGGTTGCCGGGCTTGCCTGGCTGCTGAGCCGGATGACTTCGCGTTGAGCGGTGAAATACTTGTCGAGCAGTTTCTCGATGAAATAGATCGTCGGATAGACCAGTGTGCTTGCCCCGCACTTTGGACAAGCGATTTTCTGATTGACGAGATTGTCGGCCTGCTCGGCGAGCAGGGTGCATTTGTTGCAGCGGATGACGGCCATGGATGAAGGGCTTGTTCAGTTGTTTATGCCGAAAGTATAGCGGCGAAGTCCGGCTTTGTATCTGTGCAGCTTTGTGCCTACGCCAAGGCGCCGAATATAATCCGTCCCCATGCATCCCCCCTCAAACAAGCGCGGCTCGCGCGACGACGTTTCCCTGTCCATCCTGACCGCCGATGCCCGCCGCCTGCGGGCCTTGGAGCGCGAACTGCCACGCTCGGCCGGCGACAAGCGGCTAAAACTACAAGGCGATCTGGAAAAGCTGCTCGCCGCGTCACAGGCCGCCGTCGCCGAACGGCGCGGCAAGCTGCCGAAGCCGGAATTCCAGCCCGACCTGCCGGTCAATGAGCGGCGCGACGAGATCGCCAAGCTGATCGCCGGCAACCAGGTGGTCATCGTCTGCGGCGAGACCGGCTCGGGCAAGACGACGCAGTTGCCGAAGATCTGCCTCGATCTGGGCATCGGCGCGCGTGGCCTGATCGGCCACACGCAGCCGCGGCGGCTGGCCGCCCGTTCGGTGGCGACGCGACTGGCGCAGGAGCTGAAGACCCAGGTCGGCGCCGGCGTCGGCGTGAAAATCCGCTTCCACGATAAATCGACGCCCGATAGCTGGGTCAAGCTGATGACCGACGGCATCCTGCTGGCCGAGTCGCAAAGTGATCCTTACCTGAACGCCTACGAGGCGATCATCATCGACGAGGCGCACGAGC
>DKNF01000133.1 GCA_002470165.1 Betaproteobacteria bacterium UBA7395 | reverse complement strand
TGGCGCTGTGCCTGCTGCCGCGCGCGGTGCCGGGCAAATGGCTGGGGCTGGTGCTGATGGTGCCGGCGGTATTCTGGCCGGCACAACTGCCGCCGCCGGGCGAGGCGTGGATCGACGTGCTCGACGTCGGCCAGGGGCAGGCGGTGGTGATCCGGACCCACGCGCACGCCATGGTCTACGATCCCGGGCCGCGCTACAACGCCGATGCCGACGCCGGCCAGCGGGTGCTCGTTCCCTATCTGCGCTGGCTGGGCGTGCGCCGCCTCGACAAAGTGCTGGTCACCCACGGTGACGCCGATCATGCCGGCGGGCTGGCTTCCCTGCTGGCGGCCGTGCCGGCGGATCGCCTGTTGTCCTCGGCCCCGGAAGTGGGCGGCGAGTTGTGCGCGGCCGGGCAGGGCTGGCGCTGGGACGACGTCGATTTCCGCATCCTGCATCCGGCGCCGCAGGCCTATCTGCAGACGACCCGGCGCAACTCGCTGTCCTGCGTGCTGGCGGTGGATGCCGGCGGGCGCCGCATGTTGTTGACCGGCGATATCGAGGCGGTCGACGAGATCGCCATGGTCGAACGCGATGCCGCCGCCTTGCGCGCCGACCTGCTGCTGGTGCCGCATCACGGCGCCCGCGGTTCGTCCACGCCGGCTTTTGTCGAAGCCGTTGGGGCGGGCGAGGTGATCTATTCGGTTGGCTACCGCAACCGCTTCGGTCACCCGCGTGCCGACGTCGTCGCCCGCTACGCCGCGACGCAGGCGCGGCAATGGCGTACCGATCGCGACGGCGCGCTGCGCATCCGGATGGCGCCGGCCGGTGTGACGATCGATGCGACGCGCCGGCAAGCTGCGCGCTACTGGCACGGTCGGTGATACATTTCAGTCAGGAGGAGCGCGATGACAGCAAAACAACAAACCGTCCAATGTCTCAGCCCATCGGGCCTGCACCGGATGTCGTATTACGAATGGGGCGCCCGCGACAATCCGCGGGTCCTGGTCTGCGTCCATGGCCTGACCCGCAACGGGCGCGATTTCGATGCGCTGGCCGAAGCCCTGTCCGGCCATTACCGGGTGATCTGCCCGGATGTCGTCGGGCGCGGCCAGAGCGCGCATCTGCGCGATCCTTCGGCGTACGCCATTCCCCAGTACGTGGCCGACATGGTGACGCTGATTGCCCGGCTCAATGTCGATTCCGTGCATTGGCTCGGTACCTCGATGGGCGGCCTGATCGGCATGGCGCTGGCGGCGCAGGAAGGAACGCCGGTACGCAAGCTGGTGCTCAACGATGTCGGGCCACTGGTCACCGTCGAATCGCTGCGCCGGATCGCCGCCTATGTCGGCAACGATCCCGACTGGGCGAGCATCGATGAGGCGGTGGCCTACGTCCGTGAAGTCAGCGCGCCGTTCGGCCCATTGACCGACGCCCAGTGGTACCACCTGACCGAAAGCAGCGTCGTGCAGCGGCCCGACGGGCGGTGGGCCTTCCGCTACGACCCGCGCATCGCCGAGCCTTTCCGCGCCGCCTTTGCCGACAAGGACATCGAGCTGTGGTCGCTCTATCAGGCGATCAGTTGTCCGACGCTGGCCATTCGCGGCGGCGAATCCGACCTGCTCACGCGCGACACCTGGCAGCGCATGGGCGAGTGCGGGCCGCGCGCCCAACTGGCTGAAATTCCCGGGGTCGGCCACGCGCCGATGTTCCAGTCCGATGCGCAGATTGCCATCGTTCGCGATTTTCTTCTGAGTGCATGAAACATATCCTGGTTGCCGGACTGAATCTGGAATACCGCGACATCCCCGCCAGCGCCGTCGACCGGCCGACGCTGGTGATGTTGCACGAAGGCCTGGGCTGCGTCGCCATGTGGCGCGATTTTCCCGACAAGCTGGCGGCGGCGACCGGCTGCCGCGTGGTCGTCTATTCGCGGCCGGGCTACGGCAGTTCGGACCCGCATCCGCAGCCGCGCCAGCCCGACTTCATGCACCGCGAGGCGCGCGAGGTGTTGCCGGCTTTCCTGGCCGCGCTCGGCATCGTCCGGCCGGTGCTGGTCGGCCATAGCGACGGCGGCAGCATCGCGCTGATCCATGCCGGCAGCTTCCCGCAGGCGGTGGCCGGCCTGGTGGTGATGGCGCCGCACGAGTTCGTCGAGGAAGAAACCCTGGCCGGCATCCGTACCGCGCGCAAGTTCTGGAGTAGCAGTGACTGGCCGCAGCGGCTGGCGCGCTATCACCGCGATGCGCAACGCGTCTTCCACGATTGGAACGATTGCTGGCTGTCGCCCGAATTCCGTGACTGGAACATCGAGAATTGCCTGCCGGAAATCCGCTGCCCGGTGCTGGCCATTCAGGGCGAGGACGACGAATACGCGACGCTGCGCCAGATCGAGGTGATTGCCGAAAAAGTACCGGGCACGCAACTGCTGTGTCTCGCCAATTGCGGCCACTCGCCGCAGCGCGACCAGGAAGCGGCCGTGCTGGCGGCGATTGCCGGATTCGTCGGCTAGATTTCCTTGACCCGCTCGCGATAGCGGGCGGCGTTGTCAACGTAGTGCTCGGCCGATTTCAGCAGCTTCGCCGCGTCTTCCTCGGACAGTTCGCGCACCACCTTGCCCGGTGAGCCGACGATCAGGCAGCGGTCGGGGAAGACCTTGCCTTCCGGGATCAGCGTATTGGCGCCGACGATGCAGCCCTTGCCGATCACCGCCCGGTTGAGGATCACCGAGCCGATGCCTATCAGGCTGCCGTCGCCGACGGTACAGCCGTGCAGCATGACCAGATGGCCGACGGTGACGTTGTCGCCAATGTGCATCGGCACGCCTTCGTCGGTATGCAGCACCGAGCCGTCCTGGATGTTGGTATTGGCGCCGATGTGGATCGGGTCGTTGTCGCCGCGCAGCGTGGCATTCCACCACACCGAGGCATTGGCGCCCAGGCGCACGTCGCCGATCACGGTGGCGTTCGGGGCAACCCAGGCGTTGTCGCCGAGTTGCGGGATCTTGTCGTCGAGTTGGTAGAGCGGCATGTTGTCTCCTTGAAGGGTTTGCCGATGATAAGTGTTCGCAGTGCGTCCGGGTGTTATATAGCCAATTAATATATTAAAAACAT
This sequence comes from Betaproteobacteria bacterium UBA7395, assembly GCA_002470165.1. GTDB lineage: Bacteria > Pseudomonadota > Gammaproteobacteria > Burkholderiales > Rhodocyclaceae > Azonexus. The sequence continues at coordinate 3,278 of DKNF01000133.1, read as the reverse complement.
TTTTCATTCTTTCTGTGTGAGTCGGCGAGCGCTAATCTGTCGGCCTTGTTGCCTGGATTGCTCCTGATGTCTTTGCCCGAACACCTGCACGCCGCTGTCGTCGGCCTTGTCCTGATCGGCCTGTTCGCCGCCTTCGTGCGCGAATGGCTGAAGCCGGACGTGGCCGTCATGCTGGCGGTGGCCGTGCTGCTGGCGCTGGGGCTGTTGTCGGCCAAGGATGTGACTGGCGTGTTCGGCAACAGCGCGCCGATCACCATTGCCTGCCTGTTCATCATCAGCGGTGCCCTGTCGAAAACCGGCTGCGTCGACCGGCTGGGCGACTGGCTGGGGCACCTGGCCGGGCAGAGCGAGTTCCGCTTGTTGCTGGCCTTGCTGGCGGTGGGTTTGCTGGTGTCGCCGTTCATCAACAATACGCCGGTGGTGATGGTGATGATTCCGGCGGTGATCGCCATGGCCGGGCGCTTCAATATCGCGCCGTCGCGGCTGCTGATTCCGCTGTCGTACGCGACCATTCTCGGCGGCCTGATCACCATGGTCGGTACCTCGACCAACATCCTCGTCGATGGCGTTGCCCGGGCGCACGGGCTGGCGCCGTTCACCATGTTCGAGATCAGCGCGCCGGCGATCATCATGGCGTTGGTCGGGTGTGCCTTCATGGCGCTGTTCGCCCAGCGCCTGCTGCCGGTGCGCGAGACGCTGACGCAGCAATTCACCGGCAGCGGCGACCGGCTGTTCATGACCGAACTGTTCGTGCCGGCCGATTCACACCTGATCGGCAAGACGCTCAAGGAAACCAAGCTGGCCAACGGCGTCATCCAGGTGCTCAACCTGTGCCGCGGTGAAGACGAGATTGCCAACCCGGACCCGGCGACGCGCATCGAGGCCGGCGACCGCATCGTCGTCCATAGCCGCAGCAGCGACATGATGGCGCTGCGCAGCACCGACCTGGTCGGTTTGCAGGTGCAGGCCGGGCAGCACGACCTGGAGACGCTGCGCCGGCGCGACGTGGTCATGGTCGAAGCCATCGTCGGCCAGACCTCGCGCTACGTGCTGCGCCCGATCCGCGACCTCGACCTGCTCGCCCGTTACGGCATCCACCTGATCGCCGTGCATCGGCGCGACGCGTCGTTCTCGCAGATCGGCGACGATTTCCAGTTGCAGGTCGGCGACGTGCTGCTGGTCGAGGGCACGCCGGCGCAGATCAAGCGTTTCTGCGACAACGGCGACCTGTTTGCCATCACCGAGGGCCGGCAGGTGACCAACCGCCAGGCCAAGGCGCCGATTGCGCTGGCGACCATCGCCGGCGTCATGCTGCTGGCCGCGTTCAACGTGATGCCGATCGAGGGGCTGGCGATCATCGGCGCGGCCATCGTCGTCGCCACCGGCTGCATCCGCGCCGACGAAGCCTACAAATCCATCGAATGGCCGATCCTGATCCTGATCTTCGGCATGCTGGCGATCAGCATCGCGATGCGGAATTCCGGCCTGGCCGACCTGCTGGCAGCACAGCTGGTGGTTTTCGGCGACGGTCTGTCGCCCTGGTTGATGCTGTCGCTGGTCATCCTGCTGACTTCGATTGCCACCGAGTTCATCAGCAACAACGCGATTGCCGTGCTGTTCACGCCGGTGGTCATCGGCGTTGCCGAACAACTCGGCGTCGATCCGCGACCCTTCGTCGTCGGCGTGATGTTCGCCGCCAGTTGCAGCTTTGCCACGCCGATCGGCTACCAGACCAACACCCTGGTCTATAGCGCGGGCAATTACCGCTTCGCCGATTTCGCGCGCATGGGCATCCCGATGAACCTTCTCACCTGGGCGCTGGCTAGCGTGCTGATCCCGCTGTTCTGGCCGCTGCACGGCTGAGCTTGTGGCATCATCCGGTTGAACCGACCGGAGGATGACGTTTGGCCGACCTCGATGCCCTGACCGCAGAACTGCTGGCTTTCCGCGACGCCCGCGACTGGCGCCAGTTCCACACGCTGCGCCAGTTGATCGTCTCGCTCAACCTGGAAGCCGGCGAGCTGCTTGAACTGACGCAATGGAAGAGCGACGCCGAAATCGACGCCTTGCCGGCCGATCCCGTGTCAGCCGAAGCCCTGCGCGACGAGTGTGCCGACGTGCTGCTCTACCTGCTGTTGATCGCCGACAAGACGGGGATCGACCTGCTCGCCGCCGCGCGCAGCAAACTGCGCAAGAACGCCGAAAAATACCCGGTGGACAAGGCGCGCGGTTCGCGGGCCAAATACACGGAATTGAAATAGGCCGCCATGCCCAACACCGGTTTTTATCGCGACCTGACGCCGCTGCCCAGTTTCGAGGCGGCGATGGATACCCAGGCCCACGTCGATTTGCCGGACGACTGGTGGGTGGTGATCGCCGATGTCGTCAACTCCACGCAGGCGATTGCCGAGGGCGCCTACAAGAAGGTCAATACCGTCGGTGTCGCCTGCATCGCGGCGATTGCCAACATCGACCGGCGCCTGGAACTGCCCTTCATCTTCGGTGGCGACGGGGCGACCTGCGCAATTCCGGACAGCTTGCGCGAGCAGACCATCGTCGCCCTGCGCGGCGCCCAGCGTCTGGCCGCCGACAGCTTCGGTTTGAAACTACGTGCCGGGCTGGTGCGTGTCGCCGACCTGCGTGCCGAGGGGCAGTGGACGCGGGTGGCGCGGATCGCCTTGTCGCCGCTGGTGATGCTGCCGGTGTTGTCCGGGCGCGGCTGGGAGGCGGCCGAGTCGCGGGTCAAGGCCGGGCAGGGCGCGCTCATGGTCGATCCTGCTGCTGGGCCGGCCGAGGCCAGTTTCGAGGGCTTCGAATGCCGCTGGCAGAACGTGCCGAGTTTTCTCGACGTCAAGTTGTCGCTGATCGTGGTCGCCACCTCGGCCGACGCGGCAAGCAACCAGCAGACCTACCAGCAGGTGCTGGCGACCATACACGAGATATTCGGCGAACCGGGCGCGCATCATCCGCTGCGTCTGGAAGGCATGCGCCTTGCCTTCTCGCCGATGAGCCTGGCCGGCGAAACGATGGTGCGTACCTATGGCCGGAGTCTGCTGACGAAATTCGGCTACGCCCTGCGCATGCTGCTGCAGAATGCCGCCGGCTGGTGGCTGTTCGCGCGCAACATCGATACCAAGGCGGTGCACTGGAGCCGTTATCGCGACGACATGGTGCGCAACACCGACGTGCGCAAGTTCGACGGCGCGCTGCGCATGGTGCTCGACGCCAGCGAAGCGCAGGCGGCCGAGCTCGAACGGCGGCTGGCGGCGGCGCACGCC
>DKNF01000173.1 GCA_002470165.1 Betaproteobacteria bacterium UBA7395 | reverse complement strand
CCAGCGTGCGCCGGCGGCGCCGACGCCGATCGGGTCGGTCCGGTAGATGTCGCCAGCCTTCATGTTGCGCCAGAAACTGGCCAGGGTGGTGACCGCCCGACCGAAGTTGTCGGCCTGGCAGGCCAGGCCGACCGCATTGATGGCGCCGGCCGAGGTGCCGCAGATGATCGGGAAGGGATTGCGCCGCCGCTGCTTGCCGGCCAGTTTGCTGATCGCCAGCAGAACGCCGACCTGATAGGCGGCACGGGCGCCGCCCCCGGTCAGGACCAGCGCCGTCGGTTTGCTGCCGGGGAGCCCGGCCGGTGCGGGTTCGGTCATGCGAGTGCGCGACTGCGGGAGATGGGCATGGGCAAGGGGTTCGCCGTTGGACCGCCCGATTATACAATGCAGGCATGCTTACCACCGTTGATCACAGCCGCGACAGCGCCGGCCTCCGCTACGTTTATCCGGTCGTTTCCCGGCGTGCCGGTGGGGTCTCGGTGGGCGTCAATCTCAATCCTAACAATGCCTGCAACTGGGCCTGTGTCTATTGCCAGGTCGAGGGCTTGAGCCGCGGCGGGCCGCCGCCAATCGACCTGGATCTGCTGGCGGACGAGTTGTCGGGCTTCCTGCAGGCGGCGGTTGGCGGTGATTACCTGTCCCGTCACGCGCCGCCCGAAGCGCGTCGCCTAGTCGATGTCGCCTTTTCCGGCAATGGCGAGCCAACCTCGGCGGCTGAGTTTGCCGCCGCCGTCGACGTGGTCGGGGACATCGTCGAGCGTCTGGTGCCGGGCTTGCCGGTGCGCCTGATCACCAACGGCAGTCTGGTTCATCGCCCGGGCGTGCAGGATGGGCTGCGCCGCCTGTCCGAACTGGCCGGCGAGGTTTGGTTCAAGCTTGACCGGGCGCTGGCGGACGAGATTGCCCGGGTCAATGAAATTCCCGGTTCGCCGGAAAAGGCGGCGCGCAATCTTGAAATCTGTGCCGGTCTGGTGCGCACCTGGGTGCAGACCTGCTGGTTCGCCTTCGACGGTCAGGCGCCCACGAAAGATTCGGCCGATGCCTATTGCCGCTTGTTGCAACCGCTGGCCGGCAAACTCGCCGGCGTCCATCTGTACGGGCTGGCGCGGCCGTCGATGCAGCCGGCGGCACCGCGGCTGAGCGCCCTGCCGGCGGCTGTCATGCAGCAATTCGCCGCGCAGATCGAAAAGGAAACGGGCCTCAAGGTGATCGTCTCACCCTGAGGCCCGTTGCGGCTGCCGTGCCCCGTTGCCGGGGCATCAATCAGGCGGCCTTCTTGGCGTGGTTGCGCGCCGACTTCTTCAGCGACTTGTACAGTTCCGGTTCCTGGGCCTTGAGGTACTCGACCACTTCCCAGTCATCGCGCTTGATGGTGCGGATGTCGATCTGCTCGACGTGAACCAGGCGCAGCAGTTCGCGAACCGGCTTCGGCATGTTGCGGCCGCTCTCGTAGCGGGAGCCGCCGCTCTGGGTGACGCCCAGTGCCGACCAGAATTGTTGCTGGTTCAGACCCAGCTTGCGGCGAATCTCGCGGGCGTCGATTTTTTCGATGGTTTTGACGGAAGTCATGGAAATCTCTCCTATGCAATAAAAGTATTCGTATCTGACCGTCTTAAACAGGTATTACTTAGGTCATATGACGAATTTTATATAGGCCTATGACGTTCGGCAAGTGGCAAAGCCATAAATTTTGTTAAAGACGCCGATAGTTTGCTTCTTTTATCCGTCATCACCGATACGCACCGTCGGCAGCGCTGGCGCAAGTCCTTTGCGAAACGCGCGCCTTAATCTAAGATCGACGCAAAGCGCACTGCGCAATCAAGGAGAGAACAATGCAGGTCAAGGAAATCCTCCGCGTCAAGGGCGGCGCACTGTATACCGCGACACCGGGGCAGTCGCTGGCTTCGGCCATCGCAACGATGGCCGATCTGGATGTCGGTTCCCTGGTGGTCATGGATGAAGGACGCATGGTCGGTATCGTGACCTTCCGCGAGGTGCTCAAGGCCTTGAAGGCGGCCGGCGGTCAGGGCACCGATTTACCGCTGGGCGAGGTCATGGTGGCCAATCCGGTGACCGCCTACCCCGACATGGAAGCCAACGACCTGCGCCGGCTGATGATCGAAAAGCACTCGCGTTACCTGCCGGTTGTCGATAACGGGCAGTTGCTCGGCGTCATCTCCTTCCTCGACGTGGCCAAGGCCGTGCTTGAGGAGCAGAGTCTGGAGAACGCGCTGCTCAAGAACTACATCAAGAACTGGCCGGAAGAAACGGCGGCCTGAGTCCTGCTGGCGGGTGGCAAGGGGGCGGCGTGGTACACTCCGCCCTCCTCAAATATGGTGTGATTTCATGTCCGGCAATACCTTCGGCACCCTGTTTACGGTGACTTCCTTTGGCGAGTCGCATGGTCCGGCGATCGGTTGTGTCGTCGATGGCTGCCCACCGGGGCTGGCGCTCAGCGAAGCCGACATCCAGGCCGAACTCGACCGGCGCAAGCCGGGCACCTCGCGGCATGTGACCCAGCGCCGCGAGCCGGATACCGTCGAAATTCTGTCCGGGGTGTTCGAGGGCAAGACCACCGGCACGCCGATTGCCCTGCTGATCCGCAACCAGGACCAGCGCAGCAAGGATTACGGCAACATCGCGACGACCTTCCGTCCCGGTCATGCCGATTACACCTATACCCAGAAATACGGCTTTCGCGACTATCGCGGCGGCGGTCGTTCGTCGGCGCGCGAAACGGCGGTCCGCGTCGCTGCCGGAGCGATTGCCCGCAAGTGGCTGAAGGAACGCTACGGCGTCAGCATCCGCGGCTGGATGAGCGCGCTCGGGCCGATCGAGATTCCTTTCGTCAGCGCCGACGACATTGACGGCAACGCCTTCTTTGCGCCCAACGCCGCGCTCGTGCCGACGCTGGAAAGCTACATGGACGAGTTGCGTAAATCGCTTGATTCGGTCGGCGCCAGGATCACCGTGACCGCCGATGGCGTGCCGCCGGGCTGGGGCGAGCCGGTGTTCGACCGGCTCGACGCCGAGATCGCCTACGCGATGATGGGCATCAACGCGGTCAAGGGGGTCGAAGTTGGCGACGGTTTCGCCTCGGTCGCCCAGAAGGGCAGCGAGCACGGCGACGAGATGACGCCGCAGGGTTTTGCCAGCAATCACGCCGGCGGCGTGCTCGGCGGCATTTCGACCGGTCAGCGGATTGTCGTCAACATGGCGATCAAGCCGACCTCGTCGATTGCCCAGCCGCGCCGTTCGGTCGATGTCGACGGCAACGCGGTCGAGGTGGCGACGCAGGGGCGCCACGATCCCTGTGTCGGCATCCGGGCGACGCCGATTGCTGAAGCAATGCTGGCGCTGGTGCTGATCGATCATGCCTTGCGCCACCGGGCGCAGTGCGGCGACGTCGTGTGCACGACGCCGCGCCTGCCGGGCTGAGCTTTTCCACGGGCTGGCCATGGCGGCCGGCCGTGTCTATTGAAGGGGAGCATCATGCAGGTTGACCATCACGATCTTCTCAGCGAATTCCCGGAGTTCGCCGATGCCATCACCGCCCTCAAGGCGGGCAACGCCCTGTTCTCGCGCCAGCTCGCCAGCTATAACCGGCTGACCGGCAAGGTCGAGGATCTGGAAGCGCACGACATGCCGGTTGCCGATTTCACGCTGGAAGACATGAAGAAACAGCGGGTCAAGCTCAAGGACGAGCTCTATCACATGCTGCTGGCCTTCCGTGCCGGCCAGCAGTCGGTTGGCTGAACTGCGCGCCGCCCGGCGGCGCCGACGCTAGGAGCGCGGTATGCAAGCCCTGCCGCACTGGCGCCTGTCGGGCTATTACTTCTTCTATTTCGCCTTCATCGGCGCTTTTTCGCCGTATTTCGGACTGTATCTCCAGTCGCTGAGTTTCTCGGCCTGGGACATCGGCCTGCTGATGTCGCAGATGCAGTTGATGCGTCTGTTCGGTCCCAATCTGTGGGGCTGGCTGGTCGATCACTTCGGTCATCGTCTGGCGGTCATCCGCCTGGCCGGTGCGGTTGGCCTGGCGGGCTTCCTCGCTTTCTTCTGGCTCGACCGCCTGCCCGGCATGCTGGTGGCGATGGCGGTACTGGCCTTGTTCTGGAGTGCGGCGCTGCCATTGGTGGAGACGCTGACCTTCGATCACCTGCGCGAGGAGCGCGGACGCTACGGCAACATCCGCCTGTGGGGGTCGGTCGGTTTCATCATCGCGGTCATGGGGACCGGCGCCTTGCTCGACTGGGTGGCGCCGGTCGGTGTGCTCTGGGTGTGCGCTTTCATCCTGCTCGGCATCCTGCTCTTTGCGTTGGTTCTGCCGGAAGCGCCGATTCATACGGCGACCGGCGAGGAAACGCCGATCCGCGACATCCTGCGTCAGCCCCGGGTGCTGGCGCTGATGGGCGCGTGTTTCGCTATGTCGGCGGCGCATGGCGGGTTCTACGTGTTCTATTCGATCCACCTCAGCGGTCACGGTTATGCCAAGACGGCGGTCGGCCTGCTGTGGTCGCTCGGAGTGCTCGCCGAAATCGGCGTCTTTCTGTTGATGGCACGGATCGCCCGCCGCTACAGCCTGCGCGACATCCTGCTGCTGAGTTTTGCGGCGGCCGTGTTGCGTTTCCTGCTGATGGGCTGGGCGGTCGAGTCGGTGGCGGCGATGATTTTCGTCCAGTTGCTGCACGGCCTGACTTTCGGCGCTTACCATGCCGCCGCGATTGCCGCCGTGAATCAGTGGTTTCCGGGTAAGGCGCAGGGGCGCGGGCAGGCGCTCTATTCCAGTTTGTCCTTCGGCGCCGGCGGTCTGGTTGGGGCCTTGGTCAGCGCCTGGACCTGGGATGACTGGGGGGCCGGCTGGACTTTCTCGCTTGGATCGGTGTTTGCGTTGGCCGGTCTGCTGCTGGTCTGGCGCTGGGTGACAGGCGACACTGCGTTCCAGGCGGCAAAAACGCCCGATCCTGTGCAATAATTCAAGGCTTTACCGCACACTGCCAGGTCCCATGTCGAAGACACTTTACGACAAGCTGTGGGAGAACCATGTCGTCCATCAGGAAGCGGACGGCACGGCACTCCTCTATATCGATCGTCACCTCGTCCATGAAGTGACCAGCCCGCAGGCTTTCGAAGGCCTGAAACTGGCTGGCCGCAAGCCGTGGCGGGTTTCGTCCATTGTCTCGACGCCCGATCACAACACGCCGACCGATCACTGGGACGAGGGGATCAAGGACCCGATCTCCCGCCTGCAGGTCGAAACGCTGGACGCCAACATCCGCGAGGTCGGCGCGCTCGCCTACTTCCCGTTCAAGGACCCGCGGATGGGCATCCTGCACGTCGTCGGTCCGGAAAACGGCGCCACGCTGCCGGGCATGACCGTCGTCTGCGGCGATTCGCATACCTCGACGCACGGGGCCTTCGCCTGTCTGGCGCACGGTATCGGTACTTCCGAGGTCGAACACGTGCTGGCGACGCAATGCCTGGTGCAGAAGAAGTCGAAGACCATGCTGATCGCCGTCGAGGGCAAGCTCGGCAAGGGCGTTACCGCCAAGGATGTTGCGCTGGCCATCATCGGCACCATCGGTACGGCCGGCGGCACCGGTTACGCCGTCGAATTCGGCGGCAGCGCCATCCGCGGGCTGTCGATGGAAGGCCGCATGACACTGTGCAACATGGCGATCGAAGGCGGCGCCCGGATGGGCTTCATCGCTGTCGACGACACCACGATCAATTACCTCAAGGGGCGGCCGTTCTCGCCCAAGGGTGAGACCTGGGACAAGGCCGTTGCCTACTGGCGCACGCTGCATTCCGATCCGGGCGCGCAGTTTGATCGCGTGGTCACGCTCAAGGCCGAAGAGATTCGGCCGCAGGTGACCTGGGGCACGTCGCCGGAAATGGTCGTCGGCATCGATGCCGTGGTGCCCGATCCGGCCAAGGAAAAGGACCCGGTCAAGCGCGAAGGCATGGAACGCGCGCTGCAGTACATGGGGCTCAACCCGAACACGCCGATCCAGAACATCGCCATCGACAAGGTCTTCATCGGCTCGTGCACCAATTCGCGGATCGAGGACCTGCGCCAGGCTGCCGCCGTGCTCAAGGGCCGGCGTGTCGCCGCCAACGTCAAGCTGGCGCTGGCTGTGCCTGGCTCCGGGCTGGTCAAGCGCCAAGCCGAGGAAGAAGGCCTCGACAAGGTGTTCATCGCCGCCGGTTTCGAATGGCGTGAACCGGGTTGTTCGATGTGTCTGGCGATGAATGCCGACCGGCTGGAGCCGGGCGAACGCTGCGCATCGACGTCGAACCGCAATTTCGAAGGTCGCCAGGGGCCGGGCGGCCGGACCCACCTGGTCAGCCCGTCGATGGCTGCTGCTGCTGCCATTGCCGGTCGTTTCGCCGATGTGCGGGACGTTCTCTGAGGAGTAATGACGATGCGTTTCCTGATGGTGGTCGCGGTATGTTTCGGGCTGGTGGCCTGCAATACGGCCGAGGGCGTCAAGAAGGATGTCGCGGTTGGCGCCGAGAAAACCGGTGAGGTGATCCAGAAGGGTGGCGAGGTGGTTGGCAAGGCGCTGAACAAGAGTGGGGAAGCCGTCGAAGGGGCCCTGCAGAAAACCGGTGAAGTGGTCGGCGACACGCTGAAAAAGGGTGGCGAGGCCGTGCAGAAGGTGGTGGATTAATGGATAAGTTTGTTCGTTTGGAAGGGCTGGTTGCGCCGCTCGATCGCAGCAACGTCGACACCGACGCGATCATCCCCAAGCAGTTCCTCAAGTCGATCAAGCGTTCCGGCTTCGGCCCGAACGCCTTCGACGAATGGCGCTACATGGATGTCGGCCAGCCCGGGCAGGATAATTCGCAGCGTCCGAAGAACCCGAATTTCGTGCTCAACCAGCCGCGTTACCAGGGTGCCGAAGTGCTGCTGACGCGCGCCAATTTCGGCTGCGGCAGCTCGCGCGAGCACGCGCCGTGGGCCCTGCTCGACTACGGTTTCAAGGCGATCATCGCCGAGAGCTTCGCCGACATCTTCTTCAACAACTGCTTCAAGAACGGCATCCTGCCGATCGTGCTGCCGGCTGCCGAAATCGAGGCGCTGTTCCAGCAGGTCGAGGCGACGCCCGGCTACAAACTGGTTGTTGACCTGCCGGCGCAGGCGGTCGTTCGCCCTGACGGTCATGCCATTCCCTTCCAGGTTGACGCCTTCCGCAAGGAATGCCTGTTGAACGGCTGGGACGACATCGGCCTGACCCTGCGCCACGCCGACAAGATCAAGGCCTTCGAAGAGAAGCGCCGTGTCGAACAGCCCTGGCTGTTCGCCCAATAAGGAGACGACATGAAGATTTGTGTGCTGCCGGGTGACGGCATCGGTCCTGAAATCACCGCTGAAGCGGTGCGTGTGCTCAATGCGCTCGATCTCAAGTTCGAGATGGAAACGGCGCTGCTCGGCGGCGGTGCGGTCGATGCGACCGGCAACCCGTATCCGGAAGCAACGCAGAAACTGGCGCGCGAAGCCGATGCCGTGCTGCTCGGTGCCGTCGGTGGCCCGCAGTGGGACAGTCTGCCCCGCGAACAGCGTCCGGAGCGCGGCCTGCTCGGTATCCGCAAGGATCTGAACCTGTTTGCCAACCTGCGCCCAGCCATCCTCTACCCGGAACTGGCCAACGCCTCGACGCTGAAGCCGGAAGTCGTTGCCGGGCTCGACATCCTGATCGTCCGCGAACTGACCGGCGACATCTACTTCGGCCAGCCGCGCGGCGTGCGCGAGGAGAATGGCGAGCGCGTCGGCTTCAACACCATGGTCTATAGCGAATCGGAAATCCGCCGCATCGGCCACGTCGCCTTCCAGGCGGCGCAGAAGCGCAACAAGAAGTTGTGTTCGGTGGACAAGATGAACGTGCTCGAGTGCACGCAGTTGTGGCGCGACGTGATGATCGAGATCGCCCACGACTACCCGGACGTCGAACTCAGCCACATGCTGGTCGACAATGCTGCCATGCAGCTGGTGAAGGCACCCAAGCAGTTCGACGTGATGGTCACCGGCAACATGTTCGGCGACATCCTGTCGGATGAGGCGTCGATGCTGACCGGTTCGATCGGCATGCTGCCGTCGGCCTCGCTCGACGACAAGAACAAGGGGCTGTACGAGCCGTCGCACGGTTCGGCGCCGGACATCGCCGGTAAAGGTGTGGCCAATCCGCTGGCCACCATCCTGTCGGCGGCGATGATGCTGCGCTACACCTTCGGCCTGGAAGAGCAGGCACTGCGGGTGGAAAACGCGGTCAAAAAGGTGCTGGCCCAGGGCTATCGCACCGGCGACATCTACGAGCGCGGGACCAACAAGGTCGGGACGAAGGAAATGGGCGACGCCGTGCTGGCGGCGCTGGCGTAAACCGAAGTTGCGGTTCGCGCGTTAAACAAAGCTTGTATTCGGAGAGAGAGTCATGAAGAAGGTTGGTCTGGTCGGTTGGCGTGGCATGGTCGGTTCCGTGCTGATGCAGCGTATGGTCGAAGAGGGCGATTTCGCCCATATCGATCCGGTTTATTTCTCGACCTCCGCCGCTGGCGGCAAGGCGCCGGTCTTCGGCGGCAAGGAAGCCTCGCTGCCGCTGCAGGATGCGTCCAACATCGACGCCCTGAAGGCCTGCGAAATCATCATCACCTGCCAGGGGGGCGACTACACCAAGGAAGTCTTCCCCAAGCTGCGCGCTGCCGGCTGGAACGGTCACTGGATCGATGCTGCCTCGTCGCTGCGCATGGTCGACGACGCCGTGATCATTCTCGACCCGGTCAACATGCACGTGATCAAGGACGCGCTGGCCAAGGGCGGCAAGAACTGGATCGGCGGCAACTGCACGGTTTCGCTGATGCTGATGGGCCTCGGTGGCCTGTTCCAGAACGATCTGGTCGAGTGGGCCACGTCCATGACCTACCAGGCCGCTTCCGGCGCCGGCGCGCAGAACATGCGCGAACTGATCAGCCAGATGGGTGTCATTCACGACTCGGTCAAGGATCTGCTGGCCGATCCGGCCTCGGCCATCCTCGAGATCGACCGCAAGGTCGCCGAGACCATCCGCTCCGACAGCTTCCCGAAGAAGAACTTCCGCAACACGCCGCTGGCCGGTTCGCTGATTCCGTGGATCGACGTGCCTTACGAAAACGGCCAGTCCAAGGAAGAGTGGAAGGGCGGCGCCGAGTGCAACAAGATCCTCGGCAAGCCGGCGTTCCGTTCGGCCGGTTCGATTCCCATCGACGGCCTGTGCGTGCGCATCGGCGCGATGCGTTGCCACAGCCAGGCGCTGACCATCAAGCTGAAGAAGGATGTGCCGCTCGACGAGATTTCCGACATGCTCGCCAAGGCCAACCCGTGGGCCAAGGTGGTGCCGAACGATCGAGAGATTTCCGAGCGTGAGCTGACCCCGGCCGCCGTCACCGGCACGCTGACGGTGCCGGTCGGTCGTCTGCACAAGATGGCGATGGGCCCGGAGTACCTGGCCGCCTTCACCTGCGGCGACCAGTTGCTGTGGGGCGCCGCCGAGCCGCTGCGCCGCATGCTGCGCATCCTGCTCGACGCTTGAGTTCGGCGTGTATGGAAAAAAACGGGGCGTTCAGCCCCGTTTTTTATTTGTTGGGTATATGCTGAAAGTGCGTAACTTAGAAGCGGGTTTAGCTTGCATTGCTAAGTCCATGGGATCGTGTCCAACACCGACACCGCCTTGTGTAAAAGGCCAGATGCCAAATGGGCGTAACGCTCGGTCTGCTTGATCGACGAATGGCCCAATAAGTCCCGTACTTCCGGCAACGGGACGCCTTCAGAGACCAACCAACTCGCGAAGGTATGACGCAAATCATGCAGCCGGAAATCCTCAATACCAGCCCTCTGAACCGCGTTTGTAAATGCGGTGTTGATCTGCTCGACAGGGCGTCCATTTTTCTGAACAAAAAGACGGCTGGAAACTATGCCGTTTTCATTATTCCACTGAATTCGGCGGTCAATCGCTGAAAGTGCCCCAATGTTCAAAGGAATGACACGTCTTTTGCCGTTCTTGGTCTGGCTTCCTTCCAGCAAAATTTTTTTTGTAAATCGATCAATTTGGGCGGTGTGAAGCCTAAGAATTTCGCTGCGCCGCATGCCTGTGTTTATCGCCAGGGCAATGAAGTCATGAAGATGGGGGGCCTTACTGGCGGCAGCTACGGTCAAAAGATTACGGGCCTGTTCGGCGGTGAGCCAACGTAATCTGCCTTCCGGCGTCTTGAGGTAGAGGCCAGAGGCCGGGTTATTGATGTTCCAGCCCCATCGCTTAATTGCGTAGTTGATCGAGGCTGACAGCACCGATATTTCGCGGTTGATCGTGCTGTTGCTCTTGCCCTCGATGCGCCGGCTCTCGATATGCAGACTCAGTGCCCGTTTGGTTATCTGATCGACAGGAAGGTGACCATAACGCGTTTTCCAGAACTCAATAGTCCATTTGAGACGGTGCAGCCCCCTGTGATCGCGCGCGCCCGTCAGGCAATAGGCGTCAAGCAAGGTACTCAGCGTGTCGGTTGGTTCCGGTAAATTCATGCGGTGATTCTATCCGCCGCATTGGTCTGTAGAGAGGGGAAGCAGGGGAAACGGACCTGCGGACTACCTGGGCGACGTCACGGCGACCCGCGACGGCGACCGGGCATCCTTGCGGATGCGCAGCCGGGACGGCCGGCTGCTGGGATCGCCTGCTAGGCGTTCGCCATGGCCTCATGCCGAGCTTGAGGCCGGTCGAAGTAGCCGAGCGCCGACAAGCGGTTGAAATGGCGCACTGCATCACGCTCTGGCAGCTTTGCGAGCTTTGCGGCCAGCGGGTGCTTGGGAAGTGTCGGACGAGTGGCGGGCTGCGGTTGCTTCGTCCAGTCTTGGCCGAGTATGGCGAGGATGAAACGGACGAAGTAGGGCGGCGGCGTGGGTAGGTAACGGCCCTTTGTGTGCCACGCACTGAGGACGGAGTGCATGCCGACGGCTTCGGGGTGATCGCGGTCTAAAAAAACCTGTTCGGTGTCGTACCCGCTGTACAGGTCTTTTGCCTTGTACCAGATACGATCGACCGTCATGGCATCCGGGCTGACGCCATGCTTGACGATGCCGACGTGCATTTTCGGGAGCCGTAAATCGATGCCGACGACGGAGGCCAAGGGCGTGAGGATTGGAATCGGCCAGCGGTCGGTGCGTTTTACCGCTATGTGGTATTCCACCTGGGTGTCGCGTAGTTGCTTGTCGACTTGCTGGAGGCCCTGCATCTGGTAATAGACATGCCAGCGCTTTTTGCCTGAATGGATGAGCCAGTCAAGCAGTGGCTGGCGTGACTTATCGCCCCATGAGCGGGAATTGAAATATTTGGACGCTTCGTCGAGGACGATGATGCCGTTTTTTTCTTCGTCGATTTCGTCGCCTTCATACCCGAGGCCAAGCGCTTCCATGTCGGCAGCAGTCGGGCAGTCGGGCAACCGTATCAGATGGTTTTTGTTGTTCGGCGACAGGATGCGATCAGGGAAAATGTCCATGTTCGTCGCAACGCGGCGACCTTCGCGCAACGCGTCACGAATGAGGCCACAACAGAACAGGCCTTTGCCTGAGCGCTTCTTCCCGGTTACGGCAAAGTCGGTCATCAGGTCACCCAAGCGGCGAGCTTGACGGTCTCCAAATGGTAGCGATAGACGAACACCGCACCCTTGGCAGATACGAGCGCACCGATACACAGCGCGGCATTGGTCGGGATAAGCATGCCGATAGTGCCTGCCCATGGCGGAAGCGCATAAATAATGCCCATGGCCAAGGCCTTGACGGCGACGATCATTGCTGCGGTGATCGATACGAAGGCAGCAATTGCCGCCGTAGCGAACATGGTTTTTTTGGAAAGGTGCAGCCCCAACCATCCGACGATGGTAGTGACTAGACCGAGCACCCAGTTAGCAAACCAGACCATTACGAATTCCCCCCATGAGCACCAGAGACGATACGGAACAGGCCAAAGGCCGTGAGGATGTAAAAGGCGTAGCCCGCCAAATCGCGGATCATGTTCAACTGAGTGCACCAGTCAAACGTAATTGCACGCCCCATGAATGAGCCACTCAGGGGTGTGCAGGTAGTTTGCGGGACCGTGGGTATGAAGGCCCAATCAAGCATGCCGTGAGGGTCGGCAGACGGATTTGCACCGATGCCGTCGAAAACCGCCTTATGCTCGTTGGCCTTCTGATCGTATGCGGCCTTTTCATCGGCAAGGCCAGTATCAGGGCCGTCCTCTTCAGGATTTAGGGACTTCTTGATTTCGTCCAAGTGGCCTTCGACCTTCTTCTGCGTTTCCTCTTCGTTCATTCCGCCCTTGCAGATCTGTAGGTCGGGGTTTTCCTGGCAAAAATTCTTGTCGTCGCCATCGCCTTTGTCAGCATCACCGCCTACAGGCTTGGTCGGATCGCCGCCTTTTGTACTACTGCTGGAGCTTGACGAAGATGAAGTCGAGCAGCTGCCGCCGTTGCATGCGTATTCCACCCCAATACCACCACCCATTCCGGTCCAAACCCTGCCAGCGATTCCGGACGAAACCCGCCACCCGCTCCACTCGAAACCCTACCGCCCGTTCCAATCCAAAGTCGGCCACCCATTCCAAAACAAACCCGCCACGCAGGCGGGTTGATGTAGAGGGATTACGAACTTCAGGCAGAGGCCAATTTCCGACTGCGTTGTTTGCGCATCGACTCGCCTTTGAGTTCCAGCCGATGCGATCCGCTGACCAGGCGATCAAGGATCGCGTCAGCTACCGTCGGATTGCCGCCGCTCAAATAGTCATGCCAGCGATCAACCGGTAATTGGCTGGTGATCAGCGTCGAACGCGCACCATTGCGACACTCGATCACTTCCAGCAGGTCATTACGTCCGACGGCGTTAAGCGCCGCCATGCCGAAATCGTCCAGAATCAACAAATCCACCTTCGACAACTGGAGTAGGCGCTTGCGGAAGCTGCCATCGCCATGGGACACGGCCAAGTCTTCAAGCAACAGCGGTAGTCGTTGGAAATTAACCGATAGTCCCCGCCGGCAGGCCTGGTTGCCCAGTGCGCAGGCCAGCCAAGTCTTGCCTCCGCCAGTCGGGCCGGTGATGATCAGATTGTGCCCATGCTGGATCCAGTTGCATAGCGCGAGCGAGGCCATCTCGGATCGCTCCAGTCCGCGACCGGGGCGGAAATCGATATCTTCCAGGCAAGCGCTTTCGCGCAATTTAGCAAGCTGCAGCAGGCGCTGCAGACGGCGGTTTTCTCGCCAGGTGGCCTCCTGGTCTACCAATAATCCGAAGCGTTCTTCGAAGCTGAGCGGCCCTGTCATGGTGCTCGCCAGTTGTTCCTCGAAGCCCTGGGCCATGCCAAAAAGCTTCATGTCGTTCAGTTTGCGCAAGGTGTCGTGTGTCATCATGGATGTTCTCTTTCAAGTCAGTGGTAGTAGCCGGAACCGCGTACGTTCGGGTGATGAAATGCCGCCTCGTGGAAGTCGGCTTCTGGTGGCTGTTGCCGGTCCAGGCCGGTGTTCAGGATGGAGCGCACGCTGCTAAGCGAACTGGCGCCGATGTCGAGGGCACGGGTACAAGCCGCTTCCAGGCGTTCGGCTCCGAATTCCTTCTCCATCCGTTTCAGCGCACCTGCTGAGCGGTAGCCTTGTTCCTTAACCTTGCTGGTGCAAAGCAACTGGTTCAGGAACGCCTGGGTCTTCGCGCCGACAGTGGCGGCCCATGCCAATTCGCGGTCAGCAGACCATGTCCCGAAGTAGCGATCCGCCGGATGCAGATGCTGTGGATCAATCGCGGGGACGCTGCTACTGGTTCGCTCGTGGCTTGCCACGCGCCGGCCTCGATGCAGGATTTCGATGATATTGGCGGTGATTCGCAAATCGACAGGTTTGCGGCACAGCGTATAGGGCGCGCTGTAGATGCCGCCGTCGACCTCGAAGCGGCCGTCCAGTCCCACCGTCACCTTGCGGAATTCGGTGTACTCGAAGGTCTCGGTCGGTAATGGTGTCAGGGCTGGGTGATCAATTTCCTCGAACTGGCTGCGTCGCGAGCCAGGCAGTTTCTGGAACAGGCGGTTATTGAGATCGACCAGAAGCTCCTGGATCGCCCCATTCAGTTCGGCGAGTGACGTAAAGACCCGCTTGCGTAGCCGAAAGAGAATCCAGCGCTCGACGATCAGCACGGCATTCTCGACTTTCGCCTTGTCCTTCGGCTTGCGCGGGCGTGCAGGCAGGATTAGCGTGCTGTAATGCTCGGCCAGATGCTGATAGGCAGGATGGATTTTCGGCTCGGTGCGGCTCGCCTTGGTCACTGCCGATTTCAGGTTGTCGCAGACCACGACCTGCGGCACGCCGCCGAAGAACTCGAACATCCGGGTGTGCGCCGCGATCCAGTCGGGGAGTTGCTGACTCCAGTGAGCCTCAGCATAGGTATAGTTCGAGGCGCCGAGGATTCCGACGAAGATTTGCGCCTTTCGGATTTCCCCGGTTTCCGGGTTGGGGATGCCCACCGTCGGCCCGGCATAGTCGACAAAGGCCCGCTCGCCAGCCACATGGGTTTGACGCATGTAGCGCTTCAGGCCTTTTTGCCAATCCCGGTAGCGATCGCAAAACAGGCTGTAGCCGATCCCATCGGGTTGCTCCGCCAGGAACTCCTCGTGCAGCGCCTGGAGCGTTGCCCCTTTGCGTTTCATTTCCTGGTGAATGACTGCCCAATCCGGCTCCGGCTTGCGGTGAAGGTTGACGCCCAGCGGCGGAAACAACAGATTCTCCAGTTGGGCATCGTCGAGATCGGGCGAGAGCGGCCAGGCAAGGCCAGCAGCCACAGCCCGGGTCAGATAGTCAGTCACCACATCGCGGCTAAGCCCGAGGCTTTTCGCGATACGTCGCCGGCTGGCGCCGGCTTCGAGGGCAAGGCGCAGCACTTGCCGAATTTTGCGCATGGCAATTCTCCTGTTGGCCATGATGATGTCCGCCATACAAGCAGGGCGGCTGTTTCTCCAGGTAATACCCACCCGTACCCCCTTGCGGGCGGCATCCAGATCGGTCATTGGAAACAAGGGGAAAAGGCCGCCGGCCTTGACAGGCCGACCGGAGGAATCGCAAAATCCGTGTGAAGTGAATACACGGTAGTTCTGAAAGGGTTCGGAGTTGGCGCTCCGAGCCCTTTTGCTTTTCCTGGCCTCGAATCGGAATCGGGGCGTCAGGTCATGGGGCCACCTCCCCATCGATGCAGCTCTTCGCCGGCCGCGCCCGCCGCATCGGCGCGCGGGGCTTGAAGCAATAGCGATCAGGCCAGAGTTCCTCTACCCGCATTCCCAACAATTCGGCGATATAGCTTGCCACTCCGTGGGCCGTCGCACGGTCATGAATGACATTGCTCACCACGCCCTGGCGCACACCGAGGTCGCGAGCAATCTGGCTTTGGGTCTTCCCAAGGCGTTTCAGGCGGTAGGAAATATCGAGGGCATCCATGCTCAAGGCGTGACACATGACGGAAACAAGGAGTAATCTATCATCGGTAGAAAACACATTGATACGCTAATGCGTTAAATATAACTCGATTGATTATGCCCAATCAAGATGCGCCTACATCCATACCCGACGGCCTTGATGGCCTCGGTGCCCGCCTGTCGCTTGCGATCCTCCACCTGGCGATCAGCCAGTCGGAATTCGCGCGCCGCCTGGGGTCGTCGCCGGGGTTTGTCAGCGACATCGTGCGCGGTGTCAAAAAACCGGGGGCTGAGTTCCTTGCAGGGATCAGACAGACCTTCGAAATCAGTACCGACTGGTTGCTGACCGGAAACGGCACGATGTTCGGTGGCACGGGGATCAACCTCGACCTGCTGCGCGCCATCCGCCTGCAGGTCGCCGTCGCCCGCGCCGCCGTGGTTGAAGACAACCCCACCGCCAAGGCACTGCTGCTGTTGATTCGTGACGGTCGCTTGGGCGAGGCGACTGCCGATCCCGCCTTGCGCACTTTCCTGGATCAGCTTTGCGCCAGCGGTGACGATTTCGAACTGGTGACTGAGTTGTACAACGGCCATTTATGGACCACCGATCCGGCCACGCAACAGCGCAACCTCCTGGCAGCCGCGGTCGCCCATTTCGAGGCACGCAAGCCACTCGACAAGATCGCCTCCCTCGCCAAAGCCTCCGGGGCCACCATCCAGATCAATATCGGAACGAATCAGCGCAATGCCGGGCGGGATCATCGCGGGCGATGAGAAAGGTTTCGGGAAAGCAGGCTTTTCAAACCAAGCAGGGGAGTTCAAAAAATGAAGGAAAAGCAAGACGCCAAGACGATCCAACTCAACCTGGCAAAAATCCAGCGCAATGCCGCCGGGGATTACCATGAGTATTTCATCCCCGGCACCATCAAGCTGGTGCTGGCGACAACGCCGCAAACCGAACTCGACGAACTGGCCGAGGACAACGGCCGGATGTTCCGTTACCGCTTCGGTTTCTCGGCCACCCGGCCAGTACGCCTGCAAGTTATCGAACTCCAGCAAACCTACGATCTGTCCGACAGCGAAATCCGCTGGCTCAAGCATGCCGGTCATCTGCGCATCTCCCGGACCGACATGACCGTTGACGCCAGCCGCCTGATGCCGATCGCCGGTTGGATTCAGTTGAGCATCTTCAGCCTGCTTTGCATTGCCATGATCTTCCAGGTGGCCTTCTCCGGGGCGCCTGAATGGAAGCAGGGGCTGGGGCAGACGATGCTGGCTGCGTTCTGGTTTGCCGGTGCCGCCGTGCTGTTCAAGCTCTATGTCGCGCCATGGAACACCCTGAAACGGTCAGGGGCCATCGATGCCGGTGGCGCCGGTAACGCGTAGCGGTAGTTCTGCCAAACAGTCTCCTGTATTTCGCCCAAACTGAGCCCCGCCGCTGATTTTCAGGCGGTTCTGCACCTGTGCGGCATTTTGTCGCTGAATTTGCTCTTGACATACCGAGTGTTCTTTGGGGTAATGATGCATTTGTCGTTACATGATGACATACAAGAACAAGGAATATGCAGGGAGCACAGCAGGAGACGACTGCCCATTCACTGGGACAGCTTGATACACCATCGGCTCTGTGGTTACTGGGCAGTCTGGCCGGCTTTTACCGCCGGCCTTTCGACGCTGCGCTGGTGCTGCAGCGCTTTGCGCCGCCATTTGATTTTCCTTCGCTGATCGAGGCGCTGGAAGCGCTGGGGCTCAAGGCCGGGCTGGCCGAGTGGCCGCAGGACGATTGGTCGAGCCTGCCGCTGCCAGCGGTGGTGTTCCTGCCGGAGGCGGAAACCGACCTACGGTCCATCGGCACCATTCCAGAAACCGCCCCTGTCGAGGTGGTTTCCACTGTTTCCCCTGCACTCGTCGTCAAACACGGCGACCATACCCTGGCCTGGGTGCGCCCAGGCCATACCAGCCCCGAACCCCTTTCAGTTGAAGCCGCTCGCATACAGTGCCTGCCGCTCATGTTGCTGGTAGCCGACGCCGAACCGCCAGTGTCGGAATCCGTCAGCCGCGCCGAATCACCCGAGGCCCAGAAAAAGCCCTTCGGCTTCTCCTGGTTCGTGCCTGAACTCTTGCGCCACAAGCGCATCTGGCGCGACGTGCTGCTGGCCAGTCTGGCCATCCAACTCGTGGGCCTGGCCACGCCGCTGTTCACCCAGGTCATCATCGACAAGGTCATCGCCCACCATTCGGAAAGCACGCTCATCGTGCTGGGCGTGGCCTTGGTGGTGTTCATGCTCTTTACCAGCGGCATGAGCTGGCTGCGCCAGTATCTGGTGCTGCACACCGGCAGCCGCATCGATGCCGTGCTGGGCGAGAAGGTACTCAAGCATCTGCTGCCCCTGCCGCTGCCGTATTTCGAAGCTCGCCCCACCGGCACCTTGGTGGCACGCCTGCACGGCGTGGAGCAGTTGCGCGAGTTCATCTCCGGCGCGGCGGTCAGTCTGGTGCTGGACTTGCCCTTCCTGCTGATCTTTCTGGCGGTGATGTTCTCCTACAGCTGGCAGCTCACGCTGATCGCGCTGGGCATCATGGCGCTGATCGTTACCGCCAGCCTGTTCATGGTGCCCATCTTTCGTGAGCGGCTGGACAAGCAGTTCCTGCTCGGCGCACGCAATCAAGCCTTCCTGACCGAATACCTCGCCGGCATGGCCACGGTGAAATCCCTGCAACTGGAGCCGGATGTCGGTAAGCGCTACGGCACCTACCTGGCGCAATACCTATCGGCAGGATTCGCCACCAAACAGGTTGGCAACACCTACAACGTCGTCGCCAACGGGCTGGAGCAGGTGATGACGCTGTCCATCCTCATCGTCGGCGCCTGGCTGGTGATGCAGCCCGAAGCGGGCATGACCGTGGGCATGCTGGTGGCTTTCCAGATGTTTGCCAGCCGCATGAGCCAACCGCTGCTGCGCTTGGTCGGGCTGTGGCAGGAATTCCAGCAGGCCAGCATCTCCGTGAAGCGCCTTGGCGACATTCTGGACATGCCGCAGGAACCCTTTACCCTCACCCCGCAGCGGGCTGCGGGTGGCGAAGGCCGCATCGACATCCGCGACGTGGGTTTTCGCTATTCCGAGCAACACCCCTGGCTTTACCGCAACCTGAGCCTGGCTATTCCCACTGGCAAGCTCACCGTGCTGATGGGCCCCAGCGGCTGCGGCAAGAGCACGCTGGCCAAACTGATGCAGGGTTTCTACTGGCCGCAGGAGGGGCAAATCACCCTGGACGGGCGCGACATCCGCCAACTGGCCGCCAACGAACTCAGAGCCACCTTTGGCGTGGTGCCGCAGGAGACCGTGCTGTTCTCCGGTACGGTGTACGACAACCTGGTCATGGCCCACCCACATGCGAGCTTTGAAGACGTGATCGCCGCGTGCAAGGCGGCGGAAATCCACGAGGTGATCGAGAAACTGCCGCAGGGCTACCAGACCGAGATCGGCGAGCGCGGCACGGGACTATCGGGCGGGCAGCGGCAGCGCATCGCCATCGCCCGCGCACTACTGAAGCGCCCCAAGGTGCTGATCTTCGACGAGGCGATTTCCAACCTGGATCAGCAGACCGCCGAGCACTTCGCCCAGACCATCAACCGGCTCAAGGGCAAGGTGACGATGATCTTTATCACGCACCAGGTGCCCAAGGGTTTGCAAGTGGATGAGGTGGTGAATATGGGGCAGCATGCCATGCACATGAGTTTGGTGAAGGAGGATCACTGATGGGTAGCTTTGACTTGGCAAGGTTGATTGCTTGGATCTGTCTGATCTTCTGGCTGATTTGGTATGCGAGCGTCCAACTTGAGCGCTTGGATACAAATGTATTCAGAGAAGCAAAAACCACTGTTTTGGCGAAACTTGAGAAGTCATCTGGCGCACTTCGATTCATTGGAATCATTCTGTACTCGCCTTATATATGGCCGGTGGTGTCGGTGGTTGTTTGGCTGCTCATTGCGAGTGCACTTTTTATTTTTTACCAAGGAAATATGAATGAGTTGCGATCAAGAAGCACGGAGACTGATGCATGACACAATTTAGCAATGATAGTCGACGAAATAAGCGCATATCGGGGGGGCTGTTTACTGGAACTTTTCTGATTCATCTTGCTTGGACGGCATACGTGTCAAACAGAGAAAGTTTCGAATTTATTGAAGAACTTCAGGGTTTTATTTCGTCAACCCTCTATTCCGGCCCGGGTTTCGAATGGAAAGGAATTGGCGCATATGTGGTGACGGCCGCACTTGCTTCGTCCTGTGCGACCAATGTAGTGAGACGGTTTCTTGAAGGAATCTTCTTGGGATGGCCAAGATTTAAAGAGCATGACAGAAACAGCCTGATAAGAGCTTCGATGCTTCTAATAGGCTACGGGGTAATGATCTACTTCGCTATTGGCTTCTTCGGCGAGAAATACTCATCTAGGCCACTTGATACGATCAACATTTTCCTGATTGCTATATCCACCTACATAGCCGGTCTGCTAATTGAATTTATGGATGATGTCATATCTGGTTTTTACTGCACATACATTGGAGATAAAGCATGAGCGCATTACAAAGAGCAGGAGCTCTTGCATGGGTTGCCGATAAATTAAAACAGGTGGCAGAGGCTGGTGAAATAGCACTGAATGCAACAGATCCAGCGACGCGAGAACAAGCTGCATACGATGCGGCAACAAAGTTGGCCGAGGCTGCTGGAATTGGCATACCCCTCTGGTTCCTCGATAAAGCGCTTACAAAAACTGGTCTTGATCGGGTTTTTGATTCTCTCAAAAAGAACAAATCATTCGAAGAGTATTTGAAGGATCAAGTTGCCAAAAAGAATCTCAGGGATTTTGGCATTGGAAACATTGCTGAATGGGGACTCAAGGAGCTTCGAGAATGGATCAGCAAAAATGGATATCTTGATCCGATGTTTGATTTGATAACAAGAAAAACAAACTCGGCTTCAAGTATTCCTTCCCCAATTGTGCTCGATCTGGACGGCGACGGCGTGGAAACAGCATCCGTCGCCAACGGCGGTTTGTTTGACCACGCCGCCGACGGTTTCGCCGAGCTGACCGGCTGGGTGGGCCCGGATGACGGGCTCCTGGTGCGCGATCTGGATAGCAACGGCACTATCGACAGTGGCCACGAGCTGTTCGGTTCCGAAACGCTGCTGTCCAACGGACAGAAGGCCGCCAACGGCTTCGAGGCACTTCGCGAGTTGGATTCCAACGGCGACGGCGTGGTCGATGCCAACGATGCGGCATTCGCCGAACTGCGTGTGTGGCAAGACAGCGATGGCGACGGTTATACCTCCGAAGGCGAGTTGCTCACGCTCGAAGAAGCCGGGGTCAAGAGTATCAATCTCAATTACACACACTCCAGCTTCATCGACGCGCAAGGCAACGCCCACCGGCAAGTAGGCAGCTACACCACCACCGACGGCCAGACCCGCGCCGCCACTGATGTGTGGGTCAAAACCGACCCCACCTACAGCCTGCCCACCGAGTGGGTAGACGTCCCGGACGACATCGCAGCACTCCCCGACGCCCAGGGCTACGGCAAGGTGCGCGACCTGCAGCAAGCCATGGCTATGGATGCCACAGGTGAACTCAAGGCTCTGGTGACGGCATTCACGCAGGCTGCGACGCCCGAAGACCGGGATGCGCTGGTCACGCAGATCATCTATCGCTGGACTGGTGTGCAAGACGTTGATCCAACAAGCCGTGCTTCGCGCATGATCTACGGCAATGCGATTGGCGATGCCCGCAAGCTCGAAGCCCTGGAAGAATTCATGGGCGAGGAATGGGTAGGCGTGTGGTGCTGGGGCACACGCGACCCCAACCCCCATGGCCGGGCCGCGCCAGTATTGCTGGCGGCCTGGGATGAACTCAAGGCGCTGGTCTACGGCCAGCTCATGTCGCAAAGCCAACTGAGTGGCCTGTTCCAGAGCATTGCCTACCACTGGGATGCTGAGACCGAATCCGTTGTGGGTGACCTCTCCGCCGTGGCGCAGACGCTGGCCACACGCATCGAGAGCGACCGCGATGCGGGGTTGGCGGATCTGGGTGACTTCCTCTACTCGCTCAAAGGCATGGGGCTGTTGAACCGGCTGGACGTGGCGAGCTTCAAGGCTGCGCTGTTGCCGCTGGGCACGGATGTAGCGCAGACCATGGATGTCGCGCTCAAGGGCTGGGTGGCGGGTGGCCCGACGGAAAGTGATGACGTGCTGCGAGGTACCGAATTCAATGACCTGCTCGACGCTCGGGGTGGTAACGACCGTTTGCTGGGACGCGGCGGCAACGACACCCTGATTGGCGGCTCCGGCAATGACGTGCTCGACGGTGGAGCCGGTAACGATGACTTGCGCGGTGGTGCCGGTGCGGACACGTACAGCTTTGGTCGGGGAGTTGGCAACGATACAGTGCGCGACACAGTCGAATCTGGCACCCAGCGCGATGTCGTGCGCTTCTCGGGGCTGAATCCGGCGGAAATTCAGGTGGCGCAGGATGCTCAGAAGAATCTGATTTTCACGATCCGTGACACCGGCGAAACAGTCACCATCCTGACCGATGGCAGTGATGAAGCCAGCAACGGCGTCGGCCAGTACGTGTTCGACGACGGCACGGTGTGGACCCACGACGACGCACTGCGCGCCACTGTGGCAGCAACCACCGAAAGCGATGACGTGATCCATGGTTCTTCCGTAGGCGACACGATCTCCGGTCAGACGGGTAACGACACACTGATCGGCCACGGCGGCAATGATGTGATCGACGGCGGTGCGGGCAATGACACCCTGATCGGTGCCACCGGCTGGAACTGGATTTACGAGAACGGCAGCTATCGGGTCGAGCGCAACACCACGCCGCAAGTCTCTGCCAACGGCAACGACACCTACCTCTTCGGCCGGGGCGACGGGCAAGACACGGTGATCGACGGCGACTACACCGCCGGTAATAGCGACACACTGCGTTTCAAGGAAGGCGTGGCACCGGCGGACGTGAAGCTTATTCGCAGCGGCAACGACCTGGTGCTGGCCATTCGCGGCAGCAGCGACCAGGTGACGCTCAAGCAGTATTTCGATGAAGCCTGGAACGGGGCCAATGGGCCGTACCTGATCGAGCGCATTGCCTTTGCCGACGGCACCGTACTGTCCTATGCCAACGTGCAAGCCATTCTCTTTGCCGGTAGCATCGATGCGGAAACCATCATCGGCTCGCGGTCGGCGGATGTGCTCACCGGCCAGGGCGGCGATGACGTGCTGCTCGGCGGTGCGGGCCAGGACATGCTCGATGGCGGCGCGGGCAACGATGTGCTGCGCGGCGGCGGCGTCATCGGCAGGGGCAATCAGGTCTATGACGGCAGCGGCGAAGGGGACACCTACCGCTTCGGCCGGGGCGATGGGAACGACACGATCATCGAGGACTCCTGGCAGCAAGGCGAGATCGACCGCATCGAACTCAAGGCCGGTCTCACCCCGGATGATGTGCAGCTGGAGCGCGTACGCACCGTCAACGGCTGGCAGGTCACCCGGGTTCGACAGTTCGCC
>DKNF01000141.1 GCA_002470165.1 Betaproteobacteria bacterium UBA7395 | reverse complement strand
CGTGCAGTTCCATGCCCGGCTGGAAGTTCGGGCCTTCCGACCCGTCGTGCAGGCGGCCCATGTCGCCAGTGGCCACGCCCTTGACCGCGCCGTTCTCGTCGAACAGCACTTCGCTGCCGGCAAAGCCGGGGTAGATCTCGACACCGAGCGCTTCGGCCTGTTCGCCCAGCCAGCGGCAGACGTTGCCGAGCGAGATGACGTAATTGCCCTCGTTGTGAAAGCAGCCAGGGAGCAGGGCGTTGGGTACCTGCGTGGCGCCGGTTTCCGAGAGGATCAGGAAGCGATCTTCGCTGACCGGGGCGTTGAGCGGCGCACCGGTCGTTTTCCAGTCGGGCAGCAGTTCGTCGAGGGCGCGAGGGTCCATGACCGCGCCGGAGAGGATGTGGGCACCGATCTCGGCGCCTTTCTCGATCAGGCAGACCGAGATGTCCTGATTGTTTGCCGCCGCCAGTTGCTTCAGGCGGATGGCAGCGGCCAGGCCGGCGGGACCACCGCCGACGACGACCGCGTCGAATTCCATGGCTTCGCGTTCCATCATTGTCTCCTCCGTTTGTTGTCGGTGTTTTTTCAATACGGTACAGTATGGAAAACCTTTCTTCAACCCCTTTTCAAACGACCGTTTCATGGACCATCGCAAAAAGCTCATCCACACAACAAGCCTGCCCATTCGCTGGGGCGACATGGATGCCTACGGGCACGTCAACAACACCGTCTATTTCCGCTACATGGAGCAGGCTCGGGTCGAATGGATCGAGGACATGAAGGTCATGGTCCGTCCCGGCGGCGACGGTCCGGTGATCGTCAATGCGGCCTGTACCTTCCTCAAGCCGATGAACTATCCGGGTACCGTCGAGGTGCGCACCTATGTCGGCGCGGTCGGTCGTTCCAGTTGCCAGACCTATGTCGACATGCTGATCGATGGTGAGTTGTACGCCGAGGGCGCGGCCAAGGTGGTGTGGATGAATACGCAGACCGGAAAATCCGTGCCTTTGCCGGATCATGTGCGGGCCTTGCTCGAAGCGGAGTAAACTCGGCGCCCATGGTCAATGACGACGGACGCCACATGGGCAAGAAGAAAATCTGGGAAAAACTGCTCTCCAGCGAGCGCCTGGGCGCCGGCAAGGCGCCGGGCACGGCGGAGCGCACCGCCTTCCAGCAGGATTACGACCGCATCGTGTTCACCTCGGCCTTTCGCCGGCTGAAGGACAAGACCCAGGTTTTTCCGCTGTCGAAGAGCGATTACGTGCGCACCCGCCTGACGCACAGCCTGGAGGCCAGTTGTGTCGGCCGCTCGCTGGGTGCCGTGGTCGGCCGCGAGATCATCGCCCGGCATGGGTTGAAGGATGTCGAATCGGGCGATTTCGGCGCCATCGTCGCCGCCGCCTGCCTGGCGCACGACATCGGCAATCCGCCGTTCGGTCACGCCGGCGAGGATGCGATCCGCGAATGGTTCCGCATTTCCGGCCTGCTCGAACGCCATGATTTCACCGCCGCACAGCGCGCCGATTTCGAGCGCTACGAGGGCAACGCGCAGGGCTTCCGCATCGTTTCCCGCCTGCAGAGCCCGGCCAATCCCGGCGGCCTGCAACTGACCAGCGCGGTGCTGGCCACCTTCACCAAATATCCCCGGCCTTCGCATGTGGCCGGCGAACTGGACGGTAAAAGCGGCAAGAAATTCGGCTTCTTCCAGCAGGACGCCGACAACTTCGCCCGTGTCGCCGCTTCCACCGGCCTGGTCGAGCGCATTCTCGGCACCGCCTGGCGTCGCCATCCGCTGGCCTTTCTGGTCGAGGTGGCCGACGATACCTGCTACCTGATCGTCGATCTCGAAGATGCCGCCCGGCTCGGCTTCGTGCCGTACAAGGACGCCGAATGCCTGCTTGCCGACCTGGCCGGCAACACGATCAACGGTGGCCGGCTCGACCGCCTGCACGACCCCAAGGAAAGGCTGGAATACCTGCGCGCCAAGGCCATCGGTCGGCTGCTGGAAAGCGCGGCAGCGGTCTTCCTGGAAAATGAGGCGGCCATCCTCGACGGCAGTTTCGACGAGGAGCTGCTCGACCAGTCGCCGGTCGGCGTACCGCTGCAGGCGGTGTTGCGGGTGGCCAAGGAAACCATCTATACGGCGCGGCCGGCGCTGGAGATCGAAACCGCCGGTTTCGAGGTGCTCGGTGCCTTGCTGGCGCTTTACACCAACGCCGTCGAGGCGGCTGCGGAAGTGCCGGGAACCCGGATGACGACGCGCGAGCGCATGCTGCTCCGGCTGTTGCCGACGCAATTCCTCGGCCACGATGGCAAGCCGGATGCCGATCCCTACGTGCGTCTGCTGCAGGTGGCCGATTTCGTCGCCGGCATGACCGACTCCTACGCGGTCGACATGTATCGCAAGCTCAAGGGTGTCGACCTGCCGACCTGATTACTCGAATATCTTCAGGAATTCGCTCCGCGCCTTTGCCAGCTCGGCTTGCGCGGCAGCGTCGCAGAGCCGTTCGCTGGTCCGGTAGAAACGGTCGAAAGCGGCGAGCACCGCCGCCTTGTTGACCCGGTCACGGCCGGCTGTCTTGTTTCCCGACGCCGGCTGATCGAGCGGCGTGAGTACGGCATAGCGGGGAATGATCTGCTGCCCGCCCTGATCCGACGAGGCGGTCAGCGGGCCGGTCTTGACGAAGATTTTGCCGTCGTATTCGAAGCGGTCGCCAATGGCGAGATGCTGGAGTTTCATGCGCGGTCCTGGGGCGGGGCGAGTCGGGGCGTGCGCGGATATTAGCCGATTTTTCCGGCAATCTCCGCTTGCCAAAATCTGCTTACTGTACAAAAATACAGGCAATGCATTTTGCCGGAGCCCCGTCATGAAACTCACCCCGCGTCAGCAGGAAATCCTCGATTTCATCAAGAACACCGTCGAGGTGCTCGGGGCGCCGCCGACCCGCGCCGAAATCGCCACAGCCTTCGGCTTCGCCTCGGCCAACGCCGCCGAGGATCATCTCAAGGCGCTGGCCAAGAAGGGCGCGATCAACCTCGAACCTGGCTCGGCGCGCGGCATCCGCCTGGTCGAGCAACTCGGTCTGCCGCTGATCGGCAGTGTCGCCGCCGGTTCGCCCATCCTCGCCGTCGAGAACGTGCAGGGGCGCTATAACTTCGATGCCGGCCTGTTCAATCCGCGTGCCGATTTCCTGCTCAAGGTGCGCGGCCTGTCGATGATCGATGCTGGCATCTTCGACGGTGACCTGATCGCCGTGCATAAGACGAATCAGGCGCGCGACGGCGAGATCGTTGTCGCCCGCATCGACGAGGAAGTTACCGTCAAGCGCCTGGAACGCGGCAAGAACCAGATCCGCCTGATCGCCGAAAACCCGGATTTCGAGCCCATCGTGATCAACCCCGGCGAAGTCGAATTCGCCATCGAGGGCGTCGCTGTCGGCTTGATCCGCGGAGCCATTTCGAAACTCTCATGAGCGCGCAGCCGTCGCCGGTGAGTTTGGCGGCGGTCCTGGCGCGCGGCGACATCTGGCGTGGCGATGCCTTGCCCGGCCTGCCGGCCGGCACCATCGCCAGCGGTTACGCCGAACTCGACGCCGAACTGCCGGGCGGTGGCTGGCCGCGCGGCAATCTCACCGAAATCCTGGTCGACCGTGGCGGCATCGGCGAAATCAGCCTGCTGCTGCCGGCGCTGGCCCGCTTGTCGGGCGAGGGCGGTCGCCTGGCCCTGGTTGCACCGCCCTGGCTGCCGCATGC
>DKNF01000238.1 GCA_002470165.1 Betaproteobacteria bacterium UBA7395 | reverse complement strand
AGCCGGGTCAGGCGGTGGCGCAGGGTGTTTTCGCTGGCCGCGTCGCAACTGCCCGGCAGCGGTTGCGGGTGGGCGGCCAGCAGGCTGGCGGTGAGGCCGGGGTAAAGCCGCAGCAGCAGGCAGTCGATGCGCGCATCCTCAAGCGCTTCGACCGCCAGGCGTTGCATCGGGCTCCAGTTGTCGGCGATCAACGGCTGGCTCCAGCGGCGATGGCCGGCCATGTGCGCCAGCATCAGCCGGTAACGTGCCAGGCCGCTGCTGCCGGGGCGGTCGTTCAGTACGTCGGGCAGGCGCAGCCCGTCGGCGGCCAGGTAAGGCTGTTGGCGATGCTCGGCGAAGGCGGTCGAATAGGGAACGAGCAGGCTGTTGTCGGCCCACAGGGCGTGCAAGCCCAGGCTCAGGCGGCGCTCGACATCGGCAAACAGGGTGCCGCTGCGTTCGCGTTCCAGCAGGTGACGGCTCTCCGGTGTGCGCAAGGCGAAATAGTCGCGCTGCTGCGCCGGATGCTGCGCGGTCAGGCGGATGCCCTGCAGCATCCATTGGCGGACGCCGGCCAGCGGGACGATGGCCAGCAGTTGCGGGGCGCTGCGGAAAAATTCCGGCAAGGCCGGGCTGGGCTCGGTGATCTGGTGGCCGTGGATCGAGCCCGAGGTCCGGTCGGCGAGTTCCAGGGCAATGCGCAGGTAATCGGCCAGGCCGTCGGCGCTGCGCAACTGACCGACGACGGTAGCGAGCGTCTGCAGCAGCGGGGTGACGGCCGGCGCGTTGGGCGATTTCTGCAGGCTGCGGATCGCTGCCATCAGCGCTGGCAGGGCGAGCGCCTGCGGCACCTGGCGGGCCACGTCCGGCCAGTGTTCGAGAAAGGCCAGCAAGGGCTCGGGGCCGCGCCCGAGTTTGCCGATGGCGCGTGCCGCTGCCAGATATTCCGGCATCTCCGCCGCCGACAGCACCTGTCCTGCCGCGCTCAGGCATTCATCGAAAACATCGGCGACCACGGCGAAACCGCAGTCGAGAGCGGCCCAGGCCGCCTGCGACTCCGGGCTGGCCATCAGCCGCTGGCGGGCATCGGCAATATTGCGCAGGCCGGGGACTGCCATGTCGTTCAGCCAAAGATCGCGGCGATGGCGTGATCCAGGCTGTCGATCAGGTCGATGTCGTCGGTGATCGGGCGGATCATCGCCATGCGGCAGGCGTCGGCCGGGCTGACGCCGCGGACGATCAGGCTGGCCGCGTAGACGACCAGCCGCGTCGAGATGCCTTCGTCGAGGCCGTGTCCCTTGAGGCGGCGGCCGGCCTGGGCGAAGTCGACCAGTTGGTCGGCCAGCTCGCGGGCAATGCCGGTTTCCGCACAGACGATCCCGCTTTCCAGGGCCGGCGCCGGGTAGTCGAACTGGAAGGCGGCGAAGCGCTGCTTGGTCGATTGCTTGAGATCCTTCACCAGGCTCTGGTAACCGGGGTTGTAGGAAATCACCAGCTGGAAGTCGGGGTGGGCTGCGACCTGTTCGCCCTTCTTGTCGAGCGGCAGCATGCGCCGGTGATCGGTCAGCGGGTGGATGACCACCAGCGTGTCCTGGCGGGCTTCGACGATTTCGTCGAGATAGCAGATCGCGCCGAGGCGGGCGGCGACAGTCAGCGGTCCGTCCTGCCAGCGCGTGCCGTTGGCGTCGAGCAGGTAGCGGCCGACCAGGTCGGCGGCGGTCATGTCCTCGTTGCAGGCGACGCTGATCAGCGGCCGGCCCAGCTTCCAGGCCATGAACTCGACGAAGCGCGACTTGCCGCAGCCGGTCGGCCCCTTGAGCATGACCGGCAGGCGCGCGGCGTAGGCCGCTTCGTACAGCTCGATCTCCTTGCCTTGCGGCTGATAGAAGGGTTCGCGGCAAACCGCGAAGTGGGCGACATCGTTCATGGCGGTCTCCTGGCGGGCGCGGAAGAAAAACCCCGCCGGGGCGGGGTGGGTTAGTGCTTACTTGTGCACGCCGAGCTTGTCCCGCCAGCCCGGGTAGAGTTTGTCGGCGTCGTTGGGGAAGGAGGCAAATGCGCGGGCGAACTCCGGATGCTCCTTGGCCCATTCGATCGGGTCGGCCTTGGCCTTCCAGCATTCGTAAGCCTGACGCAGCGACTTGGCGCCGGCCGCCGGGCTGTCGATGTGGCCATAGGAACCGCCACCGGCCGTGTTGATCACGTTGCCGTGGCCGAGGTTCTCGAAGAAACCGGGCAGGCGCAGCGCGTTCATGCCGCCGGAAATGATCGGTGTCGTCGGCTTCATGCCGTACCACTCCTGGTGGTAAGCCGGGCCGGTATAGCTGTCGCGCTCGATGATGTAGGCGATGGCGCGGTCGTCCTTGTCGCCCTCCATCTTGCCGTAGCCCATGGTGCCGACATGGATGCCGGAAGCGCCCTGCAACCGGCTCATCTTGGCCAGCACGTAGGCGGTGTAGCCGC
This sequence comes from Betaproteobacteria bacterium UBA7395, assembly GCA_002470165.1. Taxonomy (GTDB): domain Bacteria; phylum Pseudomonadota; class Gammaproteobacteria; order Burkholderiales; family Rhodocyclaceae; genus Azonexus. Next base: position 5,795 of record DKNF01000238.1, on the reverse strand, counting down.
GCTTCGACGACGGCGAGGTGACGGCGCCGTGGCCTGCGCGGTGGTAGTGCAGGTACTGGCGCGAGAAGTAGCGGCGGGCGGTGGTGACCATGCCCGGGCCGCCGACGTAGCCGTCGACCAGGAAAGCCACCTTGTCGGCATCCGGGCCGAAGGTTTCGAGGATGTATTCGCCGCGGGCGATCATTTCGCCATGGTCGTCAGCGGTGATGTTGGCCGAGAAGATCTTGGCCTGGCCGGTTTCGTCCATGGCGCGCTTCATCGCATCGCGCACCAGCGGGATGACTTTCTTCATCGGGCAGAACACCTGGTTGCCCTGCGGCTCGTCGTTCTTGATGAAGTCACCGCCCAGCCAGAACTGGTACGCAGCCGCGGCGAACGGCTCGGGGCGCAGGCCGAGCTTGGGCTTGATGATGGTGCCGGCGATGTAACCGCCATCCTGCATCGGCCGGCCGAGGATGCGCCACAGGTTGCTGATGTCCACCGACGGGCCATCGAACAGTTCGATGGCGCGGCGCGGCACGTAGAAGTCGTACATCTTGGCGTGCTCGATGTCGCCCATGCCCTGGTTGTTGCCGATGGTCAGCGTCAGGAAGGAAACGATCATCATCCGGCCGTCGATGACGTTGCGGTCGAACAGATCGATCGGGTAGGCGATGCGCATTTCCTCGGTCGCCTCGTCGATGTGATAGACCAGCGCATCGACGCCCTTGGTGAATTCGTCGGTGGTACACACTTCGACATTGGTGCCGGTAGAAGACTCGGCGGCGAAGTGAGCGGCCGCTTCGAGGTAGCCGTAGCCGGCCTTGGGCTTCATCTTGTAGGCGCAGAGAATGTGCTGGCCGCCGGCGATCAGGTCGTCTTCCTTGAGGCTCAGGTCGGCATAGCGGTTCGATTGATCCATCTTTTGTCTCCTTGGTGTGTTCGCCGGGTGGCTACGATGGAGACCATATTAGGAAGGGCAAAAGATAAATAACAGTCACGTATTTTTATGGGATTGTTCAGTGATTTCTTATTGTTTTGCCGACCCCTCGCCGGGAACTTTCCCTTGTCAGCCGGTCTAAGCGGCTTCAATCGATCAATAACCTTTTCTGCGGGGTGTTAAATGGATGAGCTTTCCCTGGTTGGCGTCGGCTTCGCCGTGGTGATTTTCGGCATGGCCTGCTTCATGGCCAACAAGCTGGCTTCGAAAAAAGCCTACCACTGAAAGAAAAGCCGGGCTTGCCCGGCTTTTTTTACGCCGTCTCGTCCGGCGGGCTGAAGAAACAGACCGTGTTGCGCCCGGCGTCCTTGGCCTGATACATCGCCAGATCGGCCTGCTTGAGAATCTCGTCGGGATCGATGCCGTTGCCGATGAACACGCGGATGCCGATGCTCGCCGAGCAGCGGTGTTCAACCTCCTGTCCGGCCGTGTCGCCATGCTTGACGCTCAAGCGGTAGGGTTCGGCCAGCAGGGTGCGGATTTTCTCGGCAATCGTCGCCACCTGCTCGCGTGACATGGCCAGATCGCGATCCAGCTCGCGGATGATCACGACAAACTCGTCGCCGCCGAAGCGGGCGACCGTATCCACCTCCCGCACTCCGGCCTTCAGCCGCCTGGCCGCTTCGATCAGCAGCAGATCGCCCGCTTCGTGCCCGTGGAGATCATTCAGCGGCTTGAAATTATCCAGGTCGAGAAACAGTAGCGCGCCGAAAATCCCCGTACGCCGGCTCGACGCCAGACTCTGCCCGAGCCGATCCTCAAGCAGGCGACGATTGGGCAGGCCGGTCAGGGGATCGTAGAACGCCAGCTTCTGGATCTGATCCTGCAGCCGCTTGCGTTCGGTCGTTTCGCGGCTGATCCCGTGGTAACCGGTAATCCGGCCATGCGCATCGCGCTCCGGCTTCGACAGCACCTCCGCCCACAGCAACCGACCATCCTTGCAGCGATGCTGGACCTCGAAAGTGACCGCGCCGGTGATCGTACCGTCGGCCTCCTTCTCCTGGCGCTGCTTGATGAGGTTGGTCACCGTCGCGATGCCCTCGTCGGTGAACATCTCGAAAACATGGTGGCCGATCACCTCATCCGCCCTGAAGCCGCGCAGTTTCTCGTCGGTCGGGTTGATGTAGGTGATGAACAGATTCCGGTCGGCGCGCCAGATCACATCGGAAACATCCTCCGTCAGCCGCCGGAACAATGCCTCGCTGGCCCGGAGCGCAGCCAGCTCGCTGCGCATCTGCGCCTGCTTCCAGAGCAGAAACAGCAGAACCGCAAGCAACAACACACCGCCGCCAAGCACTAGCATCCCATCCAACATCACCAGCCAGTCTCCTCTGTTCTCAATCCCGATTGGCATGATGCCTCAACTGGCGGGGAAATGCCGGAAAAGCGCGGCGAAACAGGCGCGTGGATTCAGGTTTTGTATTGGCGGATCGTACAGTAGGGAAGACTGCAGTGACGACTTCCGGCTATCAGTCTTGAATCTGTGGGGGCGTGTTACCGCAGGAAGTGATCTTGATTTTGCGAGTCAAATTGGGCGATCAATCGCTCCCAGCCCCCCAACGAACACTCCTCCAAGCCATCAAGCACCCTCCACGCCCCGCGAAAATCCTGCCCGCGGGTGTATTCGCTGATCGTGATCACGCAGCGCAATCCTGCGGTCAACGCGGATTTCAGGCCCATTTCCGAGTCTTCGATGGCCAGGCAGGCGGATGCCGGCAGGGCGAGGCGGTTGAGGACCCATTGGTAGATGTCGGGGGCCGGCTTTTTGGCTGGGACGATGTCGCCGGCGCCGATGACTTCGAACCAGCCGGGGGCGTCGGGGCCGAGGTTGGCGCGGACCAGGGCGTCGACGTTTTCGGGCGTGGTGGTGGTGGCGATGGCCAGGCGGATGCCGGCTCGCCGGGCTTCTGCTATCAGTCGGGCGACGCCGGGGCGTAGCGGTAGCTGGCCCTGATCGACCCGGCGCAGATAGTGCGCGGTCTTGATCTTGTGTAGTTGGCCGACCAGCGCGTCGAAGTCGGGGCGGGCGGCGATGTCCGGGGCGTGTTGCGCGGCGTAGTGGCGGATGCGTTCCTTGCCGCCGGTGATGGCGAGCAATTCGCCGTAGCGCTGTTCGTCCCAGTGCCAGGTCAGTCCGCAGTCGCGGAAGGCGGCGTTGAAGGCCGGGCGGTGGCCGTCGCGCTCGGTTTCGGCGAGCGTGCCATCGACATCGAAAATCAGGGCTTGCAGTTTGTTCATGGCAGCGACGATAGCCACGCGCGCGCGTTCGGGCCAGTCAATCTTGCTGACGCCTGGGTTCAGCGCTATTTAATAAGTCAAGCCTTATTTACCGATTAAGAAAGTCTGACTAGGCCTTAACTAAGAAGTCACTTACCTTTGTCTTCAATGCAGTAATACAACAATGATTGGAGACACCATGCATATCGGACGCACCACCCTGTCCAAGTTCGTTATCGAGCAGACGCGCGGCGCGCACAGCGAGATGGGCGCCTTGCTCATCGACGTGGCGGCGGCGGTCAAGACCATTTCCGGTCTGGTCGGCAAGGGCGCGCTGAGCGGCTTTTCCGGTTCGATGGCGTCGACCAATGTCCAGGGCGAGGTGCAGAAGAAGCTGGATGTGTTGACCAACGAGGCCATCCTGCGTCATTGCGAATGGGGTGGCCAGCTGGCCGGCATGGCCTCCGAGGAGATGGACGCGCCGTACGCGATTCCCGCCGAGTACCCGCGTGGCCGCTACCTGCTGATTTTCGATCCGCTCGACGGTTCGTCGAACAGCGACGTGAATGTTTCGGTCGGCACCATTTTCTCGATTCTGCAGCGGCCGACCGCCGGCGACGCCGAACCGGCTGATTTCCTGCAGCCGGGGGCGCGGCAGGTCGCCGCCGGCTACGCCATCTACGGACCGTCGACCATGCTGGTGCTGAGTGTCGGCACCGGCACGCACGGGTTTACGCTGCATCGCGAGAGCGGCAATTTCATCCTCACGCATCCCGACATCCGCGTGCCGGAAACCACCCGCGAGTTCGCCATCAACACCTCGAACGAACGTTTCTGGGAGCCGCCGGTGCAGCGCTACGTCAGCGAGTGCAAGGCCGGCAAGACCGGCATCCGCGAGGCCGATTTCAACATGCGCTGGATCGCGTCCATGGTCGCCGAGGTGCACCGCATCCTGATGCGCGGCGGCATCTTCATGTACCCCAAGGACAACAAGGATCCGGCCAAACCGGGTCGCCTGCGCCTGCTTTACGAAGCCAACCCGATGGCCATGCTGATCGAGCAGGCCGGCGGCGCGGCCTCGACCGGGCGCGGGCGCATCCTCGATGTGGTGCCGGAAGCCTTGCACCAGCGCGTGCCGGTGATGCTCGGCTCGCGCGAGGAAGTCGAGCGGCTAGAACGCTATCACCACGAATACGATACCGGGGCCGACCGCCCCTTTGCGTCGCCGCTGTTCGCCGAACGCTCGCTGTTCCGCGACTGACGCCGCTCAAGCATTCCATATCCCGGGGAGTCATCCGCCATGTCCGTCAAGCACCCGATCATCGCCATCACCGGCTCGTCCGGCGCCGGTACCAGTACCGTGATGCAGAGTTTCCAGCACATCTTCCGGCGCGAGAAGCTCAACGCCCAGATTGTCGAGGGCGACTCCTTCCATCGCTACGACCGTAAAAGCATGCGCGCCGAGATGAAGGCGCAGGAGGAACAGGGCAACCTCAACTTCAGCCATTTCGGTCCCGAGGCCAATCTGCTGCAGGAACTGCAGGACCTGTTCATCAGCTATGGGCGCGACGGCAGCGGCAAGGTGCGCAAGTACCTGCACGATGCCGGCGAGGCCGAGCCCTGGGGCCAGGAGCCGGGCACCTTCACGCCCTGGCAGGACATTCCCGGCGACACCGACCTGATGTTCTACGAAGGCCTGCACGGCGCCTGGGCCGGCGACGGCATCGACATCGCCGCCCAGGTTGATCTGTGCGTCGGCGTCGTGCCGATCATCAACCTGGAGTGGATCCAGAAGCTGCACCGCGACCAGAAGCTGCGCGGCTACTCGCAGGAAGCGGTGACCGACACCATCCTGCGCCGCATGCCCGACTACGTCAGCCACCTGTGCCCGCAGTTTTCGCGTACCCACGTCAATTTCCAGCGCGTGCCCATCGTCGATACCTCCAACCCCTTCATCGCCCGCGACATTCCCAGCGCCGACGAAAGCATGGTGGTGATCCGTTTCGCCAACCCCAAGGGCATCGATTTCCAGTACCTGCTCAACATCCTGCACGGCAGCATGCTGACCCGCCCGAACACCCTGGTCGTGCCCGGCGGCAAGATGGGGCTGGCGATGCAGATGATCTTCACGCCCATGGTCCTGCGCCTGATGGACCTCAAGCGTCGCGCCTGAGCTACGGAAACTTACCGAGATGGAGAGAGACATGACCACCACCGCATTCCGTCGCGACCTGGCCAACGCCGTCCGCTTCCTGGCCATCGACGCCGTCGAGCAGGCCAAATCCGGCCACCCCGGCGCGCCGATGGGCATGGCCGACATCGCCGAAGTCCTGTGGCGCGACCACCTGCGCCACAACCCGGCCAACCCGCACTGGGCAGACCGCGACCGCTTCGTGCTGTCGAACGGCCACGGTTCGATGCTGATCTACGCGCTGCTGCACCTGAGCGGCTACGACCTGCCGCTCGACGAGCTCAAGCGTTTCCGCCAGTTCGGCAGCCAGACCGCCGGCCATCCGGAAGTCGGCCACACGCCGGGCGTCGAGACGACCACCGGGCCACTCGGTCAGGGCATCAGCAACGCGGTCGGCATGGCGCTGGC
>DKNF01000019.1 GCA_002470165.1 Betaproteobacteria bacterium UBA7395 | reverse complement strand
CCAACGCCGCCATCGACCACATCCGCGACTGGCACCTCGGCTCGACCGAATGGGTCACGATGGGTATCCCGGCACCGGCCGACAACGGCTACGGCATCCCGGAAGGCCTGGTCTTCGGCTTCCCGTGCGAGTGCAAGAACGGCACCTTCACCCTGATCAAGGGCCTGGAGATCGACGACTACGCCAAGAGCAAGATCGCCATCACCCTGAAGGAACTGGAAGACGAGCGCGCTGCCGTCGCCAGCATGCTGTAATCCTTTTCAGCACCCGGAAAGGCCGCGGTAAAATACCGCGGCCTTTTTCATTTGTCCGACGATATTCCATGCGCCATCCCAAGCACGTCCTGTTCGCGGGCGAAAAGCCCTTCCCCGTTCTGCCCGCCGTAGACCACTACGCCGGCTCGGAAAAGCTGATGAAGAAGGCGCTGCAACTGCAGCAGGAACTCGGCCCGATCTTCGACATCACCTGCGACTGCGAGGACGGCGCCCATGCCGGCGCCGAGCGCGAGCACGCCGAAATGGCCGCGGCGCTGATCCTGTCCGACGACAACCGCTACCACCGGGTCGGCGCCCGCATCCACGATGTAACGCACGCGCACTGGCGCCAGGACCTGGAAATCCTGGTCGGCAGCGCCGGCCGTCGCCTGCCTTTCATCACCCTGCCCAAGCCCTGCAGTGCCGCCGATGTGCAGACGCAGATCGCCGCCCTGCGCGAGATCGAGCAGCGCTGCGGCATCGCGCAGCCGATTCCTGTTCACGTCCTGATCGAAACTCACGGTGCCCTGCGCGAAGTCTGGCAGATCGCCGCCCTGCCCGGCGTCGAATCGCTCGACTTCGGCCTGATGGACTTCGTTTCCGGCCACCATGGGGCGATTCCCGGCAGCGCCATGAAGAGCCCCGGCCAGTTCGACCATCCGCTGGTCGCCCGCGCCAAGTGCGAAATCAGCGCTGCCGCCCTGGCCTGCGGCGTGGTGCCGTCGCACAACGTGACCACCGAACTCAAGGACATTGAATACATCCGCAACGACGCGCTGCGCGCCCGCCGCGAATTCGGCTACCTGCGCATGTGGAGCATCCATCCCAACCAGATCCAGCCCATCGTCGAAGCCATGCGCCCCGACTTTTCCGAAGTCCAGACCGCCAGCGAAATCCTGATCGCCGCCCAGGACAAGGACTGGGGACCGATCCAGCACGCCGGCAAGCTGCACGACCGCGCCTCCTACCGCTATTACTGGGAGTTGCTCGACCGTGCCCACGTCACCGGCATGGACCTTCCCGACGCAGCGAAGCAGCGTTTCTTTGCCTGAAACCCTGCCCATCCTCTACCGCGACGAGCATATCGTCGCCATCGACAAGCCGGCCAAGCTACTCGTCCACCGCTCGGAGATCGACCGCCACGAAACGCGTTTCGCGATCCAGATCCTGCGCGACCAGATCGGCCGGAAAGTCTGGCCGGCGCACCGGCTTGACCGCGGCACATCGGGCATCCTGCTGTTCGGATTGAGTTCGGAAATCGCCAGCCTGCTCGGCCGGCAGTTTGCCGAGGGTCAGGTCAGCAAACGCTATCTCGCCGTCGTTCGCGGCCATCCGCCCGAAAGCGGCAGCATCGCCCACCCGTTGACGCGCCAGCGCGACGATTACGAATTCCAGGGCGAGCACAGCAGCCAGGAAGCTCAGGCCGCACTGACCCATTTCCGCCGCCTGGCGAGCATCGAATTACCGGTCGAGGTCGACCGCTACCCGGTCAGCCGCTACGCGCTGCTTGAACTGGAACCGGTCACCGGCCGCAAGCACCAGTTGCGCCGCCACCTCAAGCACATCGCCCACCCGATCATCGGCGACGCCACTTACGGCAAAGGCAGGCACAACCGCTATTTCGCCGAAAACCTGGGCTGCGACCGGCTGCTGCTGGCGTGTACGCAACTGGGCTTCAGCCACCCGTTGGATGGCCGAAGCATCGATCTGAAATGCCCGCCGGGCGACAGCTTCGCCGCCCTGCTCAAGCGTTTCGGCTGGTCCCTGGCTCAGTAGCCGATCGACGACTCCAGCGCCTCCATGCGGCGCATGTCGCCTTCAAGCTCGATCATGTCCTGCCCCAGCGCATCGCGCGCCGACACCATGCCGATCGCCCGTCCGCCGGCGTCGACGACCGGCACATGGCGGAAACCTTCCTCGGCCATCATGTGCAGCGCATGCGACAAGGGCTTGTCTTCGCGGATGGTCAGCGGATCGGCCACCATCACGGCCGACAGTGGCGTGGCATCGGGATCCAGGCCGGTCGCCAGCACCTTGTTCAGTGCATCGCGCTCGGTGAAGATGCCGGCAATGCTACCGCCCGACAGGATCAGCAGGGCCCCTATCCGCTTTTCCGCCATCAGCCGGCTGGCCGCACGAACATTCATGTCCGGGGTTGCCGTGATCAGCGGACGGCCTTCAAGCACATCGCAAATCATTCTTCTGGGCATGTCTTGTCTCCTTTTGGTATGAATCAGGTGCCAGCCTGACAGCCGTATATTGTGGCTTTATGACCGCCAGCACAAGTTTGGAGACAAATTGTTCAGCGCTTTAGTTCATAGACCACGCGCACCCGCGCGTCGGCACGCGACAACTCGACAAAGCCGATACCACCGGGATTGGCCGCCACCCACTTGATCACCTCCTCGGTCGAAGCGAGACGCGGCGGCGCCTGCATGCGCCCGGTGAATACCTGGCGCGACCAGTAGGCGTTGATTTCCGACAGATCCTTGCCGACCAGCATCTTGTAGAACTGTGCGCGTTTCGGGTGGGCATCGTCGAGATCGACCGGCATCGCCTCGATGCCATTGAAGAATTGACGGTTCCGTCCAAAAAAGACGTTGATGACCTCGTTGCGCGTCATCGCGGCAACACCGCTACGGGCGTTGACGACCACGACCAGCTCGGCATGGGCGACACCCGCCAGGCCGGTCAGTACGATGAGGGCAATCCGGAAAAAAAGTCGCCGCATGTGTTCAGAACACGAAGTCCAGACTCACGGAAAAGACATCCATCCGCCCATCCCAGCGGGCGCGGTCATCCCTGCGATACGGAAAGAGCGAGGACGAATCGCCACGGATGCCGTCCCATTGCGCCTTGAGCGCGACATTGCGGGCAACGTCCCAGCGCGCACCGGCAAAAATGGTTTTCTGGTCGGAGTGCGAGTCTTCGATCACATAAGCCGCCACCAGATTCGAGAGTGGATCGCCGAGCGAGGGCTTAGGCCGCTCGCTGGAACGCACACGCGAATAGCCGACAAAAGGCGTCACCTTGCCGATCCGGTAACCCAGCAACAGATAGCCGGCGTTCGAGTCGCTCAACGCGCGGGTTCCCTGATCGATGTGATTCAGCATCAACTGGGCCTGGAACGGCCCCTTGTCGTAAACCAGACCGAGCGAGTAGTAATGCGTACGGGTATCGCGGGTTTTCAGGTACTGCGCAGCGGCCGCCGGCAGGGCAATGTTGTTTTCCTTGGCCAGCACCGGCGCCAGCGGCAGATCGTTGCGGAAACGGATATTGGCGTAACTGCCGCGAAGCTGGAGCCCGCCCAGTTGATATTCGAGATAGCCGCCGATCATCGGTGAGCGGCGGATATCCCACTGTTCGTCGGCCAGCGGGATATTGCCGCGCGACTGTCCGTAGAATACCTTGCCACGCATCACCCCCTCGCCCAGCGGCACGGCCAGCGAGGCGTCGGCGCCGTGAATGCTGTAGAACGGAAGGTGCCAGAAATAATCGCCGGGCGGACGGACCGTCAGGAAGGAATAGCCGACCCAGCGCGAATCGGCCAGCATGAAAAATTCGGTTCCGAGACGGCCGGCCCGCAAACTCAGGTTGGGCGACGGCTCGAACTTGACGAAAGCCCAGGCCAGTTCGGGGTGAAAGGTCCGGTCGAAACGATAGCGGCTGAGCACCTGCGCCACCGCCTGCCACTGGGGATTGACCTGCCAGTTGGCCTGCAGCCCAAGGGCGCTGTCGGTCTTGCCGGTCCATGCGTCGGTCGCGCCGCGCGCCTGCGACAGGTCGCGGACAAACTCGACATGGTCGGAGGTGGTGCGTACGGCGCCCAGCGTACCGAAGCCCTGAAGAGTGAACGAATCACCGGGTGCCGCCAACGCCGCGGCGCAGAACAGACCGGAGGACAACAGGAGGACCAGACGCTGCCAGCCCCCCCGGCGACAGATGCGATTTCCTAGCCCGGACATGCCTGGCCTCCGTTTGAATTAACGCGTAGCGGGCTCCGGCAAGGCGACCTGCTGATCCGTGCTGAACTGATAATCCTTGAAGATGTGTTCGGCACTCAATATCTGATAGGTGCCGTCGTCCAGTTTGCGGGTCGTGTCCTTCAGGCGCCAGGTCAGCTGGCCACAGGTCCAGATCTCGAAGTTGCGCATGTGGGTACACAGACAGGTCTTGTCCCAGACCTTGACCTTGCGCGCCTCGGGATGTGCGGCGACTTCGCGGTTGTACGAGGTGATGTAGGAACACTTGCCGCTGGCATCGAGCAGGTAGCCGTAGGCTTCGCAATTCGGGCGGATGCCGTCGCCGATACCCGGGCTGGACTTGATCATGCGCATCGGATAGCCGGTCGGCGAGATCTGGTTGACCTCGATGTCGTCCTCGGTTGCCTTGAAGTATTCCTGCTTGGCGGCATCGGGCAGGCCGCATTCTGCCGCCACGGTGAAGCGCGTTGCCACCTGGACGGCGGCTGCGCCAGCCTCGAGGAACTGGGTCGCATCGGTACCGGTGAAGATGCCACCGGCCGGAATCACCGGAATATCGAGATGCTCATCTCTCAGGTACTGCATGACCTCGGCGACGATGGTCGCCAGGTCGTATTGCGCCCAGTCCATGCCAAAGCCGAGGTGACCACCAGCCAGCGGGCCTTCAACGACGACATAATCGGGCATGCGGTTGGTGCGTGCGCTCTTCTTCAGGAAGAGTTGCAGGGCGCGGACCGAAGAAACAATGATGCCGAGCTTGGCATCGCGGAAACGCGGGTGATCCTCGATCAGGCCAAAGGAGCCGAGATGCAGGCCGGCGGCCAGGGTGATGCCGTCGATACCGGCATCGAGCGCGGCCGACATGCGGACCTTGAGGGTCTCGCGCGGCGCGTTCATGGTCAGCTTTTCCATGCAGTTGATGAAGACCATGCCGCTGCCCTGCTTGCGCGCCATCGTCGCTTCAACGTGCAGGCGGGTTGCCTCTTCGAGGCGGCCGAGGTCGAACTTGACCGGCGACTTGTCCTCGTTGTTAACGTTGTACTTGTACAGCGCGAGCTTTTCCTTGACGTGCTTGGTTTCGTAGCGCCGATCGGAGACCGTGTTGATCATCGCATCGGAAATATGGCCGACGCCACCGAGGCGCGCTGCCTCCAGGGCCAGGTCGGCGGTCGAAATATCGACACCCATGCCGCCGATCATGATCGGAACCAGCTCGTGCTTGCCGAAACGCAAGCGGAAATCATCAACACGCTTCATCTTAGTCCTTAATAAACCCGCCGGGCTGATGTCTCTCTCCACGCCCGGTCAAGGGCGTAATTTTACGCCAATGTCCCCGCGACTGCGCGCCGCCATCGGATAAATCAAATATTCGGCCACGCCCGCTTGGTAAAGTTGCGACGTTTTACGCTTTCATCGAAACGGTTGCGCCATGAACCTCCTGCATCACCCGCTCTGGCTGGTCGGTTTCCGCCCATTTTTCCTGCTTGCCTGCATCGCCGGGGCACTGCTGCCGCTCGCCTGGGCCATGGTTTACTCCGGCACCGGGAACCTCGACGCCAGTCCGGTCGATGCCTTGCGCTGGCACGCCCACGAGATGTTCTTCGGCTTCGGCTGGGCGGTGCTCGGCGGCTTCCTGCTGACCTCGACCAAGAATTGGGTCAATATCCGCGGCCACCATGGCGCCGCTCTCGCCTTGCTCACCCTTGCCTGGCTGCTCGAACGCCTGGGCATGGCCATCGGCGGCGACTGGCCGGTGCCGCTGTTCCTGCTGTCGAGCAATCTCTTTCTCGGCAGCATCGTCGCCATGCTGGTGTGGACGCTGATCCGTTACCGGGAGCAGGACAGCTACCGCGACAATGCCTTCTTCGTCGTCCTGCTGCCGGTCTTCATCGTCGCCAAGCAACTGATGCTGCACGGCGACTTCGGCGCCGGCAGCGAGATGACGCTGGCGCTTTTCCGGCTGGCTTTCCTGGTCATGCTCGAACGCACGCTGAGCCAGTTCATGAAAGCCGCCTTCCAGGTGCAGATCCTGCGCCAGCCGCGCCTGGACATGCCGATCAAACTGCTCGGCCTGGTCCTGGTCGGCAGTTTCCTGATGCCCGCAAGTCTTGGTGCCGCCCTGTCGCTGGCACTGGCGTTACTGCTGCTGGTCCGTTTCGTCTTCTGGAAACCGCTGCTGGCCTTGCGCCGCATCGACATCGGCATCATGTACGTCGGCTATCTGGCCATCGCCGGCCAGTTGCTGATGTCTGCACTGGCGCAATTTATCGAACCTGGATGGGTCGGCTCGGTGACGACCCACCTGTTCACCTTCGGCGCCATGGGCTGCGTCATCCCGGCGATGATCATCCGCATCGCCAAAGGCCACACCGGCAGGAAAGTGATCTTCTCGCCGCTCGACCGCGGCATCCTCTACCTCATGCTGGCGGCGCTGGCGATCCGCATCGGCCTCCCGCAATTCGTACCCGACCTTTACCTGGCCAGCATCCATGCCGCTGCAAGCTGCTGGCTGCTGGCCTTCGGCCTGCTCGGCTGGCGCTGTATTCCGATGCTGCTGAAACCGCGTATCGACGGGCGCGAACATTGAACCTTCACGCGTAATTCCCGAGGACCGGGCAAAACGAATCATTTTGTCATTGTCATGTCATCACATTTATTTATAATGCGATTGACATTGTGACAATCAAGGATTCGATCATGACCGCTCGCTCGATCACCCGTTGTTATGGTTGCCCGCATCAACCCGAACCGGGCCAAATTCACGCCACGACATGCCCGCTCCCCCTGAACGGTCACGGCGGCAACGACAAGCTGAGTCAGCAGATGCGTCAGATTCAGGATTGCATCGAAGCGCAGGTCAACAAGATCGAGCAAGCCCTGCGCCGCACTTGGCTTCTTCTTGGTGGCATCTTCCTGCCCACGGCTGCGGTTGTCGCTTATGCCGTGGCTTTCCTCAGATAAGGCGACGCCGCCCGGCAGCACCTGACCACGCTTGCCGTCAGTAGCAGCCCCCTAGCCTTGCGCCTGCTCAAGCGCACGGAACATCGAGCAACGGCGAAATACTTCCTCGCCAGCCGCCACCCGCTTCTGGCTGCAGTACTTGGCGACCAGTTTGGCCAGCCCCTTGATGTCGCGCCCGGAAGCCTGCGGAAAGATGTCCGGCAGACGGTCGAGCAGCGCCGCATCGACGGCCAGCCCGAACTGCGCCGCCATGACGCCCCAGATTTTCCGGCGGTCGTCGCGGCCGGGCGAATGGAAGCGGATCAGCGCGATGCAGCGTGAGACGATGGCCTCGTCGATATCGTCCACCCGGTTGGTCGTCAGGAACAGCAGGCCGTTGAAATACTCCAGCACGCGCAAGAAGACGCCGACCACGGCGTTCATCGTGATGTTGTCGTCGCGCCGCTTGATGTAGACATCGGCCTCGTCGATCAGCATGACCGCACCCCAGCGCTGGGCGCGGGTCAGGACTTCCTTCAGCGTCTTTTCCATCTCGGCGACGTTCAGGCCGAGTTGGCCGGAATGCACGCGATAGAGCGGGCGGCGGATGATCTCCGAATACACCTCGGCGGTCAGCGTCTTGCCGACGCCCGGCGGCCCGGCGCAGAGCACCGTCGTGCCGCCCGACTTGCCGGCAACGATGTCGTCCATCAATACGTCCATCTCGGCGGTCAGGATGTCGATCAGGTCGGTTTGTTCCGGCGGCAGCACCAGCTTGTCCTTGAGTTCCGGCTGATAGGCGTAGGGCGCCATGTCGTCCACATGGACCCAGACGTAGTGGTGCAGGTCGAGGTGGAACATCAGGATGTAAAAATGCACCGGCAGTTCGGTGAACAAGCCCTTGGCGATGCCGTCGCGGGTTTCCTCGACTTCGCTTTCCTCCTTGCCCGACAGCCGCGAGTTGCGCTGCACGCGGCGCACGAACTTGGCCAGGATGTCGCCGCTGGCATCGAGCGCCAGCACGCGCTCGCCGAGGATGCTCTCGTCGTTGACCAGGCGCGCCGGCGAGCCGGTCGACGACAGGATGATCTGGTCTTTGCGCGAATAGTCGGTATCGCGATGCGTCGCCGTCGGGTTCTCGGCGAACCAGCCGGTGCCGGTGCCGGAAAACTGCGCGCCGTACTGCGCCCGCCAGTCGAAATACAGGGTGGCCGCTTCGTCGTAGCTCGCCAGCAGGTCCGGCGTTTCCTTGACATAGCCCTTGCCGGCCAGGATTTCGGGAATCGTCCGACCGGCAATGTCCGGCCCGGTGATGCGCAGCGTCGCCGTGGCCATGCGGGCGCGCGAATTGGCCTTCAGTTCGACGAAGATCTTGCCGCTCTCTTCTTCCGACGGCGGCGTGTAATCGAGCCGCGTCACCACCCAGGCAAGCGGTTTGCCGGTGATCGCCGCCGAAAACACCCAGCCGCGCGTGGCGTCTTCGGCGAGATAACGGGCTATCGCCGGCACCGCCATTTCCAGTTCTTCCGCCGCGAAGCGTCGGCCGTCCTCGGCAAAGGCCCGGCGCAAGGTGGCGATCTGCGCTGCCCGCGCCCGCAGTTCGGCATCGCCGGTCGCGTACAGGGATTGCAGCAAATCGAGCTCGGTCGCTTCGAGTTGCTGGAAGCCGAGTTCGACGCGATTGCCGAAACGCAACTGCTCGCGGACAAATTCAAGACGCGGAAAACGCTGCAACATCGTTTCGATGTGCGCTCGGTCGATCTGCAACTTCATCGGCTGCCTCCCTGGCAATTGAACCGAGCAACAACTAGCCAGTTTCGTGCCTTGCGATCGACGCAGCCAAAGCATTAAAAATCAACCAATTGGCCCAAGCGGCCATTGTCGTGCTTGCAACAGGCTTTCGTGGGACAATCCGCACCCCGTAGAAGAAAGACCGCCATGCACCCGCGCAACAAGAACGCCAACGGCTACGACCTCGCCGCCCTGACCGCCACTTCGGCGGCACTGGCGAAGCACATCAAGACCACGCCGGCCGGCACCGCCAGCATCGATTTCGCCAACCCGGCGGCGGTCAAGGCGCTCAACCGCGCGCTGCTCATGCACCACTATCAGGTCAAGGGCTGGGAGATTCCGGAAGGCTACCTGTGCCCACCGATCCCCGGCCGCGCCGACTACCTGCACAGCGTCGCCGACCTGCTCGCCAGTTGCAACAAGAAGAACATTCCCGGCGGTGCCGGCGTGCGCGTACTCGACATCGGCACCGGCGCCAATCTGGTCTACCCGCTGATCGGCCACGCCGAATACGGTTGGTCTTTCCTCGGCGTCGATATCGACGAAGCGGCGCTGGCCAACGCGCAGAAAATCCTCGCCAAGAACCCGGAACTGGCCGGCAGCATCGAACTTCGCCACCAGCCGGTCTGGGACAACATCTTCACCGGCTTGCTGCGCAGCGGCGAAAGTTTCGACCTGTCGATCTGCAACCCGCCCTTCCACAACTCGCCCGACGAAGTGCTGGCGGTCAGCCAGCGCAAGTGGAACAACCTCGGCAAACCCGGCGCCAAAAAAGGCAGCGCCCAGCCGCGCCTCAACTTCGGCGGCGGCGGTACCGAACTCTGGTGCAATGGCGGCGAACGGGCCTTCGTCAAATCGATGATCGAGCAGAGCTGCAACATCCCCAAGCGCGTGCTGTGGTTTACCAGTCTGCTGTCGCAAGCCGACAACCTGCCGCACATCGAAGCCGCGCTGAAAAAGGCCAAGGTCGTCGAATCGCGCATCATCCCGATGGCGCAGGGCCAGAAGCAGAGCCGGCTGATTGCCTGGACCTTCTGTGCCAACGGTGACCGGGAGAAGTGGCGGCGCGAGCGCTGGTCCTCAACCCCGGCATTTGGCACCCCTGTCACAGGCGATGACATACCGGCGGCAAGCGAGCCCTTATAATCCCTGGTTTTCGTACTGGAATCCTGCCTGTGTCCGATCGCCTTGCCGTCCTGCCCCAATACCTGCTGCCCAAACAGGCGCTGACCCGCCTCGCCGGGCGACTGGCTTCCGCTGAAGCCGGCGCGCTGACCACCGCGGTGATCCGCTGGTTTGTCGGCCGTTACGGGGTAAACATGGCCGAGGCAGCCAATCCTGACATCGCCAGCTACAAGAGCTTCAACGAATTCTTCACCCGGCCGCTCAAGGATGACGCCCGCCTGCCGGCGGCAGCGGATTTCCTCTGCCCGGTCGATGGGGCGATCAGCCAGTTCGGCGCGATCGAGCGCGACCAGGTATTCCAGGCCAAGGGCCACAGCTACTCGACCACCGCGCTGGTCGGCGGCGACCGCGAACTCGGCGCGCAGTTCGAGAACGGCAGTTTCGCCACCCTCTACCTCAGCCCGCGCGACTACCACCGCATCCACATGCCCTGCGACGGCCAGTTGACGCGGATGATCCACGTTCCCGGCGCGCTGTTCTCGGTCAACCCGACCACGGCGCGCGGCGTGCCCGGACTGTTCGCGCGTAACGAGCGCGTCGTCTGCGTCTTCGACACCGCCAGCGGTCCCTTCGTGCTGGTGCTGGTCGGTGCCACCATCGTCGGCAGCATGGCCACCGTCTGGCACGGCATCGTCAATCCGCCGCGCCCGGGCGTTGTCCGCGAATGGCGCTACGACGGCGAGACCGTGGTCAGGCTGAAGAAGGGCGAGGAAATGGGCCGCTTCCTGCTCGGCTCGACCGTCGTCATGTTGTTCCCGAAGAACACCCTGAGCTTCAATCCCGACTGGGCACCGGCCCGCGCCATCCGCATGGGCGAGGCGATGGGGCAGAAGACCGCACGGGAGGGCGCATGAACGACAAGCGCGCCATCCTGCTGATGCGCAGCGTCAGCGCCCTGGCCATTTTCCTGCCGATGCTGTGGATCGCCTGGGCGTACACGCCGGTGCCGCTGCTGATCACCCTCGGCATCGCCGCCTCGCTGGTCTCGATCCGCATCGGCCAGGCCGGCGAAGCGCGTTACGGTCGCCGTGTCCAGGTCACCGAGATGCTGCCGCTCGGCCGTCAAGGCGACAAGCAGATGCTGATCGGCGGCATCGCCGGCTACCTGATGATCGTGTTCTTCGGACTCGCCGCCTGGCTGGCCTTCCACGACTGAGATGCAGATCTGGGTCGATGCCGACGCCTGCCCCGGCGTCATCAAGGAAATCATCTACCGCGCCGCCGAACGCAAACAGATCAAAACCACTCTGGTGGCCAACCAGATGCTGCGCACGCCGCCGTCGAAGTTCATCCGCGCCATCCAGGTAGCCAGCGGCTTCGATGTCGCCGACGCGCACATCGTCGACCAACTGAGCACCGGTGACCTCGTCGTCACCGCCGACATCCCGCTTGCCGCACAGGTCATCGAACGCGGTGCACATGCGATCAACCCGCGTGGCGAGCTGTACACCACGGCAACCATCCGCGAGCGCCTGAACATGCGCGATTTCATGGAAGGCCTGCGCGCCGCCGGCATCGAGACCGGCGGCCCGGCCGCTTTCAGCCAGGCCGACCGGCAGGCTTTCGCCAACCAACTCGACCGCTTCCTGGCGAAAATTCCGGGTTAGTGGTTAGTTCTTGCGGCCGTGGCCGGTGCGCTGTTGCGTCGCCGCCAGGATGCCGCGCAGGATATTGACTTCGTCCCGCTCCAGATCGGCCCGGCCAAACAGCCGACGCAACTTGGGTAGCAAACGGCCAGGCTGCGCCGGGTTGAAAAAGCCTGTTTCGGTCATCACCGCCTCGAGATGGCCGTACAGCCCCTCGATCTCGTCATGCGTGGCCGGCGGTGCGGTGAACGGGGTGGTCAGTTGCTCACGCAGCGGTGCCGCACCGGAAAACGCCGCCATCCGGCATTCGTAGCAGAGCACCTGGACGGCAGCCCCGAGATTGAGCGAACTGAAATCCGGATTGGTCGGAATGGTCACCGCCGCCTGGCACTGCAGGACTTCCTCGTTGGACAGGCCCATGGTTTCGTTACCGAACACCAGCGCCACCTCGCCCAGGCTCGCCCGTTCGAGCAAGCGCGCCATGGTGTCGCGCGGCGTGCCGATGGTCGGCCCCAGATCGCGCTGCCGCGCCGACAGGGCAACGGCGAAGACACAACCGTGCAGGGCCTCGGCCAGCGAATCGCTGACCCTGGCGCTGGCCAGCAGGTCAACGGCGCCGGTCGCCCGGGTATCGGCTTCCGGATCGGGAAACTGCTTCGGGCTGACCAGACGCATGTCGGACAGCCCCATGGTCTTCATCGCCCGCGCCGCCGCGCCGATATTTCCCGGGTGGCTGGGGCGGCACAGGACCACCCTGATGCGGGACAACAGGACTTCTGGTTTCATGGTGTAAAATTCGCGCTTTCCCAAATATGAATCGGCGGGTCACGGCCCACCGATCGCTCTTTCATAAGCCATGCATCCAGTCATCAATATCGCCGTCAAGGCCGCGCGTCGCGCTGGCCAGATCATCAACCGCGCTTCCAACGACCTCGACATGCTCAAGGTTTCGTCGAAGCAGCCGAACGACTTCGTCACCGAGGTCGACAAGGCAGCCGAAGCGGCGATCATCGAAGTGCTGACCGAGGCTTATCCGAATTACGGCATTCTAGCAGAGGAGTCCGGCGTCACCCCGGCCAAGGGCGGCCGCGACGCCGAGTACCAGTGGATCATCGATCCGCTCGACGGCACCACCAACTTCATCCACGGCATGCCGCAATACGCCGTGTCGATCGCCCTGGCCCGTGGCAACGTCCTCGAACACGCGGTCGTCTTCGACCCCAACCGCAATGAACTGTTCACCGCCTCCAAGGGTGCCGGTGCCTTCCTCAACGAGCGCCGCATCCGCGTCTCCCGGCGCACCCGCCTGAGCGAAGCCCTGATCGGTACCGGCTTTCCCTATCGCGAATTCGACAAGATCGACCTCTACCTGGCCATCTTCAAGGAACTGGCGGAAAAGACCGCCGGCCAGCGCCGTCCCGGCGCCGCCTCGCTCGACCTGGCCTATGTCGCCTGCGGCCGTTACGACGGCTTCTGGGAATTCGGCCTGGCCCCGTGGGACATGGCTGCCGGCGCCCTGCTGATCTCGGAAGCGGGTGGCCTGGTCAGCGACCTGCGCGGCGAAGCCAACTACCTGGAAACCGGCAACCTGATCGCCGGCACGCCCAAGGTCTTCGCCCCGCTGCTCAAGCTGATCGAGGACAAGCTGCCGGAATCGATCCGCGGCTGAACCCGCTTCACGCCCAGGTATTGACCGTAGTCCCTGCGGCCGACCTGGGCGTTGAATCGTAGGCCGCCAGGCGGCCACGCCCTTCTTCCTCGCTGCCACGCATTGCGGCCGCCCGCTGCTGGCTCATTTCCATACGAGCCGAAACTTCCATCTGGGTAGCGGCAGCGGCCACTGCCCTGTCCTGCGGTGAAGGATCGGACGGTGCCAGTGCCGCCCCGCGGATACGCTGTGCCCGCGACACCGTTTCTTCGGGGGTACGTCCCGGCGAAGTATCGATCCGCACTTCACCGGCCACGGCGTAATTCACCCCATCCGGCCCCTTGCGATAACTGTAGCTGGCCCCCGAAGTGACCATCCCGGCACCAGCCGCCATATGCGCCATTTCGTGCTGACGAACCTGACGATCGATCTTCTTCAACTCGGCGACCTGTTGCTGCTCCTCCGGCGTCAGGGTTTTGGCCGCACCGGACGTAGCCCCGCCCTGCCCCGATCGACTGGCGACCGATGCATAGGCGCTACCTCCCGCACTGACACCTGAAACGTTCATCAAAACCCTGTTGAAAACCAATACCCGTGATTCATCTTAGGCGCTGATGCGATTTAATCAATTTTCGCGTCTGGCAGAAAGGCCATTGAACACAAAAATCACGGACATTTGATTGACCCACTCCGCGCTTCTGCTACAATGCGCGGCTTCCGGAGAGGTGGATGAGCGGTTTAAGTCGCACGCCTGGAAAGCGTGTGTGGGTTAATAGCCCACCGCGGGTTCGAATCCCGCCCTCTCCGCCAGGACACATGAAAACCCGCTCGGCCATCGCCCAGCGGGTTTTTTCATTTGCTGGCATGTGGATATTTGTTTCCCATCGGGGTCATGGTAGGGTTCCGACACTACATTTTGTCCGGAAAGCAATTTTCAGCCATGAAACGGCTACTGCCCCGCCTCCTGTTCGGCGTCCTCTGCATTGCCAGCATCTTCGGCCATGTCATCGGGAACTGGCAGATTCCGCTGCTCACATTGCTGGACAACTACTCCTACGATGTCCGCACACGCGCTTTCATGCCGGATACGCTGGACGAGCGCATCGTCATCGTCGACATCGATGAAAAAAGCCTGGGCGAGCTTGGCCGCTGGCCGTGGAACCGGAAGGTGATGTCCGACCTGATCAGGCAACTGACCGATGAATACCGGGTTGCCGTGATCGGTTTCGATATCGTGTTTGCCGAGCGCGACGACAGTTCCGGGCTGCCGGTGCTTGAATCGCTGGCCAGCGGCGAATTCCGCAACAACGTCGAGTTCCGTCGCGCCGTCGAAGCACAACGACCGCTACTGGACTATGACCGGATTTTTGCCGAGACGTTGCGCGAGCGTCCGACCGTGCTTGGCTTCCATTTCTCCGAACGTCCCGGCGGCTCCCCGGGCAGCGCATTGCCGCCGCCACAGCAATTCCCGGCCCCTTTACCGGCCGGACAATTTCCCAGCTGGCCCGGTTATGGCGGCAATCTGGCGGCATTCCAGGAGGCAGCGGCAAGCGGCGGCCACTTCAACCCGAAGATCGACAACGACGGCATCATCCGCCGGGTTCCGTTGCTGGCAGAAAACGACGGCAAGTACTATCCCGCCTTGTCGCTGGCCATGCTGCAACTGCTCGTCGGCCAGGGAGAACTGCACCCATACGTACCGGCCCCCGGGGAGCCGGTCGAAGCGATCGATGTCATCGGCCTGCGTGGCATGGTGCGCCTGCCGGTCGATGGCGATGGCTGTGCGCTGATTCCCTACCGGGGTCGCGAGGGTAGCTTCCCCTATGTCTCAGCAGCCGATGTCCTCGCCGGTCGTGCCGATTTCGAGCAACTCTTCGGCCGGATCGTGCTGATCGGCACCAGCGCCCCCGGACTCAAGGACTTGCGGGCGACGCCCGTAGGCGGCAGCTATCCTGGCGTGGAAACACACGCCAACCTGCTGGCCGGCGCACTCGACGGCTCGGTCAAGGAAAAACCGTATTACATGCTTGCCGCCGAGATCGTGGCGCTGATCCTTGCCGGTGGCATCCTGGCGCTATCGCTACCCTTCATGTCACCACTGCGTGGAACACTGCTCACACTGGGCATCTTCGGCATACTGGTCGCAGCCAACTTCGCATTGTGGCAGGTGCATGTCGTCATGCCGATTGCTTCGGCCACGCTGGCCATCCTGATGATCTATGTCTTCAACGCCGCCTGGGGATTTTTCTGGGAGTCCAACGCCAAACGCCAGTTCACCGCACTGTTCGGGCAGTATGTCCCCCCCGAGCTGGTCGACGAGATGGCGAAGAACCCCGAGGAATACAGCATGGAGGGGCGCAACGCCGACATGAGCGTGCTCTTCTCGGACGTTCGGAACTTCACGACGATTTCCGAAGGCCTGCCGCCCAGGGAACTGAGCGCGCTGATGAACGAGTATCTCGGTGCGATGACCCTGATCATCCAGAAACACCGGGGCACGCTCGACAAGTACATCGGGGATGCCATCATGGCGTTCTGGGGCGCCCCCGTCGCCAATCCGCTGCACGCACGGGAAGCAGTGATGACTGCGCTCGAAATGCAGCGCCGCCTCCGCTCGCTGGGCGAAACCTTCGCGGCAAAAGGTTGGCCGGTGCTGAAGATCGGCATCGGCATCAATAGCGGAACCATGACTGTCGGCGACATGGGCTCTTCCGTTCGCAAGTCGTACACGGTGATGGGCGACGCGGTCAATCTGGGCGCTCGCCTCGAAGGCATCACCAAGGAATACGGCGTCGGCATCGCGGTCGGAGAGAAGACCCGGGACGCCTGCCCGGACATCGTTTTCCGGGAACTGGACAAGGTGCGAGTCAAGGGCAAGGCCAGCGCGGTATCGATTTACGAACCCTTGGGCACGACAGAATCCGTAACCCCTGAGCGGATGGAGGAACTGGCGAACTGGTCGCAGGCCCTGACGCGCTATCGCGAACAATCATGGGCAGCCGCGGAAACGATCCTCCGCGACCTGCAACGAAAAGCCCCGGATGACATGCTCTACCGCGTTTATCTCGAGCGTATCGCCCACCTGCGCGAATTGCCACCAGGCAACAGCGAGTGGGACGAAGGCGTCACCACATTCCAAACCAAATAAGCGATGCGCCGATCAACCCAACCGGCCGTTTAGCGACTGAAGACAATGGCCCCCGATACACGACCATTGTTCAGCCCAGCAGGCGCTCCCAATGTGCTGTAGGTCAAACCCGTGTGCGACGCATTTGCCCCGGAGAAGAAGCCGCGGATGCTGCTGTTAGTATCATTGAAAATATAAGTACCATCTGCCGCTACGTTGATATTCAACGCATTGACTGCAATGTTGTTTCCATTGATCGGGATGTTGAGCGATGCGCTCTGAATCGTGCTTGTGCCAAAGTTAACCGTCATTGAACCAGTGGCGACACCACCGACGGTAACGACACCTGTGACCGAATCCCTGTGCGTCGCATTGGTACCGCCAAACGAAGTGAAGTTGGCGGTACCCGTCAGTCCGGCCAGCGACGTCGGCGTTCCGACAACGTAATGCAGATCGGCCAGCGGATCCGTAGCGGCATCGGTTACCGTACCGCCGCTCCAGCGCCCCCAGCCCAGTACGCCATCCTTGGAGAAGCTGCCGGCAATCGTGCCGGCGGCAAAGCTTTCCGTGCCGTCTATGAATGAACGCATGGCCGAGAAATCGTCGAATACTGCCGATGTAGACGCAACACGATCAATGACGGTAGCCGCCGCGGGATCGTCCCGATAGGCATAAGCCACCGCATAACCGCCCCCGGAGCGCAGAGGCGTTGAAACCGGTGCGATCCGCCCATTATCCTGCCGGGCGTCGCTGGAAGAAAAAGTTGCCAGGCGGGTGTCGTCCGGTTGCGCAGGGTCCAGTCTCGGGCGCACCTCGCTGCGTTCGATGCGGGTATCCGGACCGCTGACGATTGCGGACGTGCCGGACGGCATGACGACACAGCCGGCGTTGTTGCAGACTTCGATCGCCCCCTCCCCGGTGGCCAGGGAAATGCTGTTGGCCCCGGTATAGACGATGGTGAACTCGGTTCCCCGAATGCCGATGGTCGCAACCCCGGTATTCACGCGATAGGCCGCCTTGTTGTTGCGCCCGATCTCTCCGGTAATCGTCCTCAAGCCACCTTTCACAAGGCTGAAGACCCCTTTTTCCGAACCATCCTGACTACCAGAAAAGCGGTAATCATCGATTCGATACTCGGAGCCGGGTTGCAGTGAAACCATACCGCCATCGGAAAAACGCAACTGGACCCGCCCGCCGCTTCCGGTCACCAGGGTTTCACCGCTCTGCACCTCGGCGCCCTTGGTCGCCGGGCGTTGTTCACCGCTAGCCATCAGAACATTGACCGGACCAGCCACAAAATCCACCTTGGCAGCGCCGGCGGCCGAGGCATTGAGCGGGAAAAGCACGACCAAGGCCATCAGCAGCACCGGGTTCTGCAAACGAAAAACATCGTGATTCAGCATTTGACGGACTCCCGCTCAGAACTCGCGACGCAGCGTCACCGAGAACAGGCTGCGGTGATATTTGTTGAGCGCGACATTGGATTGGTTGTGGGTGTAGTTGAACTGCGGCGTAAGGCTCCACTGCGACGTCAGATGATGCGTCGCCCCGAGCAGCAGGCCGAACTGGTCGTCCCGGCGCTTGCGCAGGAAGGACGGATCATCCTCGTCGTAGGTTCGATGCTCGTAATTGGCCCCGCCGAACAGGACGGTCTGGGCGTCGTAATTCATGCCCCCACCAAGCCTGGCGCCCCACCCCGAGAAACCCAGCCAATCGACACCGCGTTCCTGGGGCTTTTCCTCGACCCCATAAACGCTGGCGTAGGCCACCATGCCCTCGCGGAACAGATGGGCATAGCCGGCACCACCGACCCAACGATCGGCATCACGGACATCCTGGTCGGGATAACGCAGCTGCGTAAACTGGGCAAAAACACTGACCTGGTTGCGGGCATCCAGATTGCGTTGCCATTGCCCGGTCAGCCCGGTGTGATTCCGGAATCGACTGTCATCGACGTAGAAAACGCCTTCCTGCAACATGACCGTGAATACGTCCTGATCGACCGTACGGCTGATACCGAGATTGAGCTCTCCGTTATAGGTATCGAACTGTTGCTTGCTGAAATTTGCGCGGGATGTCGCCGCAACACCGGCCAACAACGCGAACCCGTTACCGAGCGGCTGACGCAGATTGGCGCCCGCCCCCAGGGAGCCGAAACCATCTTCGTTGGCCCGACTGTCGCGGCTCAGCCTGAACGGAATATTGCCAAAACCGGGAATCATGACCGAGTTCCGGTTGGGACCGACGTTGACATTGTCGTCGTAGCCCACGGATGCTTCGACATAGGCGGTCAGCGAACGCGCCACCTCATTGTCGCCGCGACGTACCGAGGCAATGTAGCGATCTATGGTCATCGAGACATCGGCCGGTACGCCCTGACGCTTGACCGTCTGAAACTCCTGCAACGCGGTTTCGGTTTCACCCAGCGCCAGGTAGGCCCGGGCAATTTCAGCACGCGCCCGGACATTACCCGGATCGACTGCCAGAACACGCTCCAGCGCAAAGACAGCCCGGGTATTCTGACCGACCTCCAGTGCTGCCAGGCCTAACAGGAAATCGAACAGTGGCTCGCCGGCACGCGCTGCTTCCTGGGGCTCCAGCAGGCTGTAGGCAGCCGCCGCTTTTCCCGCATCCAGTAAGGATTTTGCCTGATCAGTCAGGGCGTCGGCGCGCAATGGTCCGGCCTGAAACATCAAGAGCATCAGCAACAGCGTGCCGATGCGATGCATCCCCGTTGTTTTCATTCTTCCCCCTAAAACAAACTGATATAGCCCGATTTCTCAACGACGAGGCGCTGCTGCTGGATCAGCCCCCCTGGGCGCATGCGGCTTTTCAACTGCGGGCTGTTGCGGCAGATCCGGCGACGACTGCGGCGCCGGCAAAGTCGGCGCGGAGTCCGATCCCGGCGCCAGCACCGGCGTCTCATCCAACCTGCTCGGCCGGCTCATGGCATCGCGAACGATCAGCGACTGCCCCGGACCGATCCGTTCACAGCCGACATCGCTGCACACCTCGACAATACCGGCATGGGTAGTCACCCGGAGCCCCTGAGCATCGAATATTGCGCCGAATTCGGTACCCCGGATGCCAATCGTTCCGACACTCGTCTTCATCTGGTACTGCTCGTGACGTTCCTTGCCAATCGCCCCGCTGATGGCCCGCAAGGCGCCCTTGACCAAGCGCGTCGTCACCCGGTCATCGGCGGCTGCCTTGCCCCCCTGCCCGGAAAAGCGGAACTGTTCGACCTTGAACTGGGTACCAGGTCGCAAAGATATTGTCCCGCCATCGCGGAAGCGCAATTGCACCATTCCATCCATTGCATCGATGGTATCGCCGTCGGCGACGGTCACCCCTTTTTTGGCAGGGCGAACAGACTGATCCGCGGCGACGATCCTGGCCGCCCCTGAAGCGAATACGATTTCAGCAGCCGAGGCAAAGGCTGTCAGCGGTGCGACACAAAGAAATAGCGCAGCAAGGAGGATCGCCGGAAGCGAAGGAATGGACGATTGGCGCACAGCGGAAAGATATTGCTTGACACATTTCAGGATCAATGTATCAAGCATATCATCGTCTAGTGCAAAAGTTATAGCTCGCTTCGTGCCAATCGCCCGCCCAGTTTATTAGCCCACCCAGCGCCGGGCGTTGCGGAACATCCGCATCCACGGGCTGTCCTCGCCCCAGTTTTCCGGGTGCCAGGACATCTGCACGGTACGGAAGACACGCTCCGGGTGCGGCATCATGATCGTGAAGCGGCCGTCGGCCGTGGTCACCGCGGTCAGGCCACCCGGCGAACCGTTCGGGTTGTACGGATAAACCTCGGTCGGCTCGCCCTTGTTGTCGACGTAGCGCACGGCGGACAGGCACTTGCCCTGGTCGTCGGCGTTATCGAACACGGCGCGGCCTTCGCCGTGCGAGACGACGATGGGAATCTGCGAGCCTTCCATGCCGGCGAAGAAGATCGACGGCGAATCGAGCACTTCGGTCATCACGAAGCGCGCTTCGAACTGCTCGACCTGGTTGCGGCGGAAAGCCGGCCAGTGTTCGGCACCCGGGATGATCGACTTCAGTGCGCTCATCATCTGGCAGCCGTTGCAGACGCCCAGTGCGAACGTGTCCTTACGGTTGAAGAAGGCGGCGAACTCGTCGCGGCAGCCGTCGTGCATCAGGATGGTCTTGGCCCAGCCCTGGCCGGCACCGAGCACGTCGCCGTAGGAGAAGCCGCCGCAGGCGACGAGGCCCTTGAAGTCCTTGAGGCTGACGCGGCCGGCGAGGATGTCGCTCATATGCACGTCGACCGACTGGAAGCCGGCGCGATCAAAGGCGGCGGCCATTTCGTAATGGCTGTTGACGCCCTGCTCGCGCAGGATGGCGACGCGCGGGCGACCGCTGATGTCCAGATAGACCTGGGTGAAATCTTCCTGCGGATCGAAAGTCACCTTCGGCGTCAGGCCGGGGTCGGTCACGTCGAGGATGCGGTCGAATTCCTGCTGCGCGCAATCCGGGTTGTCGCGCATCGCCTGCATGCGGAAGCTGGTTTCCGACCAGGCACGCTGCAGGTCGACGCGCTTCTCGCGCAGCACGCGCTTGGCGTTGCGGGTGACGCGGATTTCGTCCCACTCGTTCATGTAACCGACGAAGTGGTAAGGCACACCGCAGGCGCGCAGGATCGGCGTGACCTTTTCGCGGTCGGCGCGGCGGATCTGGATCAGCGCGCCGAGTTCCTCGTTGAACAGGGCACGGACGATGTTCTCGAAATCGCGGCCGGCCATCAGGTCGGGACGCTTCTCGGCGCCATCAACGTCGAGCGCGGCAGCGTCGAAGCAGACACCGTCGAGGTCGAGCGAGACGCCGCGACGGCTGGCGAAGGCCATTTCACAGGCGGCGACGAACAGGCCGCCGTCGGAACGGTCATGGTAGGCGAGCAGCAGGCCGTCGCGGTTGAGCTTCTGCACGGCGTCGAACAGGCCCTTGAGCTTGGCCGGTTCATCAACGTCCGGCGCATCGTCGCCGGTCGCGTTGTACACCTGCGCCAGCGCCGAGCCGCCGAGGCGGTTCTTGCCGAGATCGAGCAGCAGCAGTTCGGTTTCGCCCTGGTCGGTAGCGAGCAGCGGGGTTTTCGTCTTGCGCACGTCGTCGACGGCAGCAAACGAGGTGACGATCAGCGACAACGGCGACACCACCTGCTTCTTCTCGCCGCCCTCTTCCCAGGCAGTCCGCATCGACAGCGAATCCTTGCCGACCGGGATCGACACGCCGATCTGCTTGCACAGCTCGGCAATGCCTTCGACCGTCGCGTACAGACGGGCGTCCTCGCCCGGCACGCCGCACGGCGCCATCCAGTTGGCGGAGAGCTTGACCTTGTCCAGGCTGCCGATGTCGGCGGCAGCCAGGTTGGTCAGCGCCTCGCCGATGGCCATACGGCCGGAAGCCGGCGCATCGAGCACGGCCAGCGGCGTGCGCTCGCCCATGGCGAAGGCTTCGCCGAGATAACCCTGATAGCCCATCGTGGTGACGGCGACGTCGGCCACCGGCACCTGCCACGGACCAACCATCTGGTCGCGCGCGGTCATGCCGCCGACCGAGCGGTCGCCGATGGAAATCAGGAAGGTCTTGTCGGCGATGGTCGGCAGACGCATCAGGCGATAGGCGGCGTCCTTGAGTTCGATGGAAACGGCGTCGAAGGGCACGAAGCTGGCCGGCTGCGACGTCACGTCGCGGGTCATCCGCGGCGGCTTGCCGAGCAGCGCTTCCATTTCCATGTCGACCGGATTGACGCCGAAGTGGGCGTCGGTGACGGTCAGGTGGCCGTCGCCGGTGGCTTCGCCGACCACGGCGAACGGGCAGCGCTCGCGTTCGCACATGGCCTGGAATTCGCCGATACGGTTCGGCGGGATGGCCAGCACGTAGCGTTCCTGCGATTCGTTGGACCAGATTTCGGCCGGCGACATGCCCGGTTCCAGGGTCGGCACCTTGCGCAGGTCAAACTTGGCGCCAACGCCGCCCGAATGGGCGAGTTCCGGCAGGGCGTTGGACACGCCGCCGGCACCGACGTCATGCACGGAAAGAATCGGGTTGTCCTTGCCCATCTGCCAGCAGCGATCAATCACCTCCTGAGCACGCCGCTGGATTTCCGGGTTGCCGCGCTGGACGGAGGCGAAGTCGAGGTCTTCGGCGTTCACCCCGGCAGTCATCGACGAAGCGGCACCGCCGCCCAGGCCGATCAGCATGCCGGGGCCGCCCAGTTGCACGAACAGCGTGCCGACCGGGAAGGTTTCTTCCTTGAACGATTGCTCGGCCTGGATGGAACCAAGGCCGCCGGCGATCATGATCGGCTTGTGGTAGCCGCGCACGGTGCCAGCCACTTCCTGCTCATAGGTGCGGAAATAGCCGGTCAGGTTCGGGCGGCCGAATTCGTTGTTGAAGGCGGC
>DKNF01000278.1 GCA_002470165.1 Betaproteobacteria bacterium UBA7395 | reverse complement strand
AGCTTCATCTGCTCGTATTCCATCAGGCGGCGGACCAGTTCGGCGCGCGGGTCCTCGACCTCGCCATCGTCGCCGATCTTCGGCCGTGGCAGCAGCATGCGCGACTTGATCTCGATCAGCATCGCCGCCATCACCAGGTACTCGGCCGCCAGTTCCAGGTTCTGCGCCTGCATGTTCTCGATGTAGTCGAGATACTGGCGGGTCAGCGGCGCCATCGGAATGTCGAGGATGTCGACGTTGGCCTTGCGGATCAGGTAGAGCAGCAGGTCGAGCGGGCCTTCGAAGGCGTCGAGCATGATCGCCAGCGCATCCGGCGGGATGTACAGATCCTGCGGCATGGCCTCCATCGGCTCGCCGTAAATGCGCGCCACCGGTTCGAACAGCGGCGGCGGCAGATCGACCGCAAGATTCATGCGTCGACCGCCGGACGGCGGAAGCGGAACGACGCAGCGGACATCAGTGGTATTCCAGACCCATCGACTCGCGCACGTCGCGCATCGTCTCGCGCGCCAGCTCGCGTGCCCTCTCGCAACCGTCGGCGATGATGTTCTTGACCAGCACCGGATCGTCGAGATACAGCTGGGCACGCTCGCGCATCGGCGCCTGTTCCTTGAGGATGCCTTCGATCACCGGCTGCTTGCAGTCGATGCAGCCGATACCGGCGGTGCGGCAGCCCTGCTCCAGCGTCGCCCGCGTGGCTTCGTCGGTGTACACCTGGTGCAGTTGCCACACCGGGCAACGCGCCGGATCGCCCGGATCGGTGCGACGCACGCGATTGGTATCGGTCGGCATGCTCTTGACCTTCTTGGCGACCGAATCTTCCGATTCGCGCATGGTGATGGTGTTGGCGTAGGACTTGGACATCTTCTGCCCGTCCAGGCCAGGCATGCGCGACGCAGCGGTAAGCAATGCCCCAGGCTCGGCAAGGATCATCTTGCCGGTACCTTCGAGGTAGCCGAACAGGCGTTCGCGGTCGGCCACCGACA
The DNA here is from genome assembly GCA_002470165.1 of Betaproteobacteria bacterium UBA7395. GTDB lineage: Bacteria > Pseudomonadota > Gammaproteobacteria > Burkholderiales > Rhodocyclaceae > Azonexus. The sequence continues at coordinate 5,860 of DKNF01000278.1, read as the reverse complement.
GGTGCTGGATTTCGTCGAGCACGGCATGCGCCTGTTCGAGCGCTTCGCGCTGACCTTCCTGCTGGTAGCGGGTACGCAGCTCCTCATACAGGCGGGCGCGCTTGCTGCCGAGTTTCTTGACCGCCTCGCGGGCCTTGTCCTCGAAACCGGGTTCGCGGCCGTAGAGGTGGTTGAAGCGGCGGGCAATTTCGCGCGAGAACTCGATGTGCGGTACCTGATCCTCGCCGACCGGCACCTTGTCGGCGCGGTAGATGAGGATGTCGGCCGCCTGCAGCAGCGGGTAACCGAGGAAGCCGTAGGTCGACAGATCCTTGTTCGACAGCTTTTCCTGCTGATCCTTGTAGGTCGGCACGCGCTCCAGCCAGCCGAGCGGCGTCATCATCGACAGCAGCAGGTGCAGTTCGGCATGTTCGGGCACGCGCGACTGGATGAACAGGGTCGCCTGGTTCGGGTCCACACCGGCCGCCAGCCAGTCGATGACCATGTCCCAGGTTGCCTTCTCGATGTTCTGGGGATTGTCGTACTGGGTCGTCAGGGCGTGCCAGTCGGCAACGAAGAACAGACAGGGATATTCCTGCTGCAGTTCAACCCAGTTCTTGAGGACGCCGTGGTAATGGCCGAGATGCAGCGCCCCGGTGGGACGCATGCCGGAAAGGACACGTTCTGCGTACATAGCTGTTTGTCGTTTAATAAAGACCGAAAATGGTTTCGATGGCGCGCGCCGAGAAAAGCACCAGCGGGCTCATGATGTCGCTGAGGATACCGGTGAACAGCAGGACCAGCAAAATCGGGAAGCCCCACGGCTCGATGCGTGAGAACTGCCAGGCCAGACGATGCGGCAACAGGCTGACGGCGATGCGCCCGCCGTCAAGCGGCGGCAAGGGTAAAAGGTTGAGCACCATGAGCACGCAATTGATGATGATGCCTATCTTGCTCATCTCGGACAGCGGTACGGTGAAATCGGTGCTGGGCATTTCCCAGGCCAGCTTGAGCATGAAGGCCCAGCACAGTGCCATGAACAGGTTGGCGGCCGGCCCGGCAGCGGCAACCCAGAGCATGTCGCGTTTGGGATTACGCAGACGACTGAAGTCGACCGGCACCGGCTTGGCGTAACCGAACAGGAAATTGCCGGCCGAAAACAGCAGGATGGCCAGCGGGATCAGGATGGTACCGACCGGATCGATGTGGCGCAGCGGATTCAGGCTGATCCGCCCCAACTGCCAGGCGGTCGGATCACCGAAATGGCGGGCCGCGTAACCGTGCGCCGCTTCGTGCAGGGTGATCGCGAAGATCACCGGCAACGCAGCGATGGCGATGGTCTGGATCAGGGCGTTGATGTCGAGCATGTTCAGTCGAATCCGAACGGGGCAAGCGGGCCGCGACCGGCGCGAACCAGTTCGGGTACCGAACCGGTCAGGTCGATGACGGTGGTCGGTTCGATACCGCAGGTACCGGCATCGAGGATCAGTTCGAGCTGGTCGTCGAGACGGTCGAGAATTTCCCAGCCCTCGGTCAGCGGACTGTCGTCGCCCGGCAACTGCAGCGTCGTCGTCAGCAGGGGTTCCTGCAACTCTTCCAGCAAGGCCAGGGCAACCGGATGATCCGGCACACGCACGCCGATGGTCTTGCGCTTGGGGTGCATGACCCGGCGCGGCAATTCCTTGCTGCCTTCGAGGATGAAGGTATAGCTACCCGGCGTTGCCGCCTTGAGCAAGCGGTACTGGGCGTTGTCGACGCGTGCGAAATGGGCGATCTCGGAGAGGTCGCGAACCATCAGCGTCAGATGGTGACGTTCGTCCATCTGGCGGATCAGACGGATGCGATCGAGCGCTTCCTTGTCGCCGAGATGACAAGCGAGGGCGTAACAGGAATCCGTCGGCAAGGCGACGATGGCGCCCTTGCGGATGAAGTCGGCCGCCTGGGCAAGCAGGCGCTGCTGCGGGGAATCGGGATGGATATTGACGACGCGGGCCATGGTTTCAATCTATCAGGCGCCAGACCGGCTTGAGGTCCGGCGGCAGCGGCGCGGCCCGACCGAGGTCGACGTAACTCTCGTCCGGCCCGTGGAAATCCGAGCCGCGCGAGGCATGAAAAGCGTAATGCCGGGCCAGCCGGGCGAAATGCAGCAGGTGGTCGGGCGAATGGCTGCCACTGGCCACCTCGATCGCCTGCCCGCCCAGATCCTTGAACTCGTCGAGGAACTTGCGCATGTCGCCACCGGACATCTTGTAGCGCCCGGGATGAGCCACCACGGCGACACCGCCGGCAGCGTGAATCCAGCCCAGCGCATCGGCCAGGGAAGCCCAGCGGTGGTCGACATAGCCGGGCTTGCCGGGTGCCAGGTAATACTGGAACACGCCGGGAATATCCCGGGCGATGCCGATGGAGACGAGATAGCGGGCGAAATGGGCGCGCGAGATCAGGTTCGGATTGGTCACGTAGCCCATGGCCCCTTCGAAGACGCCATGAATGCCGATGGCGTCAAGCGCCTCGCCCATCCGCCGGGCGCGCTCGAGACGACCGCTACGCAGCGCTTCGAGGCCGCCAACCAGGACCGGATTGGCCGGATCGAAGCCAAGACCCACGATATGGATCGGCGTTTCCCGCCACTCGATGGAAATTTCCACCCCGGGAACGAAGCGCATCCCGGCTTCTGCCGCCGCTTCCGCCGCCGGCGCCAAGCCGCCGATATCGTCATGATCGGTCAAAGCCCAGAAATCGACACCGTTATCCGCTGCCCGGCGCGCCACCACCGCCGGCGGCAGCAAACCGTCGGACACGGACGAATGGCAATGAAAATCGAAATTGGCTGGGTTCACGGATGGCAAGACACGGGCAAACGCGGAGTTTAGCACGAAGGCCGCCCCTCACCGAGACGCCTTGTGCGGCGCAACATATTGATTGGACAGCCACGACCGGATATAGTGCGAGCCATCCTGTGGGAGAGCGCAGATTCGTCTGCCGCCGAAGGCGCAATTTCACCCGAAAACGCTCAGGCAAAAGGACCACAAGATGAGGCCAGGCGGCATGCGCATTGGCTGCGAGACACGAAGACAAGCCGAAGACAGTGCGAATAGCACGACGAGGCGCAGTCGACACCGTATCGCTGGCAATGCGCATGTCGCCCCCTGAAACTCTGGAGAGCGGCGTAGACAGCGCCCACCGATGGGGCAAATCTCTCAGGTATCGAGGACAGAGGGGTGAAACGCAAAACGCGAGTTTTACGTTTCACCCCTTTTCTGTTTCCAGAATCGACGTTAACAAACGTCAGTAAAGGATTGATATGCTGAAGCAAACGGTCTTGAATGCCGCCCATCGCGCACTCGGCGCCCGGATGGTCGATTTCGGCGGATGGGACATGCCGGTCAACTACGGTTCGCAGATCGAGGAGCACCACGCGGTGCGCAAGGACTGCGGCATGTTCGACGTCTCGCACATGTGCCCGGTCGATCTGGTCGGCGCCGATTGCCGCCCCTTCCTCTCGCGCCTGGTTGCCAACGACGTCGCCAAGCTGACCGTTTCCGGCAAGGCGCTCTACGCCGCCATGCTCAACGAGGCCGGCGGCGTCATCGATGACCTGATCATTTATTTCCTCACCGACACGCGCTTCCGCGTCGTCGTCAACGCCGGCACCGCCGACAAGGATCTGGCCTGGATGCAGGCCAAGGCCGCCGAGTGGAAGATGGAGGTGACCATCACCCAGCGCCGCGACGGTGCCGACAATCTCGGCATCATCGCCGTCCAGGGCCCGAACGCGCGCGCCAAGGTGTGGCAGGTGCTGCCGCAAGTGAAGGCCGCGAGCGAAGGCCTGAAACCCTTCTTCGCCGCCGAAGTCGATCAGTATTTCATCGCCAGCACCGGTTACACCGGCGAAGACGGCTACGAAATCATGCTGCCGGCCGGCGAAGCCGAAGCCGTGTGGAACGCCCTGAAGGATGCCGGCGTCGCGCCTTGCGGCCTGGGCGCCCGCGACACGCTGCGCCTGGAAGCCGGCATGAATCTCTACGGCCAGGACATGGACGAGACGGTGTCGCCGCTCGACGCCGGCCTGGCCTGGACCGTCGCCATGAAGGACGCGCGCGATTTCGTCGGCCGCGCCGCACTGGCTGCCAACGGCCAGCAGAAACAGTTCCTCGGCCTGATCCTGCTCGACAAGGGCGTGCTGCGCGGCCACCAGAAGGTCGTCACCGCCCACGGTGATGGCGAAATTACTTCCGGCACCTTCTCGCCGACACTGCAGCAGTCCATCGCGCTGGCCCGCCTGCCGCTTGGCGTCGCCATCGGCGATCAAGTCGAGGTCGACATCCGCGGCAAACTGCTCAAGGCCAAGGTCACCAAACCCGTATTCGCCCGCAACGGCAAAGCTGTCATCTAATTCACCCCACTCTGGAGAAAACCATGTCCAACGTCCCGTCCAACCTCAAGTACGCCGCCTCCCACGAGTGGGTCCTGAAGAACGCCGATGGCACCGTCACCGTCGGTATTTCCGACCACGCGCAGGAAGCGCTGGGTGACCTGGTCTTCGTCGAACTGCCGGAAGTCGGCGCCCATTACGATGCCGAGAAGGAAATCGCCGTGGTCGAGTCGGTCAAGGCCGCCGCCGACGTGTACGCGCCGATCGCCGGCACCGTCACCGAAGTCAACCAGGCCGCCGTCGATGCGCCGGAGTCGGTCAATGCCGACGCCTACGCCGCCTGGCTGTTCAAGATGACCCCGGACAACATCGCCGATGTCGACGCCCTGCTCGACGCCGCCGCCTACCAGGCTGTCGCCGACGCCGCCTGATCCCGGCCCGCCGTTTTTCCTCCACCAGCCCGGTCGACCGTAACCGGCCGGGCTGTTCCGCTGCATAGCCCCCGCGAGAAACAATCCACATGAAGACCCTGCCCTTGAGCGCCCTGGAGCAGCACGACGAATTCATCGACCGTCACATCGGCCCCTGCACCACTGAAATGACCGAGATGCTGGCCACCATCGGTGCCGCCAGCCTCGACCAGCTGATCGACCAGACCGTCCCGGCCGCCATCCGCCTGCCGGCTGACCTGCCGCTGCCGGCCCCGCGCCGCGAACACGAGGCACTCGCCGACCTGAAGGCGATCGCCAGCAAGAACGTGATCCAGAAGTCGTGCATCGGCATGGGCTACTACGACACGCTGACGCCCAAGGTGATCCTGCGCAACGTCATGGAAAACCCCGGCTGGTACACCGCTTACACGCCCTACCAGGCCGAAATCGCCCAGGGCCGCCTGGAAGCGCTGATGAACTTCCAGCAGATGGTCGTCGACCTGACCGGGCTGGAAATCGCCAACGCCTCGCTGCTCGACGAAGCCACCGCCGCCGCCGAAGCCATGACGATGGCCCGCCGCGTTTCCAAGTCGAAGTCGAACCGCTTCCTGGTCGACGCCGCCTGCTTCCCGCAGACCATCGACGTGGTCAAGACGCGCGCCGCCTACTTCGGCTTCGAACTGGTGATCGCTGCGGTCGACACGGTAAAAGACGAAGAATTCTTCGGCGCCCTGCTCCAGTACCCGAACGACAACGGTGAAGTGCGCGACCTCAGCGCGATCATCGCCGGCCTCAAGGCACGCGGCACCACGGTCGCCGTCGCCGCCGACCTGATGGCGCTGGTGCTGCTCAAGTCGCCGGGCGCCATGGGCGCCGACATCGCCCTCGGTTCGAGCCAGCGCTTCGGTATCCCGATGGGCTTCGGTGGCCCGCACGCCGCCTTCTTCGCCACCCGCGAAGCCTTCGTCCGCTCGATGCCGGGCCGCATCATCGGCGTTTCCAAGGACGCACGCGGCAAGACTGCCTACCGCATGACGCTGCAGACGCGCGAACAGCACATCCGCCGCGAGAAGGC
>DKNF01000118.1 GCA_002470165.1 Betaproteobacteria bacterium UBA7395 | reverse complement strand
CCCAGGCTGTCGCGGTGCAGGATTTCGCCGGCCACCGGCCAGGTGAAGGTTTGCAGGCCGATGTGCGGGTGGGCGCCGACATGCAGGCCGGCGTCCGGGGCGAAGTCGATTGGGCCGATGTGGTCGAGGAAGCACCAGGCGCCGACCATGCGCCGGTGGCGGGTGGGCAGGGCGCGGCGGATGCTCAGGCCGGCGCCGAGTTCGGTTTCGCGGGTGGCGATGCGCTGGATGGCGGACATGGTTTCCCTTTCTGGCGGATGCTGGCGTCAGCCTGCCACAGGTGACGGCGAAAGGGGAATCGGCGATTGCCGGGGGTGCCGGCTTGTCTGCTTTGCGACAAGCCGGCGCGTTTCAGTCCGCCTTGTTGTGGGCGGCACTGAGCACTTCGGAGACGTATTCGCCGCGCGCCGTCGAGTTGTTTTCCTGCTGGTTGGCGGCGCACCAGGCGGCGAAGGCGGCGGGGTCGATCTGGCATTCCAGGGCCATCACGCCGGAGCGCTGGAAATTGCGGCGGGCCGCCACGGCCATGGTTTTCCATTTGTCGAAGCTGTCTTCGAAGCATTCCGGATCGGTGGCCGTCGCCTTGACTGCGGCCCAGCTTTCCGGGGTGTACCAGGTGACGCCGATGACCAGTTGCTGGCTGCGCCGTTTGGCTTTCAGGCTTTGGTAGAGGGTGGGTTTTCGCATCGGGCTTGTCGTTTCGGGCGGAAAAAAAGGTTTCAAAGCAACAAGCAGACCCGCCAGGCGGGTCAATGCACGCCGGCCTGACGGGAAAACGCCGGACGGGTAAAATCTCGCCTTCTTCGTTATTCGCATTCAGGAAAAGAGCATGGCAGGTCATTCCAAGTGGGCCAACATCCAGCACCGTAAAGGTCGTCAGGACGAAAAGCGTGGTGCGGCTTTCTCCAAGATCGCCAAGGAAATCACCGTGGCGGCCAAGATGGGCGGGGGTGATCCCGGCTTCAATCCGCGTCTGCGCGTTGCGGTCGACAAGGCCAAGGGCGTGAACATGCCCAAGGACAAGATCGATACCGCCATCAAGAAGGGTACCGGCGAGCTCGAAGGCGTCGATTACGTCGAGGTCCGCTACGAGGGCTACGGCATCGGCGGCGCGGCGATCATGGTCGACTGCCTGACCGACAACAAGACCCGCACCGTGGCCGAAGTGCGCCATGCCTTCAACAAGTACGGCGGCAACATGGGTACCGACGGTTGCGTGGCCTTCCAGTTCAAGCACTGCGGCCAGATGCTGTTTGCGCCGGGCACCGACGAAGCGGCGCTGATGGATGCCGCCATCGAAGCCGGCGCCGAGGATGTGGCGACCAACGACGACGGTTCGATCGAAGTCATCACCGCCGCTGCCGACTACGTTGCCGTCAAGGACGCGCTCGAAGCCGCCGGGTTCACGCCGGAATTCGGCGAAGTGACGATGAAGCCGGAAGGCGAGAACGTGTTCACGGGCGACGACGCGGTGAAGATGCAGAAGCTGCTCGACGCGCTCGAAGGCCTGGACGACGTCCAGGAAATCTACACCACGGCGGTCATCGAGGAGTGACCGCCCGCCGGCCACCGGAGCTGCCCGCGATCATCGACATCGAAGCCTCGGGTTTCGGTGCGGGCAGCTACCCGATCGAGGTCGGCTATTACCTGCCGGGCGGCGAGATGTATTGCTCGCTGATCCGGCCGGAACCCGGCTGGACCCACTGGGACAGCGGCGCCGAGAAGGTGCACGGCGTCAGCCGGGAAATCCTGCAGCAGCATGGCAAGCCGGCCGCCGAGGTGGCCGGGCACCTGAACCAGAAATTTCGCGGCCAGACGCTCTACAGCGATGCCTGGGGTGCCGACTACGCCTGGCTCGGCCGGCTCTACGATGCGGTCGATCTGGTGCCCAGCTTCCGCCTCAAGGACCTGCGCGAAATCCTCGGCGACTGCGAAATGACCAACTGGCACGCCACCCGCGCGGCCGTCGAACTGCGCCTGCAACTGCGCCGCCACCGCGCCAGCGGCGATGCGCGCACCCTGTTCGAAACCTTTGCCGAAACGCGCAAACGCTGCCAGCCGGACTGGCAACGCTGAACGCATGCAGCGCGCCTATCCCCTGCTCTTCGTCTTCCTGTGGAGTACCGGTTTCATCGGTGCCAAGTTCGGCCTGCCCTACGCCGAACCGCTGTCCTTCCTGCTCACCCGCTACGGGCTGGTGATCGGCCTGATGCTGGCGATTGCGCTGATCATGCGCGCGCCGTGGCCGAAAGACCCGGCGCAGTGGCTGCACATCGGCGTTTCCGGCGTGCTCGTGCATGCCTTCTATCTCGGCGGCGTCTTCGTTGCCATCGCCCACGGCCTGCCGGCCGGGATCACCGCGCTGGTCGTCGGCATGCAGCCTTTGCTGACGGCGTGCAGTGCCGGCTGGCTGCTCGGCGAGAAAGTGAGCGCTCGCCAGTGGGGCGGGCTGGCGCTCGGTTTCGTCGGCGTCGGCCTGGTCGTTTCCGGCAAGTTCGGCGACGCCGCGCTCGGGCCGATGCTGTGGCCGGCGGTCGTCGCGCTGCTGGCGATCACCGCCGGCACGCTCTACCAGAAACGTTTCTGCGCCCGTTTCGACCTGCGCACCGGTTCGGTCATCCAGTTCGTGCCGACAGCCATCGTGACGGCCATCGCCGTTGCGCTGTTCGAGGATTACCGCATCGACTGGAGCGGCGAATTCCTGTTCGCGCTCGGCTGGCTGGTGCTGGTCCTGTCGCTCGGCGCGATCAGCCTGCTCAACCTGCTGATCCGCAGCGGCAGCGCGGTCAATGTCGCCAGCCTGTTCTACCTGACGCCGCCGACGACGGCGCTGATCGCCTGGGCGGTGTTCGGCGAGACGCTGGCGCCGGTCGCGGTGGTCGGCATGGCCGTCGCGGTGGCTGGTGTGTATTTGGTGGCGAGGCCGGCGAAATGAGCGGCGTGCGCATCCTCGGCATCGACCCCGGCCTGCGCGTGACCGGCTTTGGCGTCATCGAGAAACACGGCAACCAGCTGATCTATGTCGCCAGCGGCTGCATCAAGTCGAACGACAAGCAGTCGCTGCCGGAGCGCATCGGCACCTTGTTCGCCGGCATCGGCGAGGTGATCGCGACCTACCGGCCGGACCAGTCGGCAATCGAGAAAGTGTTCGTGAACGTCAATCCGCAGTCCACGCTGCTGCTCGGCCAGGCGCGCG
>DKNF01000273.1 GCA_002470165.1 Betaproteobacteria bacterium UBA7395 | reverse complement strand
TCCACCGCCAACCTCGCCATCATCCTGATCGATGCGCGCAAGGGCGTGCTGACCCAGACCCGCCGCCATTCCAAGCTGGCTGCGCTGGTCGGCATCCCGCACCTGGTCGTCGCCATCAACAAGATGGACCTGGTCGACTATTCGCAGGAAACCTACGAGAAGATCAAGGCCGATTACCTGGAATTCGCCGCCAAGGTCGGCATCGAAGACATCCGCTTCATCCCGTTGTCGGCGCTCAACGGCGACATGATCGTCGACCGCGGCGACAACCTCGACTGGTACGACGGTCCGACCCTGATGGAAATCCTCGAAGCCGCGCCGGCCGCGCATACCGAGCACGCCGAACCCTTCCGTTTCCCGGTCCAGTACGTCTGCCGCCCGCAGGATTCGGCCAACCCCGAACTGCACGACTACCGCGGTTTCATGGGCCGCGTCGAATCCGGCTCGATCAAGGTCGGCGACCAGGTCACAGTGCTGCCCAACGGCCTCGAATCGACGGTCAAGGCGGTACAGATCGGCGGCGTCGACATCGGCGAAGCCTTCACCGAGCAATCGGTGACGATCCTGCTCGCCGACGAAATCGACTGCTCGCGCGGCGACATGATCGTCAAGTCCGCCGAAGCCCCGGCCGCCGTCAAGGAAATCCGCGCCACCGTCTGCTGGCTGGCCGAAGCCCCGCTCGACCGCGCCCGCACTTACCTGATCCGTCACACGACGCGCGACTCGAAAGCCAAGCTGACCGCCATCGACCACCGCCTCGACGTCAACACGCTGGACAAGGTCGCCGCCGACAAGCTGGCGATGAACGACATCGCCGAAGTCACCTTCAAGCTGGCGCAACCGCTGTTCGTCGATCCGTACGCGGAAAATCGCGGCACCGGGGCGTTCATCGTCATCGATGAGAGCAACAACAACACGGTCGGCGCCGGCATGATCCTCTGACCGATCCGCTCCCCACCCCATGCACAATGCCCCGTCACCGGGGCATTGTGCATTCTGCCCGCCCATTCCGTCGATTTCGCGGTTAACATAGGTAGGCGCGGCCTTTCCGCGACATTGTGACAACCGAAAACAGCACCGGAAAAAATGAGAGTCCTGATCGTCGAAGACAATGCCTCGATGCGTACCCTGCTCGCCACCCTGCTCGGCAGCCAGGGCTACACCATCGCCGGACAACTGGAAAACGGCAATACGCTGCTGGATGAGATCCGCCGCCTGAAACCGACCATCGTCTGCCTGGATTACCAGTTGCCCGGGCGCGACGGGCTGGAACTGCTCAAGGACGTCAACAGCACTTTCCCCGAGATCGACGTCGTTTTCATGACCGGGTCGGAAGACGCCGACATCGATAAACGGGCGGCGGACAACGGCGCCTCAGGTTTTCTGCGCAAGCCCTTCGGCCAGAAACAGATTCTCGACGAACTGCGCCAGGTATGCGAAGTGCGCCAGCAGGCCGAACGGGCCGATGTGCCGCCGCCGGCGAACGCCGGGCCGACATCGCCCGGTGCCCGCCGGACGGGCGGGCGGCCGACGGCGGTCATCGTCGATGACAACAGCTCGATCCGCCTGCTGCTCAAGGGCGTCCTCACCGAACTCGGCATGAACATCGTCGCCCAGGCCGGCAACGGCGAGGAAGCCGTTCGTGCCGCCCAGGTACATCAACCGCAGGTCCTGTTCCTCGACGTCAACATGCCGCTGATGTCCGGACTGGATGCGCTGCCGAAAATCCGCGAAGTCAGCCCGGCAACCGCCGTCGTCATGGTCACCGGCGACACTTCGCGCGAACTGGTCCAGCAGGCAGCCGGGCTCGGCGCCCGCGGCTACATCGTCAAGCCCGTGCGGCCGGCTTATGTCGAGAATTTCCTGAAAAAACTGCTCAACCGCTGATCCGGACCGCGAAGGAGCGCCAGCATGACCCTGATGATCGACTTCCCCTTCCCCGGCACCAACGCCTGGGTCGAACATTTCAAGGAAGTTGAATTGCCGATCCTGCGGCTGACGGCCAACCGCCTGGCGGAGCTGCGCGATGCGGCTGAAACCATCAACACGCGCACGCTGGCCAACATCGTCATGCACGACCCGCTGATGACGCTGCGCGTGTTCCGCTACATGAAGGAACACCGGCCGAAGAGCCAGAACGCCGAAATCACCACCATCGAGCGCTCGCTGGTGATGATCGGTACGATGAAATTCTTCGACAGCTGCCAGGAACTGCCGATCATCGAGCATCAGCTCAAGGGGCACCCCAAGGCCATGCTCGGCCTGCTCAAGGTCATCGCCCGCTCCCGCCAGGCCTCGCTGTGGGCCCGCGACTGGGCGCTGCTGCGGCAGAACACCCGTTTCGAGGAAATCGCCCTGGCCGCGTTGCTGCACGATTTTGTCGAAATCCTGATGCACTGCTTTGCCCCGGCACTGGCCATCCGCGCCCGCGAGCGCCTCACCGCCAATCCTGGCTTGCGCACCCGCACCGTCCAGGAAGAGGTTTTCGGCGCGCCGCTGGCCGACATCATGCGCGAGCTGGTCGAACTCTGGGGGCTGCCGGAACTCCTGCTTTCGCTGCTCGATCCCGCCGATGCCGAAACCCTCAACGTGCGCAACGTCAATCTCGCCGTCGACCTGGCGCGCCACACCGCCAACGGCTGGAACGACGCCGCCCTGCCCGACGATTTCCGGGCCGTCGAGGAACTGCTGCACATCGGCCACAGCCACCTGCTCGAGCGGATCGGCGCGCCTGACGAGATGATCCAGGCCGCGCGCCTGGCCGAAACCGGCTAGACCTTGTTGCCAGGAGCATGACGACAGGGCGATATGCGGTTAAACTGATCCGCATAATTTTCCGGATTCGCCACATGCACCGCAGAAGTTGTTTTTCCGCCCTGTTGCTCATCAGTCTGCTGCTGCCGCTCCAGGCCATGGCGCAGGGACGGCTGGAACGCATCGTCGAGCGCGGCACCCTGCGGGTCTGCATCTGGCCGGATTACTACGGCATTTCCTTCCGCAACCCCAAAACCGGTCGCCCGAGCGGCATCGACATCGACAACGCCAACGACCTGGCGCGCCGGCTTGGCGTGCGCACGCAGTTCGTCAACAGTTCCTTCGCCACGCTGATCGACGATCTCGAAAGCGACCGCTGCGACATCGCCACCCGAGTTCGACAGTTATAGAC
>DKNF01000081.1:6192-7407 GCA_002470165.1 Betaproteobacteria bacterium UBA7395 | reverse complement strand
CGGCCCGGCCGGCAGGTCGGCGGCGCTGGCCGGCTTGCCGGCGGTGACGAAGACCCCTTTACCGGCCTGCGAGCGCAGCAGGCCGAGCGCTTCCAGCATGGAAATGGCTTCGCGCAGCGAGGCGCGGCTGATGCCGAGGTTCTCGGAGAGTTCGCGTTGTCCGGGCAGGGCACTACCGGCCGGGTAGTGGCCGTCGAGGATACGGCGTTGCAGGGTTTGGGCTGCGATGTTGGCTAGGCTAGGCATTGGGTTATCCGTTCAGACCGGTCAGACCAGTGGTGGCGTATAAGCACGCTGCGTGCCAGAGCGTTTTTTGTCTTCTTTTGTTTTCTAGTTGTTTGTATTCATTGTGTTTTGTTCTTCTGCTTGTTTTTCTTTTGGTGTGGGTTTGTCGCCCCAGATCAGGGATGTTTTTGTCGCATTGGCTTCAATGTGGTGCGTTTTCTGGAGGATGAAAACCGAGGCTGGGGGATATACTAGGTTCATCCGGGCGGCATTCTGGATTAAGATGTCCGGCATACAATAATGCTTTGGCAATATGCCGGGCAGTGGTCTCGAGAGGACAGGCTCATGACGTGCAGGCTGGTCTGGGAACCGGAAGGCGTGTTGGCGATTTACGAGGGCGGGCTGCCGTCGGGCGGCTTTCTCGACACGGTGCGCCGGATCCAGAGTGATCCGCGTTTTGACGATGCCCGTTACGTGATCCACGATTTTTCGGCGGTCAGCCGGCACGATATCGGGCAGTCGGCGCTGACCGACCTGGCGGCACTGCATTACGGAGCCAAGCTGTCGTCGCCGAATTGCCGGATCGTCTTCGTGACGACGGACTCGGGACTGGCCGAAGCAATCCGCAAGGTCCTTGGTGGCGACCTGAAATCTTACGAGTGCGAGGTCTGCCCGACGCTAGTCGAGGCTCGTGACTGGCTGGACGCCCAGCCGCAACTGATGCTGCTCAGTGACGTCATGGGTTTCATCGGGCGCTGACGCCCGGAAATTTCCCGACAGGCAATCGAACAGCAGGGCATAGAAAGCGTCCGGATCGATCGGCTTGGCGATGAATTCGTTCATCCCGGCGGCGAAACAGCGGGCGCGGTCTTCGGCAAAGGCATTGGCGGTCATCGCGGCGATCGGAATGCTGCGGCAATTGTCCAGCCGGCGTATTCGGCGTGTTGCCTCGACGCCGTCCAGATGAGGCATCTGCATGTCCATCAGGAT
>DKNF01000081.1:0-6066 GCA_002470165.1 Betaproteobacteria bacterium UBA7395 | reverse complement strand
CCATCAGGATCAGGTCGTAGGTACGGCTGGCGGCCATCTCCACGGCCTGCATGCCGTCTTCGGCGGCATCGGTGACCAGGCCGGCATCGGTCAGCAGCATCAGGGCGATTTCCCGGTTGATCGGTTCGTCCTCGACCAGCAGGATGCGGCGGCCGGCGTAGAGGCTGCGCAACCGGGTTTCGTGATCGAGCGGCGTCGGTTCCGGATTGGCCGTGGCTGCCGGCATCCTTTTCAGCCTGGCGGTAAACCAGAAGGTGCTGCCTTGTCCCGGCACGCTGCTCACCCCGACTATGCCGTTCATGGCTTCGACGATCTTGGCGGTGATCGCCAGGCCGAGGCCGGTGCCGCCGTATTTGCGCGTGGTTGAGGTGTCGGCCTGCTCGAACGGCTTGAACAGGCGTTCGCAGGCCTCCGGGGAAATGCCGATGCCGGTGTCGCTGACTTCGAAGCGTAGCAGGAGGTCGTCCGGCGTTTCATCGATGATCCGGCCCGCGAGGCGGATTTCGCCGTGTTCGGTGAATTTGATCGCGTTGCTGGCGTAATTCAGCATGGCCTGCTGCAGGCGGGTCGAGTCGCCAATCAACTGGTCGGGCAGGTTGGCGGCGTCGACGAGCAGGCGCAAGCGTTTGGCGCTGGCTTTTTCCTGGATCATCGAGCGCACGTTTTCGAACAGGCTGCCCGGGCGGAAGGGTGTTTCCTCGAGTTCGAGCTTGCCGGCCTCGATCTTCGACAGGTCGAGCACCATGTTGATGACTTCGAGCAGATGCTGACCGGCGGCTTCCAGCTTGTCCAGGCGGACCCCCTGTTCGGGCGGCAGGCCGCCGCGGCGGATCAGGTGGGCCATGCCGCTGATGGCATTGAGCGGGGTGCGGATTTCGTGGCTCATGTTGGCCAGGAAGGTGCTCTTGGCGCGACTGGCGGCTTCGGCAGCTTCCTTGGCCTGCTGCAGCGCGGTGGTCCGTTCGGCGACGCGCGCTTCCAGGCTGGCGTTCAGTTCGCGCAGCGTCTGCTCGCGGTCGAGAATGGCCTTCGCCATGCGGCCGATGTCGCCGGACAGGCGGTTGAATTCGGCGATCCGTCCGCGCGGCCATTCGTCGACCTTTTCGCCCCGGGCCAGCCGGTCGGCGCGCAGGATGATGGCCCGTAAAGGACGCAACAGGCGCGATGCGCCGTACAGGGCGAGCAGCGTACCGATCATCAGCGAGGCCAGGAAACCGCCGACGACAGTGAATACGGTCATGCGGATTTCTGGGTGGGCGAGGCCGGCCGGTACGCGGGCGATGAACGACCAGCCGAGCTGTTGCGAGCGGGCGCCGCCGACATAGTAGTTCTCGCCGTCGACCGCGAACTGCCTGGGCAGCGGCGTGCCGCCCAGCACGGCGGCCAGCAGCGGCGACGAATAGAGGTTGAGGGCGCTGCCGGTGCGGGCGGTCGAGGCAGTATCGGCCAGGACCTCGCCACGCTGGTCGATGACCCAGATGGCGCGCTGGTGGGTTTCGTTGCCCCGGCCAAGGTCGAGCAGGTAGGACAGCGGCAGTTCGGCCAGCAGCATTCCCCGGTCGGCCAGCGGTATGCCCAGGCCGACGGTGACGATGCCGGTCAACGACGACAGGTATTTGTCGCTCCAGACGACGCTCCGCCTGTCCCGAACCTCGAGGAACATCGGTGCCGACGACAGGTCGCTGCCGACCACTTCGGCCTGCAGGTGACGGTAGCTCGGCGCCAGACTGGCGGTGGTCACCCGGCCGTCCGGCGAAAGCAGGTAGAGGGCGCGGAAGGTCTTGCCCTCGCCAACCGCCTTGTCCATCAATTGGCGGGTCCGGCCATGGTTGTCCAGCGCTTCGCCGAGCAGGAGCAGCTGGTCCTGCAGTGCGCCGAGTTGCAGTTCGATGCGCAAGGCCAGTTCGCGCGCGTCGCCTTCGGCGCTGCTGCGGATTTCCTGTTCCAGTTGCGGAATCCGGTTGAACAGGAAGACCGAGGCGACGATGGTGAAGCTGAGCACCGAGGTCAGTGCTAGCAGGACGCCGAGGAAGTTGTGCAGGCGCCATTCGCGCCGCTGCGATCTGCTCATCTGACCTGCTCGAAATTGCCGTTGCGGATTTCGGTGAAGTACACTTGGCGGGTGGTGTCGCCGTTGGCATCGAACACGATCTGCTGCTGCGTGCCTTCGTAAGGGCCGTACCTGAGCAGGGCCTGCTTGAGGCTTTCGCCGTCCTGACGGCGTTGCAGCGCGGTGATGACGATGTTCGCGGTGTCGTAGGCGAGCAGGGAGAAGGAACCGAATTCGCGCTGGAAGCGCTGCTTGTAGGCCTCGCGGAAGGACTGGTAGGGCTGGCGCGAGTCGTTGCGGTCGTAGGCGTGGGCGATCAGCAGGCCATCGACCGACTCGCCGCCCATTTCGCTCAGCAACTCGCCGGATGCCGCCCACTCGGTCGACGTGATCAGCAGCCCCGGCGCCTGGCGGCGGGCCTGCTGGCTGAGACGGGCGGTGTCGAGCGAACTGGCGACGAAGAGCAGGGTGTCCGGGGTCGATGGCAGCAGCTTGGCGATGACCTCGGCAAAGCTCGGCGTTGCCGCCGATTCGAAGCGGCTGGTTTCGGTCACATGACCGCCCAGATGTTCGAACTGATCGCGGAATGCCTTCACCCAGGTTTCCGAGTACTGCAGGTTGGAGGCGTCGAAAGCGATGCCGACCCGCCGGGAGCCGCGTTCGAACAGCACGCCGGCGTGATGGATCGCCGCCTCGCGGGTGGTCCGGTTCACCCGGAAGAAATTGTCGTCCTTACCGTGAAAGTCGGTCGAGGCCACGGTCGGGCTGATGATCAGTTGATCGGCACGGTTCATCATCGGCACGACGATGCTGGCCATCGAACTGGTCACCGGACCGATGATGATCTCGGGCTTGAGGGCGATCAGCTCCTCGGCGGCGCGGATCGCCTGCTCGCGCTCCTGGCCGTCGTCGCGGACGATGAGCTCGATCGGCCGGCCATGAATGCCGCCGGCACGATTTTGTTGCTCGATGGCCAGAATGACGCCGTTGCGCACGCTCTCGCCGAAGTCCGAGCCGCGGTCGGACAATCCGGCGAGCAGGCCGATGCGGATCGGTTCCTGATTGCCACAGGCCGATAGCAGTAGCAGTCCGATGATGGCCAGAATTTTCTGTAATTTTGCGCTCACTCGTTCCTCCCCCTGAAACGAGTCGTCAGTTTAACGCTTTACATGCTTTTGGCACCATGGCGGTGCAGCAGGTTTATTGCCGGATTTCGCGCGTGTTGTCCGGCGGGGGGAAATCGCCGGTGCTGCGGAAGGGATTGATGTCCAGGCCGCCGCGTCGGGTATACCGGGCATGGACGGCGAGCGCGGCGGGCGCGCAGGCGCGCCGGATGTCGCAGAAAATGCGTTCGACGCACTGCTCGTGAAATTCGTTGTGATTGCGGAAAGACACCAGGTAGCGCAACAGTCCGGCCCGGTCGATCGGCTGGCCGCGGTAGCGAACGACGACCATGGCCCAATCCGGTTGGCCGGTGACCAGGCAGTTCGACTTGAGCAGGTGCGAGTACAGGGTTTCCTCGACCGGCGAACCCGGCAGGGTGCCCAGCAACTGCGGGCTGGGCTGGTAGCAATCGCAATCGATGTCCAGGTCGTCGAGCAGGATGCCGGCCGGGCTGCCGATGAAGGCCTGCGGTCGGTCGCGCAAATCGGCGATAGCCACCGCTACCGGGGCGCCGGCGGCGCTGCTCAGGTCGCGGACCAGGCAGGCCTCGACCGCCGCCAGATCGGCGAAAACCGTCTGGTTGAAGGAATTCAGGTAGAGCTTGAAGGATTTCGACTCGATCAGCATCGGGCTGTCCGCCGGCACCCGGAAACTGGCGACGGCAACCACCGGCTTGCCGCGAGGGTTCAGCCAGGAAAGTTCGTAGGCGTTCCACAGGTCCTCGCCGACAAAAGGCAAACAACCGGCCTGGATGCCCAATTCGTCGCGCTTCAGTTGGCGCGGAATCGGGTAAAGCAGTTCGGGGGCGTAGTCGGCGCGGTATTCGGTCGGCTTGCCGAGCGGGGAGAGAATGCTGGGATCGGTCATGGCCGGCATTTTACTGCAAGCACCGTGTCGTGCGTCAGTGCAGAAAATGCCGCAGGAATTCTGCAAAGCGGTATATGCTTAAGCCATCACGAACAGATTTGAGTGTGGCAGAAATGGCCCTGGCCTACGGAAACTTCTCGCTACGCATGTCGACCCTGGCAGCGCTGGTATGGACCGCCGTGCTGGCACTTTCACTGGCCTGGAACCTGGACCAGACCGGCAAGCAGGCGATGTCGATGGCGTATGCCGAGGCGCGCGCCAACCTCAACAAGGATATTTCCTTCCGGCGCTGGGGAACGATGCACGGCGGGGTGTATGTGCCCGTCACAGAAACCCAGAAGTCGGTTCCCTGGCTGGAACACGTTCCCGGCCGCGACGTCGTGACCAACGACGGTCGCCGGTTGACCTTGCTCAATCCGGCCTCGATGTTGCGCCAGATGATGGATTTCTACGCCGAGGAATACGGGGTCCGCGGACGGATTACCGGACTTAAATACCTCAACCCGGGCAACGCACCGGACGACTGGGAGCGCCGGCAACTCGAAGGTTTCGAGCGTGGCGAGCGCAAGGAGATCTGGGAGGTTTCCGAGATCGATGGTCAGCCTTACCTGCGCTATCTGCGCGCGATGTACATGGAGGACGGTTGCGATAAATGTCACGCGGTCCTCGGCTACAAGACCGGCGACATGCGCGGCGCCACCGGACTCAGCCTGCCGCTGGCACCGTATCTGGAGCGGATCGGTGAATCGCGCCTGCAGCTTGGCCTGAGTCATGCGCTGATCTGGCTGGTCGGCCTGGCCGGGATTGCCGTCGGTGCCCGGCAGTCCATGCGCTGGGAACGCGAGCGGGAACAGTCTCAGGAGGCCCTGTTGCATCACCGCGACCAACTGGAAACGCAGGTTGCCGAGCGGACCCAGGCGCTGTCCGTGGCCAAGGAGGCCGCCGAGGCCGCCAGCCGTGCCAAGAGCGCCTTCCTGGCCAACATGAGCCATGAGCTGCGCACGCCCATGAACGGCATCATGGGCATGATCGACCTGGCGCTGCGCCAGACCGCCGACGACAAGGTCCGCACCCAGCTGGGCAAGGCCAAGCAATCGTCGAAGGTCTTGCTGGCGGTGATCAACGATATTCTCGACCTGTCGAAAATCGAGGCCGAGCGTCTGGTGCTGGAACATGTCGAGTTCCGGCTGGGCGAGGTGTTCGAGAACGTCACCAGCCTGATGGCGGAGCGGGTCGCCGACAAGCAGTTGTCGCTGTCCGTCGATCTGCCGCCCGAACTGGCGGCTGCCCGTTTCGAGGGCGATCCCCTGCGGCTCGGGCAGATATTGCTCAATCTGACCGGCAATGCGGTCAAGTTCACCAGTCAAGGCGGCATTACCCTCGGTGTCCGTTTGCTGGGCGAGGACGGCGAGCGCCTGCATCTGCGTTTCGATGTTGTCGATACCGGCATCGGTATCGCCGCCGAGGATCAGCAGCGCCTGTTCTCGCCATTCGAGCAGGCCGACAGTTCGATGACCCGGAAGTACGGAGGATCGGGACTGGGGCTGGCCATCTGCAAGCAGTTGTCGCACTTGATGGGCGGCGAGATCGGGGTCGTCAGCACGCCGGGCGAGGGCAGTCGTTTCTGGTTCACCGCCTGCTTGAACCGTGTCAGCGGCGGTGCCGGCCACATCCGGACGACGGACCCGAACGGCTCGGCCGAGCTTCGTCTGCGTCAGGAATATGCCGGCGCCCGCGTGTTGCTGGCCGAAGACGAGCCGGTCAACCAGGAGGTTTCGCGCAGTCTGCTGGAAGACGTGGGCCTTTGCGTCGATCTGGCCAACGACGGACGCGAGGCGGTGGAGTTCGCGCGACGCAGGTCCTACCAGCTGATCCTGCTCGACATGCAGATGCCGAATCTCAATGGGCTGGATGCCGCCCGGGAAATCCGCCGCGAATCGATGAACCGCGATACGCCGATCCTGGCGATGACGGCCAATGCCTTC
>DKNF01000226.1 GCA_002470165.1 Betaproteobacteria bacterium UBA7395 | reverse complement strand
GTGCTCGCGGGTCTGCGGCATCGGCCCGTCGTCGGCGGCGATCACCAGCAGCGCGAAGTCGATGCCGGTGGCGCCGGCAAGCATGTTGTGCACCAGCTTCTCGTGCCCCGGCACATCGATGAAGCCGAGCGTAGACGTGTAGGCGTAGCCGAGATCGACGGTGATGCCGCGCGCCTTCTCTTCCTTCAGGCGATCGCAGTCGACGCCGGTCAGCGCCTTGACCAGCGTCGTCTTGCCGTGGTCGATGTGACCGGCGGTGCCGACGATCATGACCCGCCTCCGGGAAGCGCTCGCCCTACGCGATAGGCGGTCTGCACGAAACCAAACGGGTAACTGCGGCTGGATAGGATTTCCAGCGGCAAATCCGCAGCCAACTGGCCGAACAGGCGACGCCCGCCACCGAGCAGCACCGGGACACAAGTAATGACCAGATCGTCCACCAGACCGGCACGCAGAAAGGCCTGAATGGTCTGCCCACCGTCCAGGTAAATATGGCGAGCCCCCTGGCTCTGCAGCGCGGCCAGTATTTCCCCCGGCTCGCCAGCCTGACGAGCGACGTGACTCGCATAAGGCCCCGAGAGCGGGCGGTGCGACAGGACGATCACTCGCTTCCCGGTGTAGGGCCATTCGGGAAAGGTGCTGACCTGGTCGAAAGTTGCACGCCCCATCAGCAGCACATCGATATCGGCCATGAAATCGCCGTAGCCGCAGTCCTCACCGGGAGGAATACGCGCGTTCTGAGCCTCCAGCCAATCCAGCGAGCCGTCCGCCCGGGCGATGTAGCCGTCGAGACTGGTAGCGATGAAGACGGAGACGCGCATCGCCAACGACTCAAGCCGACTGGAAATAGGCTGTGGCGGCGGCCAGTGCCTCGGCATCGCCGAGCACCGTGCCGGGCGCCCCGCCCTTGCCCCACAGCGGCGGCCGGAATTCCATGGCGAGGAATTCGGCACACAGCCGGTAGCTGTCGAACATCGGCTGCGCCTTCTCCCGGTTGCCGCTGGTGGCGATCACCCACAGTCGCTTGCCGGCCATGGCTGCCTTGAAATCGACGCCGGGCACGCGCAGCCAGGCGCTCCAGTGGTCGAGGTAGGTCTTCAGCGGCGACGGCACCGAGAACCAGTAGACCGGCGAGACGAAAACGAGATCGGTGGCGGCCAGGGTCTCGTCGAGCAACGTCTTCAGGTTGCCGGCCGGCGGCGGATAGCTGCCGGCGGTGTGACGCAGGTCGACGAAGGGCGGCAGATCGAGGTCGGCCAGCTTCAGCCAGCGTTGTTCGGCGGCGGCCGGCAGGCTGGCCGCGGCGTGACGGGCGAGTGTCTCGCTGTTGCCGGTGTGGCCGGGTTCGCGGGTGGTGGCGTCAAGAAAGAGGAAACGGGACATGTTGCGATGTCAGTAGGTTTGGAAAGAAGCCTATTCTGGCACGGCGGTTCCACGTGAAACCACCGCACCAGCACAGGCTGTTGTTCAGCCGAACATGTCCTCGACCTTGCCGGCGAACCACTGGAAGTCCTCGGTCACCAGTTCGGGACGGCGCAGGTTGTCGTCGTCCTGGTCCTGGACAATCAGGCCCTTGTCGTTGACCCAGTACTTGAAGCGCACGGCGATCGCTTCCTGCGGCTGGGTCTTGACCATCATGAAGCAGAGATTGTCGGGCAGCGCCGGCTTCAGTTCGCGGCCCTTGATGCGGTCGGTGATGTACTTGGCGACGATCTTGGCGTGGGCGTTGGCAACGTGGCCGGCCTTCGGGTAGTACTTGAACAGCGGCGAGACGACGCCGACGGCGTCGCCGATCACGTAGGTATCCGGATCGTCCTTGAGGTTCAGGAAGAAGGGATCGACGCCGGCCCAGCCGGTCAGCTTGCCTTCCGCGTCGCGGCCGATGACGCCGGCCTTCCAGGCCATGTCGCCGGCCTGGTGCGGGGCCATCAGGATGGAATGGTCGAACTTGAAGTCGCCGGCCGTGGTCTTGATGCGCTTGGCGAACGGATCGACTTCCTGGATCTGCGCCTTGGGCACGTAGACGATCTGGTCCTTGTACAGCTCCTCGAAGGCGTCCTTGTAGCCGCCGCCGATCGGCATGATGCTCGGCTTGGGATCGAGGATGATGATCTTGCCCTTGGTCTTGCGCTGCTTGAACAGGTCGGCGATCAGGCAGGCGCGCTCGTAGGGCGACGGCGGGCAGCGATGCGGCGGCGGCGGCAGCGTCATCACCAGGTCGCCGCCCTTGAAGTTCTGGATGTTCTGCTTCAGCTTGAAGTGCTCGGCGGTCGGGATGTAGGCGGCAGGGAACATCGCCTTGGTGTATTCGGCGGCCTTGCGGTCGTTGCCGAACCAGGCTTCATAGTTGTAGCGGATGCCGGCGCCGACGATCAGGTAGTCGTAATCGATCCAGCCCTGGGCGGTGACGACACGCTTCTTGTCGCGCTCGAAGGCGGTGACTTCGGTCTGGATGAAGTGGTAGCCGTACTTCTGGGCGACGTCGAGGTAGCTGAAGGTGAGGAACTGGGCATCGACGACATCGACCAGCCACTTGTTGCTCATCGGGCAGGCGAAGAAGACCGGGTTGCGCTCGAGCAGCACGACGTCAAGGCTGGGATCGAGCACTTTCAGGTGCTTGGCCGCGGATACCCCGCCCCAGCCGCCACCGCAGATGACCACACGTTTACCGGTGGCCTTGGGCAGCAGCGGGTCGGACTGCATCTGGATCAGGAAAGGTAGCGGGCTGGTCGGCGCGGCGATGGCACCGGTCGTCCCGAGCGCCGCTCCGGCGGCGAGAAATTGTCTTCGATTGAAGCTCATGTTGTTGTCTCCATTGCGTTGAACCACCCGGACACGGAGATGCCCGGATTTACAGGGTGGCGCCGCCAGGCGCCGGGGGTCGGGAATGGCGGGCGGTACGCGGACCGCCGCTCGTGGCCATTTCCGGAATAACTACAGTTTCAATGCCGCCAGCTGCGCGACGAAGCGCGCTTCATCCTTGGTTTCCAGACAGCGCAGGTCGAGCCGGTAGGCATCATCGCGGATATAGCCGATCACCGGTTGCGGCAGCCCGCGGAAAGCGGCTTCGACCGCGGCCAGCGCCTTGCCCGGCTTCTTCGCGGTCGAGCGCAGGACCAACGAGGTCGACGCCAGCCGCTCGACCGGCAAGGCACCGCTGCCGATCTGGCTGGCGCAGTCCTCAAGCGCGACCACGAAGCCGGGACCGACGGCAGCCTGCACCGCCGGCAGCAAGCGCTCGCCAAGGACAGCGATCTCGCTCGTCGGCCGGGTCAGCAGGCGCAGCGTCGGCAAACGCTGGCACAGACGATCCGGATCGCGGTACAGGCGCAGCGTCGCTTCCAGCGCGGCGAGCGTCGTCTTGCCGACGCGCAGCGCGCGCTTCAGCGGGTTCTTCTTGATCTTCGCGATCAGGTCCTTCCTGCCGACGATCAGCCCAGCCTGCGGCCCACCGAGCAGCTTGTCGCCGGAGAAGGTGACGATGTCGGCGCCGGCGGCCAGCGCCTGCTGCGGCGTCGGCTCG
>DKNF01000261.1 GCA_002470165.1 Betaproteobacteria bacterium UBA7395 | reverse complement strand
GACGGCGTCGCCGTCGGCGACTACGTCATCGTCCATGTCGGCTACGCGCTGAACAAGCTCGACCCGGAAGAAGCCGAGCAGACGCTCAAGCTGTTTGCCGAAATGGGACAACTGACTGCCGACGGCGACGGCCTGACGCTGCACTGATGAAATACATCGACGAATTCCGCGACGGCGAGGTGGCGCAGAAGATCGCTGCCAGCATCCGCGCCGAGGCCGACCCGGCCCGCAACTACCATTTCATGGAATTCTGCGGCGGCCACACCCACGCCATCTCGCGCTACGGCGTCAGCGACCTGCTGCCGGCCAACGTGCGCATGATCCACGGCCCCGGCTGCCCGGTCTGTGTGTTGCCGATCGGCCGCGTCGACCAGGCCATCCGCCTGGCGCTCGACGAGGGCGTGACCTTGTGCACCTACGGCGACTGCCTGCGCGTGCCGGCGTCCGACGGCCTGTCGCTGCTGAAAGCGAAGGCGAGGGGCGGCGACATCCGCATGGTCTACTCGAGTGCCGACGCCGTCACATTGGCGCAGAAGAACCCGGACAAACAGGTCGTCTTCTTCGCCATCGGCTTCGAAACGACGACGCCGCCCACCGCGGTGGCGATCAAGCAGGCCGCCGCGCTCGGCCTGAAGAACTTCTCGGTGCTCTGCTGCCACGTGCTGACGCCGTCGGCGATCTCCAGCATCCTCGAATCGCCGGAAGTGCGTCAGTGGGGCACCGTACCGCTCGACGGCTTCGTCGGCCCGGCGCACGTGTCGACGATCATCGGCAGCCGGCCCTACGAATTCTTCGCCGAGGAATACCGAAAGCCGGTAGTCATCGCCGGGTTTGAGCCGCTCGACGTGATGCAGGCGATCCGCATGCTGATCCGCCAGGTCAACGAAGGCCGCGCCGAAGTCGAAAACGAGTTCTCGCGCGCCGTTGACCGCGACGGCAACCTGAAGGCGCAGGCCTTGGTCGCCGAGGTCTTCGAAATGCGCAAGCACTTCGAATGGCGGGGTTTGAACGTTTTGCCGTACTCGGCGCTGCGCATTCGCGGCACGTTCGCCGAATTTGACGCGGAGAAGCGCTTTTTCGTGAGATATGCGTCGGTGCCGGATCATAAGGCCTGCGAATGCGGGGCGATCCTGCGCGGGGTCAAGCGGCCGCAGGACTGCAAGATTTTCGGGACGGTGTGCACGCCGGAGAATCCGGTGGGCTCGTGTATGGTCAGTTCGGAAGGCGCCTGTGCGGCGCATTACACCTATGGACGGTACAAGGATGTCTGAAACCCGCAAACCCTACATCCGCCCCCTCGACCTCAAACACGGCCAGGTCGACCTGGCCCATGGTTCGGGCGGCCGGGCAATGGCGCAGCTGATCGACGAGCTGTTCGCCCGCCATCTCGGCAATGAATACCTCGGCCAGGGCGACGACGGCGCCGTGCTGCCACTGCCGGGCGAGGGCCGGCTGGTCATGGCGACCGACGCCCACGTCGTCTCGCCGCTGTTCTTCCCGGGCGGCGACATCGGCTGCCTGTCGGTGCATGGCACGGTCAACGACGTCGCGGTGATGGGCGCCAGGCCGCTTTATCTGGCGGCCAGCTTCATCCTCGAGGAGGGCTTCCCGCTTGGCGACCTCGCCCGCATCGTGCAGAGCATGGCGGTGGCGGCGAGCGCCGCCGGGGTGCCGGTAGTGACCGGTGATACCAAGGTGGTCGAGCGCGGCAAGGGCGACGGGGTGTTCATCACCACCACCGGCGTCGGCGTCGTGCCGCCGGGGCGCGAGCTGTCCGGACGGCGGGCGCGGCCGGGCGATGTCATTCTGGTTTCCGGCACGCTCGGCGATCACGGCATGGCGATCATGGCCGAGCGCGAGAGCTTGGGTTTCGAGTCACCCATCGTCTCCGATACGGCGGCGCTGCATGGGTTGATCGAAACGCTGCTGGCCAGCGGCGTCGACCTGCGCGTGCTGCGCGACCCGACGCGCGGCGGGCTGGCGACGACGCTGAACGAGATTGCCCGCCAGTCGGGCGTCGGCATGATGCTGCAGGAGAAGGCGCTACCGGTGAAACCGGCGGTCAATGCCGCCTGCGAGTTGCTCGGGCTGGATCCGCTTTATGTCGCGAACGAAGGGAAACTGGTCGCCATCTGTGGCGAAAAAGATGCGGAAATGCTGCTATCGGTCATGCGCGCTCACCCGCTTGGGCAGGCGGCGGCCATCATCGGTCAGGTCGTCGCCGACGATCATCATTTTGTCCAGATGACCACGGCTTTCGGTGGGCGGCGAATGGTGGACTGGTTGTCCGGCGAGCAGTTGCCGCGGATCTGCTGAGGTGCTTTCAGTGTCGCTCGGCAAGCACCAGGCTGCGCACTTCGCCGACTTCGAGCAGCACCATCTCGCGGGCATCGGCAAGGTTGTCGGCGTTGCGGACATAGAAGAGGTCGCTGCGGCCATCGGGATAGCGGACGGCGGCGACATAGTCGACGCGTTGCCGGGGGGCGACGCGGGGGCGGGACGATTTGCGCTGAGTGGCGACCATGCTGGTGAACTCCCTGAAACATTTTTTCGCATCCTAGCGAAATGCAAGTGATTGAAAAATATAGCGAAGGTCATAGCTGTGCCCAAAATGAATAGGCGCTTGCCGGCAATCCCCGTGGTAGCGCCATTCACGCTTTTTGCCTCTTGGAGAAAAACCTACATAACATGCGGATATTATTCATAACGCACAGCTTCAACAGTCTGACGCAGCGCCTGTTCTGCGAATTGGCCGCGCGCGGACACGAGCTCAGCGTCGAGTTCGACATTGCTGACTCGGTGACCGAAGAGGCGGTGGCGCGCTTTCGGCCCGATCTTTTGCTGGCGCCGTTCCTCAAGCGGGCGATTCCGGCGTCGGTGTGGTCGGTGCTGCCCTGTTTCGTGGTCCATCCGGGCGTTCCCGGCGATCGCGGTCCGTCGGCGCTGGACTGGGCGATACAGCGCGGTGAACCGCACTGGGGCGTGACCGTGCTGCAGGCCGAGGCCGAAATGGATGCCGGCCCGGTCTGGGCCAGCGCGAGCTTTGCCATGCGCCCGGCGGCCAAGGCCTCCCTGTACCGCAACGAAGTCACCGAAGCGGCGGTGCGCGCCGTGCTGCAGGCGGTCGAACGTTTCGCCGCCGGCGACTTCGTCGCCCAACGTGTGCCCGGTGTGGCGCACCCCTTGATGGGCCAGGCCGACCGGAGAATCGACTGGAACACGCAGTCGACCGCCGATATCCTCGCCCGCCTGCACGCAGCCGACGGCTTTCCGGGCGTTGCCGACGAATTGTTCGGCGCGCCCTGCCACCTGTTTGATGCGCACCCGGAAAATGAATTACGCGGCGCGCCGGGCGAGTTGCTGGCGCGGCGCGAGACGGCCGTCTGCCGGGCAACCGTCGACGGCGCAGTGTGGATCGGCCACGTCAAGCGCCCGGGTGGGATCAAGTTGCCGGCGACGCTGGCTTTTCCGGAAGCGGTCGGCTTGCCGGAAGTGACCCTGGCCGGCTGGCAGCGCGCGGTGCAGCCGACCTGGCAGGACATCGCCTGGTCGGCGGCCGACGGCGTCGGTTTCCTGTCCTTCGATTTCTACAACGGCGCGATGAGTACGGCACAGTGCCGGCGTCTGACCGAGGCTTTCCGCTGGGCGACGACGCAGCCGGTGCGCGTCATCGTACTGACCGGCGGCAGCGATTTCTGGTCGAACGGCATTCATCTGAACGTGATCGAATCCACCGACAGTCCGCCGGACGAATCCTGGGCCAACATCAACGCCATCGACGATCTGGCTGAAGCCATCCTGCGCTGCACGACACAACTGACCGTCGCCGCCGTCGGCGGCAACACCGGGGCCGGCGGCTGTTTCCTGGCGCGCGCCTGCGATCGGGTGTGGGTGCGCGACGGCGTCATGCTCAATCCGCACTACAAGAACATGGGCAACCT
>DKNF01000076.1 GCA_002470165.1 Betaproteobacteria bacterium UBA7395 | reverse complement strand
CTTCATGCCGTAGCGGAAAGCGCCGAGGTGGTCGTCGCTGATGATCGGCTTGATGTCGCCCTTGGCCCGCAGCGCCAGGCTGTTGGGCAGGTATTCCTTGATTGCCACCTGTGTTCCCTCGGGATCGCGGGCGAGGTACACGATGGAAAAACCGCCCAGCGACAACTGGCGGTCGATCGTGTACTCCTCCAGCTGGTGGCCGCCGGGTAGCGGGTGGTTGGCTTGTTGCGCCATCGATCTCGCGGTTATGATGCAATCGACAGGCATTGTCGGGCGTGTTGTCCGACCTGTAAAGCTGGAGAGCAAGCCCCGATGATTTGCAGCATGACCGGATATGCAGTGAAAACCCGCGATCTTGAGCGCGGAACGCTGCAATTGGAAATAAAAAGCGTCAATTCCCGCTATCTCGATTTTCATTTTCGCGTTGCCGAAGACCTGCGCGCGATGGAAATGCCGTTGCGCGAGCTGCTCGCCAAGCGACTGAACCGGGGCAAGGTCGAGTGCCGCCTGAATTTCAACGCCACCGCCGCCCGCGGCGAGCAGTTGCAGATCAATACCGATTTGCTCGATGCCTTGAGCGCGCTGGGTGCCCAGGTCCGCAGCCGGTTGCCGGATGCGGCGCCGCTGTCGGTCAACGAAGCCTTGCGCTGGCCGGGCATGTTCGGCGAGCAGGGCGTGGACTTTGCCGCCCTGGGGCCGGTGGTGCTCGCGCTGGCCAACGAGGTGCTCGACGAATTCACGGCAAGCCGCGGGCGCGAGGGCGCCAAGCTGGCGCAGACGATCGTCGACCGGGTCGGCGCCATGCGCCGGATCGTCGGCGATGTTGCGCCGCGCATTCCGGAGGCGCAGGCGTTGTTTACCGAGAAGCTGCGCCAGCGCCTGCTCGAGGCGCTGGGCAATGCGAGCGACGACCGCATCCTGCAGGAAGTTGCCGTGTTTGCCACGCGCATCGACGTGGCCGAGGAACTGTCCCGGCTGACCACCCACCTCGACGAGGTCGAGCGGGTGCTCAAGGCTGGTGGCGCCTGCGGCAAGCGCCTTGATTTCCTGATGCAGGAACTCAATCGCGAAGCCAATACGCTGGCCTCCAAATCCGCCATCACCGAAGTCTCGCAGGCGGCGATGGAGCTCAAGCTGCTGATCGAGCAGATGCGCGAACAGATTCAAAACCTTGAATGACGCCAGGAGACTACTGACCATGTCCGGGAATCTCTATGTCGTCGCGGCGCCGTCCGGTGCCGGCAAGACCACGCTGGTGCGCATGCTGCTGGCCGAGGAAACCAGTGTCCATCTGTCGATTTCCTTCACCACGCGCGCGCCGCGGCCGGGCGAGCAGGATGGGCGGGAATATCACTTCGTCAGCGTCGACCGCTTCCGCAGCATGATCGCCGGCGACGAGTTTCTGGAGTGGGCGGAGGTGCACGGCAACTTCTACGGCACCTCGAAGAAATGGATCGGCGACCAGTTGGCAGCCGGTCACGACGTGCTGCTCGAGATCGACTGGCAGGGCGCGCAGCAGGTCAGGAAGCTGTTCCCGGCGGCGATCGGCATCTTCATCCTGCCGCCGTCGATGGACGAACTGAGCCGGCGGCTGACTGGGCGCGGCACCGATGCGCAGGACGTCATCGAGCGTCGTCTTGCCGCGGCAGAAGCGGAGATGCGCCATGTCGGGGAGTTCGACTATGCTATCATTAACGACCAACTGGATCAGGCCTTGCAGGATTTGCGTGCCATCGTGCGCAGTTCGCGCCTGAGTCCGGGCAAGCAGCGTCTGCAGCATCCCGCGTTGTTTTCCCGTTTGCTTTGAAAAATTGAATAGAGGTTAGACCATGGCTCGCGTTACCGTCGATGATTGCCTGAAGAGGATTCCGAACCGTTTCCAGATGACCCTGGCCGCCGCCCATCGCGCTCGCCAGATCGCCAACGGCGCGACGCCGCTGGTCGAGGTCGACAAGGACAAGCCGACCGTCATCGCCTTGCGCGAAATGGCGCTGGGCAAGGTCGGCGTGGAAGTCCTCAATCGCGGCCAAGCCTGATCGTCCGGGGCGGTGAAGCCTGATGGAGCCTGCGCCCACGCTTCCGCCCGATTACCAGGAAGACGCCTACCGCGTCTTCCTCGATAGCCTCGATTACCTCCCGCCGGCTGATGTCGAACGCATCAAGTCGGCGTACGCCTTCGCCGCCAAGGCGCATGCGCACCAGAAGCGCATGTCAGGCGAGCCCTACATCACCCATCCGCTTGCCGTTGCCGGCGCTGTCGTCGAATGGTGCATGGACGCCGACGCGATCTGTGCTGCCTTGCTGCACGACACGATGGAGGACACCGGGGCGACCAAGCAGGAACTGACGGAGAAGTTCGGCAGGGAAGTTGCCGATCTGGTCGATGGCCTGTCCAAGCTCGACAAGATGGAGTTTGCTTCCTATCAGGAAGCGCAGGCCGAGAATTTCCGCAAGATGTTGATGGCCATGGCGCGCGACCTGCGCGTCGTGCTGATCAAGCTGGCCGACCGGCACCACAACATCCAGACGATGTCGGCGATGCGCGCCGACAAGCGCATTCGCATCGCTCGCGAAACCCTGGAAATCTACGCGCCGATTGCTTTGCGCCTGGGGCTGAACAAGCTTTACCGGGAGTTGCAGGACACCTCCTTCCGCCTGATCTACCCGCATCGGGCCGAGGTGCTGGCCAAGGCGCTGCGCATTGCCAAGGGCAATCGCAAGGAACTGCTGGCGCGCATTCAGGAAGGCATCTGCGACAAGCTGGCGCATGCCGGGCTGACCGCCGAAGTGTTCGGCCGGGAAAAGAGCCTGTACTCGATTTTCCGCAAGATGAAGGACAAGCAACTGTCCTTCTCGCAGGTGCTCGACATCTACGGTTTCCGCGTGGTGGTCGATAACGTGCCCAGCTGCTATCTCGCCTTGGGCGCCCTGCACAGCCTGTTCAAGCCGGTGCCCGGCAAGTTCAAGGACTACATCGCGATTCCCAAGGCCAACGGTTACCAGTCGCTGCACACGACGCTGATCGGTCCCTACGGGACGCCGGTGGAAGTTCAGATTCGCACCCGCGACATGCACCATGTCGCCCAGGACGGCGTTGCCTCGCACTGGTTGTACAAGGATGGCAACGAGAGCAGCGCCGAGTTGCAGATCAAGACCCACAAGTGGCTGCAGTCGCTGCTTGAGTCCCAGTCGGGCAATTCCGCCGAGTTCTTCGAGGACGTCAAGATCGACCTGTTCCCCGACGAGGTCTATATCTTCACGCCCAAGGGCAAGATCATGGCGCTGCCGCAAGGCGCCACCGTCGTCGATTTTGCCTACGCGGTGCATACCGACGTCGGCAATCACTGTTCGGCGGCGCGCATCAATCATGAACTGGCGCCGCTGCGTACCGAGCTGAAGAACGGCGATCTGGTCGAGATCATCACCGCGCCGGATGCGACGCCGAATCCGGTGTGGCTGAGTTACGTCAAGACCGGTCGGGCGCGCAGCAAGATCCGCCATTTCCTGCGCACGACGCAGAACGAGGAGTCGGCGCGGCTGGGCGAGCGTCTGTTGCGCCAGGAGTTGCTGTCGCTGGGCGTGGTGCCGATCTCGATTCCGGCGACGGCCTGGGATTCGCTGGTCAAGGCCAGCGGCCAGAATTCGCTGGACGAGGTCTATGCCGACATCGGTCTGGGCAAGCGCCTGCCGTCGGTGGTTGCCCGTCGCCTGCTGGCGCGCGAGGACATGGCGGCGGCTGTGCCCGGCGGCCTGACGCTGGCCATCCACGGCAACGAAGGCATGGCCATCCAGTTGGCGCCCTGTTGCCAGCCGATTCCCGGCGACCCGATCATCGGTTCGATCCGCAAGGGCAGCGGCATGGTCATCCACACCCACGACTGTCCGGTGATCCGCAAATCGCGTTCGAGCGAACCGCAGAAGTGGATCGACGTCGAATGGGAGCCGGAAGAGGGCAAGTTGTTCGAGTTGCGCATCAAGGTCGAGGTCAAGAACAAGCGCGGCGTGCTGGCACAGGTCGCGGCGGCCATTTCCGAGGCCGGTTCGAATATCGAGCACGTCGCCATGGAAGCCGATCCCGAGCGCTTGTTCACGACCCTGAACTTCACCATCCAGGTCGCCAACCGCAATCATCTGGCCGCCGTCATGCGCGGTATCCGCCATTTGCCGGAAGTCACCCGCATCGCCCGTGAAAGGGGAGGCGAGGCTTGAAAATCCTGGTGCTGGGGGCTGGCGTTGTCGGAACCTGCAGTGCCTGGTACTTGCAGGCCGCCGGTCACGAAGTCACGGTGGTCGACCGGCAGCCGGCCGCAGGCCTGGAAACGAGCTTTGCCAACGGCGGGCAGATTTCGGTTTCCCACGCCGAGCCCTGGGCCAATCCTCATGTTCTGCCGCGTTTGCTGAAATGGCTGGGGCGGCGAGATGCGCCGCTGTTGTGGCACTGGCGGGCAGACCCGCAGCAGTGGCTATGGGGGCTGCGTTTCCTGCGCGAATGTCTGCCCGGTCGCGTACAGGCCAATGTCGCCGCGATCCTGGCGCTGGCGCTCGACAGCCGGCGACGGCTGCAGACCTTGCGCGAGGAACTGGCGCTCGACTATGAGCAGTTGCAGCGCGGCATCCTGCATGTTTATACCGACCGCGGCGAGCTGGCGGCGGCCATGTCGGCCGCCCGGCTGATGGCGCGGCACGGTCTCGAGCGCGAGATGCTGGACGCCGCTGCCTGCGTGACGATCGAACCGGCGCTGGCCGGCGCGGCCGATATCCTGGTTGGGGGCGACTACACGGCCAGCGACGAATCGGGCGACGCCCACCGTTTTACCCAGGCCCTGGCCGAGCGCGCGCGCCAGGCCGGCGTGACCTTCCGATACGGCGTCGAGGTCGAGCGTATCGCCAGTGCCGGCGGCCAGGTGGCCGCTGTCGTCGTCAATGAAGCGACTGGCCCCGCCCTGCTGACCGCCGATGCCTACGTGCTGGCGCTGGGCAGTTATTCGCCGTTGTTGCTGCGCCCGCTCGGCATCGGCTTGCCGATCTATCCGGCCAAGGGCTATTCGGCGACGCTGACGCTGGCCGACGACAGCCATGCGCCGAGCGTCAGCATTACCGACGACGAGCGAAAGCTGGTCTTTTCGCGCCTCGGCAACCGTCTGCGCGTGGCCGGAACAGCCGAGTTCAACGGCTATGATCTGAGCGTCGACCCGGTGCGTTGCCAGGCTCTGATCGATCGTACCCGTCAGCTTTTCCCCAAGCTGGCGGTCGAGGGCGAGCCGGCGTTCTGGTGTGGCCTGCGCCCGGCGACGCCGTCGAATGTGCCGCTCATCGGCCGCAGCCGCCTGAGCAACCTGTGGCTCAACACCGGTCACGGTACCCTGGGTTGGACCATGGCCTGCGGTTCCGGTGCGGCCTTGGCCGATCTGGTCGGCGGGCGCCGGCCGGCTCCGGAGTTTCCTTTCCTGCGCGGATGATTGACACTCACTGCCACCTGGACGCGGCCGAATTCGCCGCCGACCGGGGCGCGGTGTACGCCGCTGCCCGGGCCGCCGGTGTCAGCGGCATCGTCGTGCCGGGTGTCGCGGTGTCGGCTTTTCCTGCACAGAAACAGGCCCTGGCCGGATTGCCCGGTTGCGTGGCGGCCTACGGCATCCACCCGCTTTATGTGGACCAGGCCGGGCCGCAGGATCTGGCCGTGCTGCGCGAGTGGCTGGAAGTCGAACAGCCGGTGGCCGTCGGTGAAATCGGTCTGGATTTCTTCGTGCCGGGCTGCGACGTGGCGCGGCAGACCGAGCTTTTCGTGGCTCAGTTGAAGCTGGCGCGGGAATTCGACCTGCCGGTCATCCTGCATGTCCGCCGTGCCGTCGATGCTGTTCTGCATGAATTGCGCCGCATCGGTGTCCGCGGTGGCATCGCCCATGCGTTCAACGGCAGCCGGCAGCAAGCCGACGCCTTCATCAAGCTGGGCTTCAAACTGGGATTCGGCGGCGCAGCGACTTTTTCGGGTTCGCGCCGCATCCGCGAACTGGCGGCCACCCTGGCCGACGACAGCATCGTGCTGGAAACCGATGCACCGGACATTCCGCCGGCCTGGCTCGGCCGGGGGCGCAATGCGCCGAGCGAGTTGCCGCGCATCGCGGCGGAAATTGCAGCGCTACGCGGTGTGTCGGTTCCGGCGTTGGTCGCCCGGGCCGACGAGAATGCCCGGGCGGTGTTCGGCGATGTATTTGGTGCTTGCTAGGCTGCGCGATCAGGCGGCCAGCAAACCACGCATCTTCTGCAGTGCCTTGGCTTCGATCTGGCGGATGCG
>DKNF01000254.1 GCA_002470165.1 Betaproteobacteria bacterium UBA7395 | reverse complement strand
GGTGTTCGGGGTGATGGTGACGGGTGCGGCCGCTGGCAGCACGCTGACGCTGACGCTGGCCGATGGCACGGCGATCAGCCCAGATGACTACTCGCGTGGGACGTTCGAGTACAGCCTGAACGGCGGTACGACGTACCAGAACTACACCGGCGCGATCACGCTGCCGGCGGGTGCGAGCGACGTGCTGGTACGGACGACGACGGTCGATGACCTGATTGACGAAGCGAACGAAACCTTCACGCTGAATGCCGTGCTTGCTAGCGCTGGCGCCACCTATGTTGACTCGGGAACGGCAACCATCCTGGACAACGATGTGACGATCACAACGAGCACCGCATCGGTTTCCGAAGAAGGTCTGGCAACCGGCAACAAGGATACCGGCGGAACGCCAGATACCACCGACTCGGCGATCAGCACCGGTTCGATGGATATCAATGGTGCCGGTTCTCTGAGTATTTCCTTCAATGCGCCGACCAACCTGACCTCTGGTGGACAGCCGGTGACCTGGAGCACCTCGACGGTCGGAGGTGCGACGGTTCTCACCGGCACGGCAGGCGGACAGGCGGTTCTGACCCTGACGATGCAGAGCAACGGTAGCTACCAAGTGGAGCTCAAGGGAGCCTTGGACCATCCGGTAGCCAACGTTGAGGATGTGCTGAATATTGATATCGGGGTGACCGTTAGCAATGGTTCGGACAGCAAGACTTCTACGCTGACGGTTCGGGTCGAGGACGATTCCCCGGTTGCCGGGACCCTGGTTCAGGATGTTGCTGTCACCCAGAACACCAATGTCATGATTGTTCTGGATAACTCGGGCAGTATGGATGGCACCCGTCTGAACCTGGCCAAAGCAGCCTTGGTCAATCTGATCAATACCTACGACGGTTACGGTGAGGTTGCCGTGCAACTGGTGACGTTCTCGACCACGGCCAGCAGTTTCAGCCCGGTCTGGGTCAGTGCCAAGGATGCCATCGACCTGATCAACTCGGTGACGGCCAATGGTTGGACCAACTACGATGCTGCGCTTGCCCAGGCGATGGCCGCCTGGAGCAACGAGGGCAAGCTGACCAGCGTGCCGGCGGGTGGAACCCTGCAGAACGTGGTTTACTTCCTGACCGACGGTGAGCCGAATTACAACGACGGCAATACCTCTGCCCTGGTCAATAGCGGTGCTTCGAGCGGAGGCGCGGATGCCGGTATCCAGCCTGCCGAGGAACTCATCTGGACCAACTTCCTTGCCGCCAATGGCATCAATTCGATTGCCATCGGTGTTGGGTCGGGTATCAGTTCTACCGCGATGACGCGTATCGATCCGATTGCCTACAACGGATCGACCAGCACCAACACCAACGCCATCCAGGTGCTCAATGAAAACAACCTGTCCTCGGTCCTCCAGTCCACCGCGATTCCGAGCAGTTCCGGTAACCTGCTGACCGGCGCAACGCCGGGAGCGGTTGGTGCAGACGGTGGTTACATCAGCACCATTTCCATCGGTGCGCTGGGTGATCGTAGTACCTATGTCTGGAATCGTTCCACCAATACGATCGGTGTGACCAACGACGCAGGTGCGACGAATACCTACGTCTGGGATGCCGCGACGCACACCCTTACGGTGACCACCGAACAGGGCGGGACTTTCGTCATCGACATGGATACGGGGGATTATTCCTACCGTCCGTCGGCCACGATGACGGGTACGGCACAGGAGATCGTCGGATTTACGCTGGTTGATGGCGATGGTGATCAGGCTACCGGTCAATTGACGATGAATGTCTCGCGCAATCCGGGCGGCGAAATCGACGGAACGACTGCTGGCAATACCATTAACGGTACCAGCGGGAACGACATCATCAACGGCATGGCCGGCGATGACACCATTTACGGACTCGACGGTAACGACAAGTTGTCCGGTGGCGCCGGGGTCGACCGGCTTTATGGTGGCGCGGGTAACGACATCCTTTCCGGTGGTGCGGGCAACGACATCCTGGATGGTGGCGCCGGTAACGACGTCCTCTGGGGTGGTGCCGGCAACGACAACCTCACCGGTGGTCTGGGTGCGGATACCTTTGCCTGGGGCTTGGGTGATCGCGGTACGGGCGGTAGCGGTCGGGCGGTCGATACGATCACCGATTTCGATGTCCGTGCCTTTGCCAGCGGCGGTGATCGACTCGACCTGCGCGACCTGCTGGTCGGCGAGAACTCGGGTAACCTGCAGAACTACCTCGATTTCGATACCACGAGCCAGGCAGGGAATACGATCATTCGTATTTCCTCGACGGGTGCCTTCTCGAGTGGCAATTATTCGTCGGGCTCGGAAGATCAGCGCATCGTTCTGGAAGGTATCAATATCCGGACGGATCTGGGGCTGGCCAACAATGCTTCCGACAATCAGATCATCAATGAGCTGATCAGCCGCGGCAAACTGGTTACCGATTGATTCCTGACGGTGAAGGAATGAAAAGGGCGAACTTCGGTTCGCCCTTTTTTATTGCCCCGTTCAGGGACGGTAATCGCTCAGTCGGGCGAGGTCCGGGATTTCAATCTGCCGGCCGCGGACGACGATCAGGCCTTCCTCGACCAGTTCGTGCAGAATCCGCGAGAAATGCTCCTGGGTCAGGTTGAGGCGCGAGGCGACGATGCCCTTGGTGGTGCTCAGGCTGACCGTGGCAGTCTGGCCTGGTGCGGTGCCGGCGGGGAGTTCGCGCAGCAGGTAGGTGATGATGCGTTCCTTGCCGGAATGCAGGGAGTTGGCTTCCAGATCGGCCATCAGCTGGTGCAGGCGGACGGCCATGCTGGCGAGCATCTTGCGCGCCAGTTTGGGGTCGCGGTCGAGTTCGGCGAAAACGGTTGCCTTGGCAATGTGGATCATCTGCGCATCGGTGAGTGCCTGGGCGTAGACGATGTAGGGCGTGTCCATGAACATGATCGCCTCGCCGAAGGTCTGGCCCGGCTGAATGATTTCGACGACCTTTTCGTTGCCCTGAGCCGAGGTGAAGGCGAGCTTGATCTGGCCGCTGAGCAGCAGGTGGAAACCGTGGTTGGGGTCGCCCTTGTGGAACAGGATATCGCCCTTGGCCGCCCTGACTTCGCGGGCGCCGGCGGCGATGCGGCCGACCTCTTCGACGGACATGCTGGAAAACAGTGGCAGGCGGCCGATCAGGTTGGCGATGTCGGGGAGGGAAGCAGTCATGGCAGGCTCGTCGGGACGGAGCGTCCGATCATGTCACCGCCATCGACTGCGCACAATACCTCCTAATGCTTACTGCCCGGCGCCGGTTTTCAGCTTGCGGTACAGCGTCTGCCGGCTGATCCCGAGTTGCCGGGCGGCGGCGCTGAGGTTGCCCTGGTGGTCGACGATGGCCTGCTGGATGGCGGCCAGCGACAGCGTGGCAAGGTCCTGCGCCGGTAGCACGGCACTGGCCGGCGACGGCCGCTCCGTACCGGCCTGGAGCGCGGCCAGGATATCGTCCGGTAGGTGTTGCCAGTCGATGCGGGTATCGCCCGGGTCGAGCATGGCGCAGGCGGTGCGCAGCACGCTGGCCAGCTGGCGCAGGTTGCCCGGCCAGTGGTAGGCCGCCAGACGCTGGTGCAGTCCCGGCGCAATGTCTACCGGCAGATCGGGGAAAAGCTCGGCCAGCAGTTTGTCGCATAGCGCCGCGAAATCGCTGCGCTCGCGCAGGGCGGGCAGGTGCAGGCTGAGGCCGTTGATCCGGTAGTAGAGGTCGCTGCGGAAGCGGCCGCTGGCGCAGGCGGCCGGTAGGTCGCAATGGGTGGCGCAGATCAGCGCGAAATTGACCTTGACCGGGGTGCCGCCACCGAGTGGCGTGACCTGGCGCTCCTGCAGCACGCGCAACAGGCGGGTCTGCATGGTCAGTGGCATGTCGCCGATTTCGTCGAGGAACAGGGTACCGCCCGAAGCCGCTTCGACCAAGCCCTGCTTGCGATGCGTGGCCCCGGTGAAGGCGCCTTTTTCATAACCGAACAACTCGGCCTCGAACAGGGTTTCCGTCATTCCCGCGCAATCGACCGCGACAAAAGGCCCTTCCTCCCGGGCACTGGCCTCATGAATGGCGTGCGCCACCAGTTCCTTGCCGGTCCCCGTCTCGCCGAGCAACAGGACCGCAGCGTCGGAAGGCGCAACCCGCATCATCTTTTCCAGCATGCTGCTGAATGCCGGCGAGCGTCCGACCAGCCCGCTGGTGGCCGCTCGACTGCTGGCCTGGCGCACCAGGCGCATGGTTTCGACGAAATAGGCAATTTCGCCGGTCTCATCACGAATCGGCGAAGTTTCGACCAGCACATGCTCCTCACCCCGGGGCGTGTGATGCAGGTGCAGGACCCGTTGCGGTTCACCCGCCTCCAGGCTGAGTTTGAGCGGGCAGGATTCGCCGGCTTGGTCGCACGGCACATTGAATCGATGCGAGACCTCGTAGCACGCTCGGCCGGCCAGCTCGCGCCCCCCGCCAAACTCGCGCGTATAGGCCGCATTGGCGGCAATGATCCGGTAATCGGCGCTCATTACGATACGCGGCTCAGGCAAACCATCGAGAAAGGAAATCAACTCACTCAGGAAATGCGATGTCAAAACTGTCACCTCAGCCAATCAATGCTGCCGATTCTGACACAGCATTTCAAAA
This sequence comes from Betaproteobacteria bacterium UBA7395, assembly GCA_002470165.1. Taxonomy (GTDB): domain Bacteria; phylum Pseudomonadota; class Gammaproteobacteria; order Burkholderiales; family Rhodocyclaceae; genus Azonexus. The sequence continues at coordinate 5,440 of DKNF01000254.1, read as the reverse complement.
AACATCGAACAGCCGAACAAAACAAATTCCAAGCAGTTGATTTTTAATGAATCAAGCAACACACCCAAGCTGGCACGCAACTTGATATTAGTCATCCCGGAAACCGGGGTCACCTCCCACTGCTCAATGTGCTTTCCTTGGAGTTCTAGAGCTCACGGTGCGCCGGTCGGCTGGTCGCATATCCCCCTTAGTTCGCCCCGCAGGCTTGCTTCATGCGAATAGTCGGCAGACACGCCCACCCCGGTTTCCGACCATAACAACTAACAGGTGTAAAACAAAAATGACTCAAGTGGACGACCAGAACAAGCAGGAACCGGCAGTCGAAGTTTCACTCTACGAAAAACGCAAGAAAATCTACGCCAAGCGGGTACGCGGATTTTTCGATAACTGGCGCATCGTCCTGGTCCTGCTGACCCAGGTCATTTTCTACGGCGCCCCCTGGCTGGTCTGGAACGAACGGCAGGCCATCCTGTTCCATCTGGTCGAGCGCAAGTTCTACCTCTTTGGCCTGGTCTTCTGGCCTCAGGACGTCATCTACCTGGCCGTCCTGCTGATCATCTCGGCCTACGCGCTGTTCCTGGTCACCGCCGTGGCCGGGCGGCTGTTCTGCGGCTACGCCTGCCCGCAGACCGTCTATACCCAGTTGTTCATGTGGATCGAAAACTGGGTCGAGGGCGACCGCAATGCCCGGATGAAACTGGACAAGGCGCCGATGGATGCACGCAAGCTGCGCATCAAGGCGACCAAGTTCCTGCTCTGGGGCATCCTGTCGCTATGGACCGGCTTCACGCTGGTCGGCTACTTCACGCCGATGGACGAACTGATCAACAACGTCCTGACCAACAACCTCGGCCCCTGGGAAACCCTGTGGATCTTCCTCTACGGCGGCTTCACCTTCCTGTTCGCCGGTTTCATGCGCGAACAGGTGTGCAAGTACATGTGTCCGTATGCCCGTTTCCAGAGCGTGATGTTCGACCCGGACACGCTGATCATCACCTACGATCCGGCTCGCGGCGAACCGCGCGGCGTGCGCAAGAAAGGCACCGACACCAGCAAGTTGGGCGACTGCGTCGATTGTGGTCAGTGCGTGGTGGTCTGCCCGACCGGTATCGACATCCGCAACGGCCTGCAGTATGAATGCATCGGTTGCGCCGCCTGCATCGACGTCTGCGACCAGGTCATGGACAAGGTCGGGCTGCCGCGCGGCCTGGTCCGCTACTCGACCGAAAATGCCATGGCCAAACAGGAATCGAAGGCCGACATCCTCAGCCACATGATCCGGCCGCGCGTCCTGGTCTACACCGCCATCCTGATCCTGATCACGATCATTGCCGGCTACTTCCTGGTCAACCGCATCCCGCTAAAGATGGACATCATCCGCGACCGCTCGACGCTCGCCCGCGAGGCGGACGACGGCAGCATCGAGAACGTCTTCATGCTGCAGATCATGAACACCACCGAATCGCCGCAGCGCTACAAACTGGCCGTCGACGGTCTCGACGGCCTCAAGATCAGCGGCGAAGACACGGTCGACGCCAAGGCTGCCGGCCTGACCTCGTTCAACGTCGTGGTTGCGGCGCCGCCGGAATCGGGCAAACGCGGCTCCAACCCGATCCATTTCACCATCACCGCCGAGGGCAATGCCGACATTAGCCTGCGGGAGAAAGCCTCTTTCCTCCTGCCCTGACGCCAAACAGGGCAGACTCCGCTTGGGCGGGCGCTAGTCGCCCGCCTTTTTTTGCCTGCGCTCCCGGCCCAGGAAGTCCCCCCAGGCCATCATGGGTGCGGCTGAAAGATAGCGCCGCTCATTACCCCGCGCACGGTTCGCCACAGGGTCAGCGACCAGAAACCGCACAACATGAGCCAGGCCAGCACGCCGATCACCAGCATGCTGCTCCAGCCGAAAATCTTGTACAGCCGCAGGCTCTCCACGGCGAACGCCCCCAGCGGAAAAGTAAACCCCCACCAGGAAAGCGCGAACGGCAATTGCCCCGCAGCCTTGGCCGACCAGGTCAGCAGGCTGGCCATCACCAGCCACCAGACACCAAAGCCCCAGACCAGCGCCATCAGCACCGCCGCAATCTCGCGCACGACCGGGAAGGGAAAATGTTCGGCCAGGTTCATGAAACTGACCGGGATGACGCCGATCGGCGCCAGATGAATCCACACCGTCGGCGTCAGGATGCCCTGCGCCGGCTTGTGCAGGTACTTGCGCTGCAGGGTCAGGCCGAGCAGACCGAGGTACATCATGCTGCCCGCGCCGAGGCCGACAATATTGGCCGTCAAGGCCCATTCGCGTAGCGCCCCGTCCATGTGCACGAGCAGCGGACCACCGGCCAGCGGCATGACCACCAGACCGACGGCCGGGATGAATTTAGCCGGCGTCACATGATCGAGCGCCACATGCTCGCCGCGAAACATGAAGAAGAGCACGGCAAAACTGAACACGAAATGCAGGATGACACCTGCCCACCAGAAGAAGAGCGCCGCACCGACATAGGGACCGAACTGCACCCACTGGGCTGCCAGCACCAGCAGGGCAATCGAAAAGGTCGGATAGAAATTGGCCTGCACCGGATGCTGCAGGGTCTGCATCGCCGCCTGGGGAAAACGCAACCAGCGGGTCAGCCAGGGCACGGCGAGCAGCGCGAAAAGGAACACATTGAACCAGTGCAGCACTTCCGCCGGACCGACCAGCGGCGGCCACCACGCCGACAGGGCCAGGGTGCTCATGGACAGCACGCCGGTGCCCATGACGGCGGCGAACCAGCCAGGGGCAAAACTGCGGGAAATCGAGGAAAAACTGGGGTAGGACATGGCTGTTCCCGGCATGCGCCATACTATTAGGATTCGCTTATTTTAACCCGACACACACCCGCAAGGGCGCGCGCTATACTGACCAAAACAACATATACCAATCCGGAGGGAGACCCGACACCGGGCAACACGCATGGACACCCTGTTCCTGCTCGCGCTGGCAACCGTCGTCGTCGTCCTGGTGTTCGATTACACCAACGGCTTCCATGACGCGGCCAACATCGTCGCCACGGTCATTGCCTCGCGGGCGATGACCCCGGCGCAGGCTGTCATCGTTGTCGGCGTCTTCGAATTCCTCGGCCCCCTGCTCGGCGGCACGGCGGTTGCCAACACCATCGGCAAGTTCGTCGAACTCGGCGGCATCCTGCCGCTGCTGTCACTGGCGATGCTGCTGTGCGGCCTGATCGGCGCCATCGTGTGGAATCTCGGCACCTGGTATTTCGGCATTCCCTCGTCGTCGTCGCACGCCCTGGTCGGCGGCCTGATCGGCGCGGTCGTCGTCGGCGTCGGCGTCGATCATGTGGTCTGGGGCTTCCAGGAGTTGCTCGACGGACGGCTGACCGGCATCGTCAAGGTCCTGGCGGCGCTGATCCTGTCGCCGCTGATCGGTTTCTGGGTCGGTTTCGCCATTCACCGCATCCTCAGCGTCCTGCTCCGGGCAGCCACGCCGGCTGCCAACCGTCACCTGCGTTTTGCCCAGTTCTTCACCGCCGCCGGGCTGGCCTTCGCCCACGGCGCCAACGACGCGCAGAAAAGCATGGGCATCCTGACCCTGGTGCTGCTGCTCGGCGGTTTCATCCCGCACTTTGCCGTGCCGTTCTGGGTCATGCTCGCCTGCGCCACGGCGATGACCCTGGGCATCCTCTCCGGTGGATGGCGCATCGTGCGCACGCTGGGTTTCGCCATCTACCGCGTCCGCCCGATCCATGCCCTCGGCTCGCAACTGACCTCCGGCCTGGTGATCATGAGCGCCTCGCTGGGCGGCGCGCCGGTATCGACGACGCACATCGTCGCCACCTCGATCATGGGCATCGGCGCCTCCGAACGCCCGCGCGCGGTGCGCTGGGCCAAGGCCAAGGACATCGCCACCACCTGGCTGATCACCATTCCCGGCGCCGCCCTGGTCGCCATCCTGGCCTATGCGCTGGTCAATCTTTTCCTCGGAGCCAAGCCATGAGCAACGCTACCGCCTCGCCCTCGCTGCTGTCCCGCCTGCTCGGCCGATTCTTCCCGAAAATGCCCGACTTTTTCGGCATGCTCGTCGAACAGTGCCGGCAGGTCGGCAAGACCACCGGGCTGCTGGTCGAATTCATGGAAAACGCCGATCACGACATCGGCAAGCAGATCCGCAAGGACGAGCACGAAGCCGACCGGGTCAAGATCCACAACCTGCACACGCTGAACGAGGCCTTCTCGACGCCGATCGACCGCGAGGATCTCTACCGCGCGATCATGGACCTCGACGAGGTGGTCAATTACTGCAAGACCACGGTCAGCGAAATGGAGGTGCTCGGCCTGCAGCCCGACAAGCACTGCCTGGAGATGGCGATGCACATCAAACTCGGCACTGACGCGCTGTTACAGGGCTTCAGCCGACTGGCGACGGCCCCGGCAGAGGCGGCCAACGACGCCGACGCCGCACGCAAGGCCGAACGCCGGGTGGAAAAGGCCTACCGGCGCGCCATTGCCGACCTCTTCCAAGGCGACAACTACATTCACATGTTCAAGCAACGCGAAATCTACCGCCACCTAGCCAACGCTGCCGACCGCATGGCCCACTGCGCCAACACACTGCACGACATCGTGGTCAAGATGTGCTGAAGCGCCAGCGGATTTACTCGGCGATCAACTCCACTGTCTCGCCGGCAAAAACGACGCGCTGACCGGGCCGTAGCTTGGCCCGCTTGCGGGTGTCGACCTGGCCGTCGACCGTCACCTGGCCGTCGGCGATCGCTGCATGCGCGGCGCCGCCGGATTCGCACAGGCCGGTGGCCTTGAGCAGCTGGTCGAGCTGGATGTGGTCGCCGCGCACGGCAAATTGAATACTCATGAATTTTCCCCGATCACGATCAGATGGACCCGGCACGGCCCGTGGGCGCCGAGGACGATGGTTTGTTCGATATCGCCGGTGCGCGACGGCCCGGAAACGAAGTTGACGGCGCGCGGCAAGGCACCGCGTTCGGCCTTGAGCAGGGCAAAGGCGTCTTCCATGGTGGCAACGACGCGCGCCGCCGGCACCAGCGCGATATGGGTTTCCGGCAGCAGGCTGACCGAGGCCGGCGTCGCCGGGCCGGACAGCAACATCAAGGTACCGGTTTCGGCGATGGCGCAGAAGCAGCCGGAAATGCCGACCGGGTCGGCATCGACCGCCACGCCGCTGCGGCAGGACAAGCCCGCCTCGGCCCAGTCGAGCCCGGCGACGTCGAGCGCAGTCACCGCCTGCAGGGGCAGTTGCCGGGCGCTCAGCCACTCGGCGACATGCGCCGGCACGGCGGCGTAGCCGTCGACGCGGGCAACCGTACTGGCCAGCGATTCCGCCTTGGCACAGAAACGCTCGACCAGATCGCCGACCAGGGTCGGCTGCGGCCCCGCCTGCCCGGCTTGCAGGCGTGCCAGAGCCGCC
>DKNF01000252.1 GCA_002470165.1 Betaproteobacteria bacterium UBA7395 | reverse complement strand
GTGTGCTTCGGTGTTCATGGTGTTTTCCTCGATATGAATGGCGGGGACTCGTGCCGGCCCGCCGAAGGTTCCAATGCTGCGGCCTGGGAAAGGGTGCTGCCTGCTGATCATCTCCAGCCGGCGGCGCAGTTCCGCGCGCAGGGATTCAGGCGGGATCAAGGCTTGGCGCATCGTCGTCGCTTCCGCTGTTCCGGGCTGCCAGGATTTCGGCCGACTTCATGGCGTCGTCAATCAGGCCGCTGACGACTTGCTGTGCCCAGATGACTTCATCGCCAAGGGAGAACGATCCTTCTGCAACTGCATAAGCCATGAGGCAAGTGATTGCCTTCGCCTTGTTCAGGTCTTGGCTGATGTTGTCGAAGAGATGCAGCTTGTTGATGTCGGCGGCGCTGGGGGTGTTCGTGTTGTGGCTCATGCTGTTCACCTTTCCTGTTTGAAAACTTCCCGTTCGTACTGCATCGCTGCCCAGGTGGTTTGAATGACCAAGGTGATTCCGGGAAGCGTGTCTTCGTGGACCAGATCGGGTTGGGTGGTCAGGTGGTAAAGCAGTTCCATGACTGACTCAACCTTGCTGCAGGTCGCACCGGCCGACATTCCGAGCAGCGGGTTAAGGTAGGCGGCGCCAAATTCGGCAATGAATTGGTCGGCCACATTCTTTCGTACGACGGCACTATTGCTGTCGATGTTCGTGTTTTTCATGTTCGCTTCCTTAAGGTTCGCCGCCGTCGTGATGACCGGCGGCAGGGTTGTAATGTGCTGCTGTGTTGAGTGCAATATAGAGTGCGCTATATTGTGTTGTCAAGCACTATATAGAGCGCTAGAGTTACGGCATTCCGTTGTTTGGACGATCGACATGAGCAAGACACAGGAAGCGCTGCGCCTGCTGCGCGAAAAAGGGCTGACGCCATACGCTGCGGCGAAGGAGGCTGGAATCACGCCGACAACGCTTTACGCTGCCATCAAGCGGGAAGAGGCAAAGGGCAATATGGCGAGCTGTCCCTGCTGCGGCTCAGTCGTGCCGGCGGAGAAGATCGACCACAGCGTGCTGAAGAGCAGCGAATCATGACCCGCTCTGAGTTGGTTGAAGCCCTGGCAACCAGGTTTCCCCAGTTGGTCGCGGCTGATGCTGAAATCGCTGTAAATCACATCCTTGGAGCGATCAAGCAGACGCTGGTGCAAGGCCATCGCGTCGAGATTCGGGGCTTCGGTTCGTTCTCGCTGAACTACCGGCCGCCGCGTGTTGGGCGAAATCCGAAGACCGGTGAGAAGGTGTCGGTGCCTGGGAGATACAGCCCGCACTTCAGGGCAGGGAAGGAGCTTCGGGAGTTGCTGAAGGATCAGCAGCCCTGAAGCAGGGTGTTTCAAAGGGTGCGATTTCAAATGCGACCCTTCGGGCCAGTCACAGGTCGCGGCTGTTTTTAGAGTCGCGATTGGCTTTATCGAAATAGCCTTGTCGATGTACTATTTCTCGGTCATAACCCAAGGGGGCAAAATGTTTCCGCGTAACGAATTGCGAAGGTTTGCCACCGCGCTATTTGCTGTCTCGGTCATCGCGTCCCCTGCATTCGGCCAAGCATACAAGTGCAAGACGCCAAGTGGTGGTTACCAGTTCAGTGACCAGCCCTGCAGGTCGCCGGCAGCAACGGCAAAGGCGGTCGGCCGGGAACATATCTCTGAGGAACAGCGTCGTTCTTCTTCGGAATGGCTTCAGCGCGGTTCCCAGCGACTTCAGCAACGCGAAATGATGGAAGCCGAGGAGCAGGCTGCTGCTGCAGAGCGCGCCGCTCAGAAACGGGCGCAGATGCGCGAGCAGCAACAGCGGCAACAGGAGGCAGCGGAGCGTCAGCGCATGGCCGACGAGATACAAGCGCTGCGCCGTGAGCAGGCCGAGACCGCGGAAGCTGCGCGTCGAGCTGCGCAGGCTGCTGAAAACGCTGCTGCCGCTGCGAATCGGGGCGGCCCCACAAACTGCAAGATCAAGTCAACCGGGCAGGTCTTCTGCTGGTAATGGCAATTGCCAAGAGAACAAGCCTTGCCGGATAGGGCCGCAAAATTGGCCGATGCCGGGTTGGCTCAGTTGGTAGAGCAGCGCCCTTGTAAAGCGCAGGTCATCCGTTCGATTCGGATACCCGGCACCATTGGGAGAGACGGAGGGACTCGAACCCCCGACCGTCCGCTCTCTAACAGATGAGCACAACCCCAATAAGCGCATCATTCGAATATCATGTTGCTTTCATTCGAGGAATCTCCAATGAGGCGCGACATGGATTTGATCCGCGAGCTGATGCTCAAGCTAGAAGCTATGGAACTTCGCCCCGGCGCAATCATGCATTTTATGCCGGACGATGAGGAAATACAGATAGCAGGCTACAGCCCGGAAGACATCGAATATCACGCAAGACTGTTGATTGAAGCCGGCCTGATTGAACCAGGCGGAGGCGCCATGCAGGGTTTTATGTTCAGATCATTAACCTGGGCAGGCCATGACTTTGTGGACTCTGTTCGCAGTCCCGAGGTCTGGGTTAAGACGAAGAGGGGGGCAGAAGCAGCAGGTGGTTTTACTGTCGATCTGCTGAAAGACCTCGCGAAGGGGTTCATCAAGAAGCAGATTGAGGATCTGACAGGGGTGAAAATTTAATGGACGAAATTCCTGCATCGGTCCCTATCATTGCAGCTGTTATCGGTGCTGGCGCAGCATTGCTTGGAACTGCGTTGTCATTTGGTCGCGACTGGTTCGTCCAGCGACTTAAGGATGGTGAACAAAGGACATTTGTGGCCATTCGACTAGCTGCAGAGTTTGAAGATTTCGCTATTCGTTGCGCATTAGCAGCAGGGGACCATGGAGAGCCACAAATCCAATCACACGGCCAAGAAGAATACATCGCGCGCTATAGCACCCCAAAATTTGAGATTATCTACTCGGAATATGAATGGCGCCTAATTCCAAAGGACCTTTTGCTGAGAGTGCTAGAGATGCCTCATTTGGTCCAGCGAGCCCACACGTCGATTGCTTGGGTAAGCGAGTTTTGTGCAGATCCACCGTTTTACGAGGCGTATTACTCTGAGCGTAGTTTGAAGTTTGGGCACTTGGGGTTAGCTGCACTGAAGTTGGCTCAGGACTTGAGAGTGCGGCATGGAGCAACTCCGGTCATTGCATCAATTGACCCCGACGACAGCTATGACCTTGAGTCTCATCTGGATGAAATTATTGCAGACGTCTCGAAGTCGAAGCATGCCGCCAGTAAGGTCACTGATGTGACGGATTTTTGACCTAGCTTTTCATCGAAGCCGCTTCGCTTGGAGGCAGGAGATGAGGAGTAGCGGCGCCAGCGTATCACCCTGGGAAGCCAGGCAAAAATAGCACGGGGCCTCGTTGTGCTGATATCGAGCAATGACTGCCGGAAGATTGCAGCCGACCTGAAGAAATACGCGGACTGGTCCAAGGTATTCAGCACGGCGCATCTGGAGCAATCGCAGTTGCCGGACAAAATTCCATACGGCATTGCGGAGGCCGGAGTCTTGGATATAACCGGGAAATAAACAAAACTGTTGCCATGCAGCCGTCGTTAATTAATAGTGGAGGCTGTATGCGTATGCAATAGCTCCATGTTTTATGGATATTGCCACGGTCCCTGTTCAAAATAAAAATGAAGGCAGCTCCATCATGGAAGAAATTAGGCTGGTTTATTTCACAGTTAGCCGTTGTGGCTACTATGCGCCTGGCAACCCTCAACCAGTATTTGGTTCCCTACAGGAAACGCTGACGGAAATTGAGGGCTGGACTAAGGGCAAGACATTGCGCCAGACCAAGGCGTTTGATCCGGGCAAAGAAGACCCTATGTTTCCAGTGTACATTGCCGATATGGCGATAGACGCAGTAACCGGCAATGCCGTCATCGTCACCTGGAACGAAACGCCATCAATCAATGGCAAAGTCGCAGCTGCAGCCGGAGATGATCCGGTGGGGAGTGTTGAGGTTTCGCTGGTGGGGGTGCCAAAAAATTCGATACCTGGATTTCCCTGCTATTTTCTGTTCATTCCCAATCGCTCCGCATTGATTAATCTGCGTTTCAGTGATCAAAACCATGGTGGCCAGCCCGGCATGGCGCGCTATATCTTGGAGTTCATGGGACGTTACTCAAAACATGTATCTCTAAAGGAGAACGCCGATGGCGTGGAGATAACCGCCTATGTGGAAAAGCCGGGAAGCCAACCGGCAAACGTTTTTCCAGGCTATCGCACGCGTCTGACCAAAATTCCTGGCAAGATTGATTGGCTTCGGGAACGCTGTGCAGATATCCGGAAGCTGGTTCGCAAGGATGACTTAAGCATCGGTGGAGCTAGCGCAATGAGCAAGATGAGCACCATCTGGAAGTGGTTCAATATCGACCAGCCGGCAATGCCGCTGAAGAAGAACATCCGCTTCAGCTTCGAACTGGATTGCCAGCTAACCGAGGAACAGTTTTCCACGCTTGTAAAATACGAAGCGGAGGAACATGATTTTGGCAAAGACATCGGGTTCAAACTGAAGGGAAGCAGCGAAATTCACTGGCTTACCAGTGCCTTGGTGAAGCAGCAATTCGAAATCGATGTGACGCGAACCAATGAGGGAAGCGTGAGTGCAACAGATCTACTTGCCGCACTGTCAAAGCGAATAGATTCCATCGTTTCTGAAATCCCGAATGAGCAATAAGCGCCCCCTGATACTGTTCACTATTGTCTGCCTGCTATCAGTTGCGGCTGCTAGCTGGGGGCCTGATATACCGTTTTCCGAGCAATGGCCTTTCTATGAGGCGTTGCGAACTACTGCTGCCATTGTTTTCGGTGTGATGGGGGCATGGGTCACTATCATTTATCCTAGGGCGCTAGAGTCAATTCTGAAACGTGATTACACGGCTGCAGGGATTGAAGAAGGACGCGTTCGGGCGCTTCTGCTGCCCGTTAAATTGTCGACTGGGGTCTTGGTCGCCGTGCTTATGGTTGGTCCGCTCTCTGTTTTGCTTAAGCATGTAGTTACTGACACGGCTTGGCTACCGATTGCCAGAGGCGGTAGCTTCGGCCTTCTCGTGGGTTTGACGTTGGCTGAAATGGCGGCAGTCATTCTGACGCTCTGGCCGATTGACTCGACCAGCTCAGAATTGAAGCAAGCTAAGGATCACCGCGCTGAAGTTGATGATCGATTCAAGTTGGTGCAGAAGCAATAATCAGCTGGCTCGTAGAGGAGGGGAGAAAGGGGGATCCCGGTGATATCATCCGCCCTCCCTGAAAGCACTAGCACGACAAAAACGGGGGTACTTTTGGGGGTATCTAATTTTCACCTACCCGGCGTTTTGCCAGATACCAATTGATTTCGCCGATAATTCGACCCCGGTTCCGGCACCACTAGGCCAGTCATGATCATCTACGACCTGAGTTGCGACAACGATCACCGCTTTGAAGGCTGGTTCCGCAGCCCCGACGATTTCGAAGCACAAAACGCACGCCAATTCATCCGTTGCCCGCAATGCGACAGCGCCAATGTGCGCCGCATACCATCGGCCGTGGCTATCGGCGGCCATGCCGAGGACAGGGAAGTGCCGACCGAATCCCGTTCAGCCAGCACGGTCAGCACGGCGATGGTGCCGGCGAACTCGCAAGTGGCCGCAGCCTACCAGGCGCTGGTCGACGCCATCGTTGAAAGCGCGGAGGACGTCGGCAGCAGCTTCGCCGAGGAAGCCCGTCGCATCCACTACAACGAAGCCCCGGAACGCTCGATCCGCGGCCAGGCCACCAGCGATGAACGCGAAGCCTTGCTGGACGAAGGCATCGATATATTCCAGCTACCGGTGATTCGGAACAAACACTAAGCATTGATCGCCGCTGATCGTATCCATCCCACACGTTCAGCGGCCAAATCGATATCCCTTGCGCAAACACAATTTAACATAATACAAATTATACGAAGTCGTAGAACCAGCCAAAGGGCGGCACTAGCCGCCGCGACGCCACCAATCGTGGCGGCTGCGCCCTCGTAGGTAGCGGAAAAGTTCAACGCCAGCGTGCACGCCAAAGCCGCGACTACTGCGGCACGCCGAATAAAACCCGTCCAGAACTCCCGGCGCTTCATGTTCTTTTCCCGCTGGCTCTCAAGATCGGCAACGACTGTTGCCGGGTCTAGCTCCAGCGTGATCGCAAGCTTGAAAGCAATCGCCAGCGGCACCCCTCGTTTCCCGTTGCGCATTTCGGTCACATGTCCGTTCGGGCACTCCAGTCGCCGGGCTAGCTCGTAATCGCTCTCCACGCCCATTTTTGCCTTGGCGGCGTCCAGGTATTCATTAGGGGTCATGGTCTTCTCCAGCGTTGATTCTGTGCGTATGGCAGCAGGTGTTCACTGTAGTTCCAAAACTGGTGCTTGACTACAGTCCAAATTTGGAGTCCACTACGCACACTCCGATTTTGGAGTGCCACCTTACCTACGAGGAAACCGAAAATGAGCAACGTCGCCGAAGTCACCAAACAACCGCCGCTGGCCGCGAATCAAGCCGTCGTGCGCGGTCGCATTCTCGAAGTCAATCGCACGGCAAACGCCGTCTATACCGATGTGACGCTCCCGGCTCCCGACCAATGGAGCCAGCCCCAGACCATCCGCATTGTGTCCGCCCGTCTTCTCGGCAAGCCCGGCGACGATGTGACGCAACGCGTGGCGCTCAAGGGCTACCGCCGCAAGTACAAGGACAAGGCCACCGGCGAGGACCGTTACGGCTGTGACGTTGCCCTGTCGGCCATCGAGGACTGACCATGACGGCACTTCCGAACCTGGTCCCGCATGACGAACAGTCGCAGCAATTCGTCATGATGATCAACGAGTGCAGCGCGGTTTATGACATTTACGCCATTCTCGAAATCCTGACGTTCTTGGCTCCTCAAGGCGTCTCTTTCGATCAGGTCTATCAGGCGCTCATGGCGCTTCAACCGAAGTCTGCCTGATGTCCGCCTGCCTCTCCTGCACCTCTGCACGCGTCCTCCATTCCGGGGCGCGTGCGGGTGCGTTGTGGTGCTTCGTCAAGCGTTCCACGGTTGCCCCGTCGAACGTTTGCCACAGCTTCACAGCAACCCCGGCGACGGGGTGGGATCACGAACTAGTAAAGAGTGATCCCAAGGGCCATTTTGGCACCTCCGCGTTTCAGGAAATCCGTGAATGAACGCTGACGAAATCTTTATCGATTGGCTCGATCTTCGCCAAGACCACGCCTACACCCACGCCATGCGTCAGGCCGGCACCGTGTATGCAGGTCACCCGGAATTCATCGGCGGAGTGCGTGCTACCGGCAAGGAAGTCGAAGCCGTCACCGAGGACGGGAAAGTCTATTACCTGCTTTCGTCCAATACCGGCGACAAGTGCGGATTCAAGACCCTGCCCGGTCGGCGCGAAGGCTCGCACGCCACTAGCGTGCTTCTTCATTCGGACGGTCGCAACGTCCGTATATCCGGCAACGTTGGCCGGCTCGACCGCCCGGACAACCTCTGGAACTACGCGTGGAACGACACGCTACACCTCGCCAACGTCGAATGCCGCGCCCACGGCCTGCCGGCCTTCAGCCATGGCGAAAACGTCCTGCGGGAAACCATCAGCGAAGACGACCGCCGCAAGGGCGTCAGCCCGTGGAAATGGACCGGCGCTGTCGTCAATGAACTGCATGTGACGCGCAACTGGTACGCCGGCAGCGATGCACTGGCCGTCGAAATCATGCGCGACATGCAAGGCCGGCGACTGGCACGCGTCAGCAAGTCCGCGTTTGGCAACGAGTCCGTGTCCTTCGGCATGCCGAACAAGAAGGGGCAGCGCCTGCACCGTGGCGTTGTCTGCTACCGGAAGGGGCCTGAAATGCTGGCACATGCCAAGGGCGACGACGCCAAGGCCGCTGTCAAGCAATCGCAGGAATATCAGATGGCCATGGACCTTGGCCTAGTTCGCGTCGAAGTGAAATGCGGCGCCCTTTACCTACGCGGGAAAAACCTCCGTTACACGGGAGATATCACCATGGCAAAACTGATTGCCCTATACAACGCCGAAACGGCCCCCCTGTTGCTCGCTCGCTCTGACAACTCTGTGCGCCTTGTCGCCGACATGCCCCGGCAACTGCGCATGTCCGCACTGTCGTGGATCGACGGTCGTGACCTTCGCTGCCTCCTGTCTGAACGGACATGGAAGCGCCACCGCAAAGCCCTGCTTGAATACGGTCTTGACGTATCCGAACCGCGCCGTCTCGATGGTCGCCCGAATGCTGAGGAAGCATTGCAGCGCATGTTGGATGCCCTGCCCCAGCACTCCCTCAAACCCTTGGCCGCGCCGGAATGGTACGGCCTGCCGGAACTGAGGGCGGCTTAAATGCCGGGTCATTATGTGGCTACCGCAACCGCCGCGCTCTGGGTCGCTGTCGCTCCGGTCGATCTTGTTGGGCACGTTACGCCGACTCATTACACGGATGTTCCGGGTTCGGTACAGGACGCTAAATATCGTGCCGCTAAACCGCTGGAAGTCGGCTGTCCTGTTACCGACAAAGAGGGCCGCGTCATTGGCTTCTCGCTCTCCTGCAAGGAAAACAGCAAATGAGCGCTGAAGAACTCGCCCTGCTCGGCATCGACGCCGCCCAAATCTTTTATGTCTGGTCGTGGGGCTTTGGCTCCGTGGTCTTTTTCCACTTTCTCGGCTCTGTGATTGGCATCGCTACCGGTGTCATTCGCAAGCTGTAACGGTTTCCCGCCTACTAGGGAAAAAGCGAACCGGCGCTATCCGGTATTTTTTAAGGAGTAGTTCAAATGGCAGATATCTTCGCAGCAGTCGACCTCACCACCGTTGCCACTTGGGTTGGCGCTACCGGCGTCCTCGTGATCGGCATCGCAATGGCCTTCAAGGGCATCGACCTGGGCAAGCGCGGCGTCAAGAAGGCCTAAGTCATGGCCACCGGGGCGCTCCTCGCGTTGTTCTGGGCACTCATAGCAACGCTAGGGGCGCTCTCCGGTTTTGTTTTCGTCATGGCGTGGGGCCGCTGGCATGGTTAATCGGCTTTTTTTCGCCTTTGCGCTTTTTTTCTCCATTCCGGCTTTTGCTCAGTCGATACCTGCGACTCCCGGCCCTTCGCCGTTTGTTCTTTATTACACCTCGAACAGCGGTTTAACGAGTTGGGACTCCCCTGGCGGCGTCTGTCCTCAAAATTCCGTTTTTCAACGCAATTCGACGCCTATGCCGACCGTTTATAACGCGCAGGCTGTTGTCGGTTCCTGCGTCGGTCAATACTCCACCTATAACAGCATCGCAACGTTGCGATGTGCCTCCGGTCAATTTCCGGTTTCTCAGTCCGGGCAAACCATCGGCTGTACGCCTACCGTGTATTCATGCCCGTCCGGCTATGTCCTCAACGGAACAATGTGTGATCCCGAAGCTACCTGCCCCATGTACGGCACGCCCGAAGGCAACACGGCACCAGTCGATAAGCCTGCATCTTGCAATTGTCCGTCCGGTCACGAATGGGTGCCGATGAACGGATGCCGCAAAAAATGTACTTCATCGTATGGCACCGGTGAGGTCGTCAATGCCGGTTGGCCTTTCGTGTTTCCCAAGGGTCAGCTTGAAGCCTGCTCGAATGGCTGCGTCGTGCAGCAGGGCGGCGGAGAGTCCTTCCAATACGATGACGGCTCTGTGTCCAGCCCTGCCACAAACACAGGTTGGGCCTGTCAAACCTCTGGCGAAACACCGCCAGCCGCTGCGCCTGAAATGCCACAAAAACCCAAGGAACCGCCCTGCGGTGCTTCCGAGGGTGTCTTGACCTCCAGTAGTGGCAAAGTCGCTTGTATCCCCGAAGGCACGCCATCACCGCGCAAGCCTGACGTCAAGGTACGGGAGAAAAAGGAAACTTTTCCCGACAACTCCACCAAGACCACCACCGAAACCAAGACCACGGACCCAAAGACCAGCGCCAGCCACACCCACACCACGACCACCTCTACGGGCGGCATGGCTGGCCCTGCTGGCACCACTGAGGGCACAGAAAGCGAAACCGGCGACGGTGATGGTGATGGCGGCGACGGCGACGGTGATTGCGAGGGCGACGACTGCGGCGAAGGTGAATACACGCCCGGCGAATTCCCCGAAACCGAAGGCCTCTATACGAAGAAGTACGAAAACGGCATACAGGGCGTCCTCGATGCCCGATATGCCGAAGTCCAGAACAGCCAGCTATTCAGCCTTGTCGGGAAGCTGATCCCCACGAACGTGCCGAACTCTGGCACCTGCTCGCCGTTCTCCATGTCCATGAACATCGGCGCAGGCATGAACTTCGGCGGCGGGAATATTGAATTCCCCTGCTACGTCTGGACGTTCATTCGTGTCGTGATGCTCATATCCGCGCTGCTGCTGGCGCGTCGACTGATATTCGGGGGTTGATATGTTCGACGTCATAGAGGCGATCTGGGAAGCCATCATCGGCTTTGCTGAGTGGATTTTTGGACTGGTGAAGGCTGTATTTACTGCCGTCTGGGACATGGCCGTTGATCTGGTCGCCTACGTCCTCGACCAGATTCTAGGCTTCGTTGTTGGCCTCCTGAATGCGATCAACGTCGCTGCATTTGATGCCTCAATTGGTGCATGGGGCGCGCTCCCCGGTGAGGTTATCAACGTCCTCGGCTTGATTGGCCTCGCCGACTGTTTTGCCATCGTCGCCGCTGCCATTGGCATCCGGCTGATTCTTCAACTGATCCCATTTGTGAGGCTCGGTAGCTAATGCCACGTCCTGACTATCTCGCTATGGCCCAAGAAGACCCGGAACAGCTTGTTCAGGAACTCATGGACGACGGCTATACCTGCGAGGAAGCGTATGACATGATCGATTACATGCTCGCCGATCCTGACGACGTTGAATTCGACGACGACGACGGCGAAGTCGACTGCGATCATGATTAACCTGTTGATCGGCCAGCCCGGCGGCGGCAAGTCCTACGAGGCAACCGTTTACCACGTCATCAAGGCGCTAAACCTTGGCCGCAAGGTAATCACTAATCTGCCGCTTGAGTTGGACCGCTTCGACCAGCTGGGCTTCGACACATCGCTGATCGAGATTCGGACCAAGACCCTCGGCAAGCCCCCGGAACCGATACCCGGCACCCGCGATCCTGCAACGTTCATGCGCTTCATGCGCAACGTTGGCCCGGAATTTCTCGACCGGCCTTTCGCCAATCCCGAAGACTACGGCGATCCGTGGCGGCATCCAGACAACGGCAGCGGACCGCTGTATGTCATCGATGAATGCCACCTGTGTTTGCCTCGTGGGGCCACTCGGCGCGACGTTGAGGAATGGTATTCCCTACACCGGCACGAGTCCGCCGACGTCCTCTTGATTACGCAGAGTTACGGCAAGGTCAGCAAGTCGATCATCGATCTGGTTCAAGTCTGCTACCGCGTCAAGAAGGCCACTGCCTTTGGCCGCGAGGACAAATACATCCGCAAGGTGCAGGACGGTGTTCGCGGTGAGGTCGTCAATACGTCGATCCGGGAATACCACTCCAAGTATTTCGGCCTCTATAAGTCGCATACAAGGGGCGGCGGCTCTGAACTGGCTGCACAGGATATCGTCCCGATCTGGATGCGCTGGCCGTTCATCGGCGCGGCTGTTTCCTTCGTCCTGTTCTTCGCCATCCTGTTCGGCACTGGCGTGTCTCTCAACCCGCTCAAAAACGGTATGGCGAAAGACGACGACAAACCCAAGCCGGTGCGCGTCGTTGAAACCGTCAATGGCGTTGTCGTCTCTGACACGGCGCAGCCGCAACCAGACGAAACCACCGTTGCCGTTCATACCACCAGCGAGGGGCCACCGGAACCGTTCGCCGGTCGGGGTTTTCATGTAGTCGGCTCGGTGAAGGGCGCAACCCTTCGCCACCTGTTCGCCGTCTCGCAAAACGGTCAGATCGTCAGCACGTTGCAGACTGACGAACTCATTGAGCTAGGCTACACCATCGATCAGGCTACGCCTTGCGCCGTCCGTATCGCGTGGAATGGCTCCGCTCGCTGGGTTATCTGCGACACGCCAACACAATCTGTTACGCCGACTTCAGCCAGCGTCAGCGGCTGACCGGGGGGGACCCCGGCCACTGGCCGGGGGTCCGGTCTGCTGCTGACTGGGGCAGTTCGCCGCACTTGGCGGCGCTATAGCTTCCCCCCGAACGGCAAGGCACCAACGAAACGCACGCCTAGCAGGCGATCCAGACAGCCGGCCGTCCCGGCTGTGCCGCCCGTAGGGTGGCCCGGTCGCCGTCGCGGGTCGCCGTGACGCCGCCCAGGTAATCCGCAGGTCCGTTTCCCCTGCTCCCCCTCTCTACAGACCAATTCGGCGGGTCTGCTGCTCATTCCGTAGGCAAGATGTGAATTCCATTGGTTTGTGCAACTCAACTTCCGTTTTCGCTACTGGATGCGGAAAAATCTTGAGGTCGCAAGTAAATTCAATGCCTTACGAAATCTCGCATTTCGTGGTCAGTAGCATCTATCGATGTGAGGATGGTTTTAGTCGCACAGATCGTTGTTACCAGTTGCAAATAGCGATGTGTACGGAGCGCCGAAACACCTCATGAGTTGCATTTACCGTTGGAATTCACACAAGAGCGCAAGCGATTGACCGGAAAGCAAAAGGCCGGGTTATCCCCGGCCTTATCCCCAAAATCTGTGGGTTTTCACATCGCGCAACGATGCGTTTTGCATAGGGGGCCAATTATACGAAGTTGTTGAAGTGGGGAAAAAGGTGTTTTTCCGCCTGCCGCCTTCTCCCATCATCAGAACCTTAGTATTTCTAACTACTGAGCCGGCTTCGTTGCTTGCTGGGCTGACACGGCGCGTAATTGTTCGGCGATATCCGTATTGTTGAAGCGAAGCGCGATATCCAGCGCAGACTCACCGCGGTCGGTTCGCAGTTCCGTGTTCGCCTTCGCTGCAAGCAAGGCGTTGACGATGGGCCGGAAACCTCCCCGTGCTGCCGCCATCAGCGCAGACATGCCGCTTTCGCTGACTGCATCGACGTTGGCGCCGTGGCGCAAAAGGAAGGCGACGATCTCCGAATGGCCGCCAAAAGCCGCATAAACGAGCGGCGGCCAGCCCGGAACTTCCTGGGATGCTCCTGCCGCGACCAGTATCTCGACAATGCGTTGGTGCCCACGCAATGCCGCCAAGCCAAGGGCCGTGTCGCCGGCGGCGTTACGGGCGTTGAGTTTGGCTCGGTGATTGACCAGTAATTCGGCCAATTGCGCATGGCCGTCGCGGGCAGCCAGCATCAATAGCGTATTGCCCTCGATGTCCGTCGTGTCTGCCGAAGCGCCACGGGCCAGCAGTCGACCAATGGCGTTGGTGTCGCCCAGTCTGGCCCCCTGGATCAGATCGTCGTAGGTGCTGCCATGGACAAGCAGCGGCATGGTGGTGGCGAACAGTACGGCAACCAGCGTTTTCTTCAGCATTTTCATGTCTCCGGACGGAACAGGCGCCTGAAATTCTCGGTGCTTGCAGCGGCAATGGTTTCAAGCGGCTGTTCACGCAGCCGGGAAATTTCCTCGGCAACATAGCGCACGTAAGCCGGTTCATTCTGTTTGCCGCGATATGGTGCGGGCGCCAGGTACGGCGCGTCGGTTTCGATCAGCAGACGGTCGAGCGGACACCGGCGTGCCACATCCTTGACGATGTGCGCATTCTTGAATGTGACGATGCCGGAAAAGGAGAGATGGAAGCCGATGTCCAGCGCCTGTTGAGCGATTTCCCAATTCTCGGTGAAGCAATGCATGACCCCGCCGACCGCGGAAGCCCCCTCCTCGCGCAGGATGCGGATGGTGTCTTCGGCCGATTCGCGAGTATGCACGACCAGCGGCTTGCCGCAGCGCAAGGCAGCGCGGATGTGGGTGCGGAAACGGGCCCGCTGCCACTCGGGCTTATCCTTGTGCCAGTAATAATCCAGCCCGGTTTCGCCGATACCGAGGACTTTCGGGTGACGGGCCAGCGCCAGCAGCCGCTCCTCGTCCGGTTCTTCGGCATCGGTGTATTCGGGGTGAACGCCCACCGTCGCGTAGAGAATCGGAGATTGCTCGGCAACGGCCAGGACGCGGGAAAAATCTTCGAGATTGACGCCGATGCACAGCGCGGCGCCGATATCGTTGGCCTGCATGGCCGACAGGACGTCCGGCAAGCGCTCGGCGAGTCCGGGAAAATCGAGATGGCAGTGCGAGTCGACCAGCATCGGTCGGATCAGAGCGTGTGGGTTGGGCGAGCCGACTGCAGGACGCCGCCGAGCAGACCTTCGATCTTGCGGCGCGCTTCCTGGCCACTCTCGTCATCATTGAAATGCACACCGATCCCCTGCGCGCGACCATTCTGCGCGCCGGCCGGCGTGACCCAGATCACGGTACCGGCAATCGGCAGCTTGGTCGGGTCGTCCATCAGGGAGAGCAGCATGAAGACTTCGTCGCCCAGGGTGTAGCCGCGTGTTGTCGGAATGAATATCCCGCCATGACGGAGGTGCGGCATGAAGGCCGCGTATAGGGCGGATTTCGAGTTGATGTTCAGCGACAGGACGCTGGGGCGCTGCGGGGCGGTTTTGGCTTCGCTCATCCTCGATCTGCGGAAAACAGTGCTCGGTAGTCCAGAAAAATGCTTTCCAGGAAGAGTCTCGCATTCAGCGGTTGCTCTGCTTCCTGGCGACGCAGGTTCATGTTTCGATAGAAAGTGATCAGTCGAACGGTGGGAATCATATCAGCCAGCATGCCGATTTTGGCCTGCTGGGCCAGAAAATATCTCGCAGAGAAGCCGTTCTTGCTCAGCGTGAGGTCGACCAGCCACTTCTGCATGGCTTCTACAACCTGCTTGAGCTGCAGGCTGCCCTTGCTGTCCCTGATCAGCTTTTCCAGGTCGCCGGCCATTTGCAGCGGCGATGCGTTGCGCCCCTCCTGCAGGCGAGTCACCAGAACATCGAGCCAACTCCCCTGCCCGGCGGCGGCCATTTCTTCGGCAAAGCGCGGGGAGCCGCCGCTCAGTGCCAGCCAGCGCTCCGCGTCGGCAATACCGGATGCCTTGAGTGCGGCAACTGCCACCTGCTGGGGCGGCGTTGCCACGGACAGTATCTGGCAGCGGCTGCGTATCGTTGGCAACAAACCGGAAGGCTCTCCGGAAACCAATAAAAACAATATATTTGGTGGAGGTTCTTCAAGTATTTTCAAGATCGAATTCGCGGCATTCCGGTTCATTGCTTCGGCCGGGTTGATCAATACGATGCTGAGCCCGCCGCGGTGGCTGCCAACCCCCAGGAATTCGTCAAGGCCGCGAATCTGGTCAATGGTGATCTGCTGGCTGGGCTTCTTCTTGCCCTCTTCCACCTCGCTTGCCGCAGCGAGCGCTTCCGGTTGCAGCAAACGAAAATCCGGATGATTGCCCTGGGCAAACCAGTTGCAAGCCAGGCAATGGCCACAGGCGGTGCCGTTCTCGGTACGGCTCTCGCACAGTAGCGAAGCAGCAAACTCGCGGGCCAGCGCAAACTTGCCCAGGCCTTTCTGGCCAATCAGCAACAAGGCGTGCGGCAGGCGATCACGCCTGGACTGCAGGCTCTCCCAGGTGTCGGAATGTATCTCTAAAATGTTCATTAACAAATACTTGAAACAATAACTTCAAGTTGTTTGCGAATTTGTTCGATGCTGTTGTCGGCAGCCACCGTGCGAATTCTCGAGGGGCTGGCCTGAGCGCGATCCAGATACGCCTGGCGGACGCGATGATGAAAATCGGCGCGCTCCTGCTCGAATTTGTCGAGTACGCGGTTGGCCAGAACGATGCGTTCCCGCGCAACTTCGAGTGGCAGGTCAAACAACAGGGTCAGATCCGGTTGCAGATGTTCATGGACCCAGTGTTCTAGTGCCAGGAATTTGGCTTTGTCGAGGCCGCGTCCGCCACCCTGATAGGCCCAGGTGGCATCGCTGAAACGGTCGCAGATCACCCATTCTCCGCGCGCCAGCGCCGGTTCGATACGCTGGGCCAGGTGTTCCCGGCGGGCGGCAAACATCAGCAGCGTTTCCGTTTCCAGGTGCATCGATTCGTTGAGCAGCAATTCACGCAGCTTTTCACCCAACGGGGTGCCGCCCGGCTCACGCGTGACCAGGACCGTGAGACCGCGACCGCGCAGGGTCTCGGCCAGCCACTCGACATGGCTGCTCTTGCCGGCCCCGTCGATGCCTTCGAAAGTGATGAATTTGCCTCTCATTTTCCGCCTCTCTGGTAACGGTTCACGGCACGGTTGTGCTCGTCGAGTGTTCGTGAAAACTGACTGGTGCCGTCGCCGCGCGCAACGAAATAGATGGCAGTGCTGTCAGCCGGTGAAATTGCCGCGCGCAGCGAGGCCAGCCCCGGCATGGCGATCGGCGTCGGCGGCAGACCGGCCCGCGTATAGGTGTTGTAGGGTGTATCAGTCTGCAGGTGAATCTTGCGCAGATTGCCATCGAAAGCTTCGCCCAGCCCGTAGATGACCGTCGGATCGGTCTGCAGGCGCATGCCGATGCGCAGTCGGTTGACGAAGACGGCAGCAACATGGGCGCGGTCTTCCTCGCGGCCGGTTTCCTTCTCGATGATCGAGGCCATGGTCAGGACATCGCCCGCCGTCTTGTACGGCAGGCCTGCCGGACGTTGCGACCAGGTTTCGTCCAGTCGGGCCTGCATCGAGGCGACCGCCCGGGCGATCAGTTCGAGATCGCTCGACTCCTTGTCGAACAGGTAGGTATCGGGAAACAGCCTGCCTTCCAGACTGCTCAGCGGCAGTCCTAGGCGGGCGATGATCTGCGCCTCGCTCATGCCCAGCGTATCGTGCCGCAACGCCGGATGGGCATCGAGCCGGGCGCGGAATTGGCGGAAAGTCCAGCCCTCAACCAGCGTGATGCTGGCCTGGATGACTTTGCCGCTGGCCAGTTTTTCGAGCAGGCTGAGCGGTGTTTCGCCGACCGAAGTGCCGTATGTGCCAGGCTTGATCGCGCCACTTTTTCCTTGCCAGCGGGCGAGCAGGACGAACAGGTCGGCATCGACCGACAAGCCTGCCTCGTTCATTTGCCTGACCGCTGCCCGCAGGCTGCTGCCCGGCATGACGCGGAATTCAAGCGCATTTTCGGAAACCTCGATCGGCTGCTGGGTCCACCAGACGAAGCTGGCGGCCAAACCGATGGCGGCAATCAACAACAGGGCAACAAGACGAAAAACAAGACGCATGGGAACTCGTGACGCTTTGGCTGGTCTTGCCCGTCGGAAACGAGCATGGATGTGCGCACGAAAGCGTGCACCGAAACGGGCGATATAATAGCCCAAACCTCAAGGAGCCCTCATGAATCCCCATTGGCGCAGCTTTCTCGAATCGACCGACGCCTGCTTTGCCGCAGATGTTCCGGAAGTCCTGCACTTCGGCGACGCTCAGGCGGAATTGCTGGCAGCCAGCCGGCAAACCGTCCTCGTACCGCTGACGCACCTGGCGATCCTCCGCGCCAGCGGCGACGAAGCCAAGACTTTCCTGCACGGCCAACTGACCAGCGACGTCAATCATCTCGCCCAGGGCGCCGCCCAGCATGCCGGATGGTGTACGGCCAAGGGACGGATGCAGGCCAGCTTCGTCGTCTGGCACGAGAACGAAAGCTACCGGATGTTGCTGGCAGCCGATCTGCTCGAAGCCACCGCCAAGCGCCTGCAGATGTTCATCCTGCGCGCCAAGGTCAAGCTGCAGGTGGAAAGCGACACGGTCCTGCTCGGCCTGGCCGGCCCGCAAGCCGCCGAAGCGCTGACCGATGCCGGACTGCCTATCCCCGATGGCACCATGCGCGCCACGAGCAGCGGCGACGGCACCAGCATCATTCATGTCGACGCCCAACGCTACATCCTGGCTGCCCCGGTGGCCGCCTTGCCCGTGCTTTGGCAGAAGCTCGGCGTCAAGGCACGCCCGGCCGGCGTGCCGGCCTGGCGCTGGCTGGATGTGCAGGCAGCCTTCCCGTTGGTCAGCCTGGCCACCAAGGAAGAATTCGTGCCGCAGATGGCGGATTTCGAAAAGATCGGCGGCGTCAGTTTCAACAAGGGCTGCTACCCGGGGCAGGAAATCGTCGCCCGCACGCAGTACCTGGGCAAGGTCAAGCGCCATCTCTACCGACTGAGTGCCGACATTCCGCTGACTGCCGGTGCCGATCTTTATTCGCCCGACAACCTGGAACAGGCCAGCGGCAAGGTGATGCTGGGTGCGCCCTCGCCCGCCGGCGGTCACGTGGCGCTGGCGGTGGTTCAGTCCAACTACGCTGGCAACCTGCGTCTTGGCAGCCGCGATGGACAACAGGTGACAGCCAGCGCGGTCAATCCGGCCTGACCGGGATCGATGTGCCTGATCCTGGTCGGCTGGCAGGTCCATCCGGCTTACCCGCTGGTGGTCGCCGCCAACCGCGATGAGTTTCATGCCCGGCCGACGGCGTCTGCCGCTTTCTGGGAAGAAGATGCGCGGGTGTTTGGCGGGCGCGATCTCGAAGCCGGCGGCACCTGGCTGGGCGCCACCCGCGACGGTCGCTTCGCGGCCGTCACCAATGTGCGCGAGCCCGGCGCTGTCAAAGGAAAGCGCTCGCGCGGCGAACTCACTGCCCGTTTTCTGCTCGACCAGCAAGCGGCCCAGACCTACGCCGAAGCGCTGACGCCGGGCGATTACTCAGGCTTCAACCTGCTGCTTGCCGACCGGGAAACGCTGGTTTACGCCTCCAATCGCGACCCCGGCTACCGCAGCCTGCCGCCGGGTGTTTATGGATTATCCAACCACCGCCTGGACACGCCCTGGCCGAAACTGCTCAAGGCGCGCGAGAACTTTTCCCGGGCGCTCGATCGGCTACCCGATGAAGCCGCCTTCTTCGAACTCCTGGCTGACCGCAGCATCGAAACCGACGACCGCCTACCGGACACCGGCGTGCCGCTCGCGTGGGAACGGCTGCTGTCCGCGGTCTTCGTACAATCGCCGGATTACGGCACGCGCGCCTCGACGCTGCTGCTGCGCAATGCGGCCGGCGACATGGTGTTGTACGAGAAAAGCTTTGCCGCAGACGGCAGCGAAACTCAGTCTTCGCGGATTTCGACGGCCGTATAGCACGGCACCAGGTCGAACAACTCGATGATGTCGGCGTTGCGCATGCGCACGCAGCCATGCGATCCGGGAACCCCCATTTGCGCCGTATCCGGCGAGCCGTGGATATAGACGTAGCGGCGCATCGTATCGACGCAACCGAGACGGTTGTGGCCGGGCTCACACCCCGACAGCCAGAGGATGCGCGTCAGGATCCAGTCGCGTCCCGGAAATTGTTCGGCCAGTTCCGGCGTCCAGATCTCCCCGGTCGGCCGGCGGCGGACGAATACGGTGTTGGCCGCCTGACCGGCACCGATCTTGGCGCGGATGACGTGCATTCCGCGTGGTGTCCGGTAACTACCCGACTGCTCGCCGACCCCGGCCTTGGCGGTCGAAACGGCGTATTCCTTCAGGAGCGTACCATCGTCGTCCTTTACCTGCAGGCGCTGATGGGCGACCGAGATCATGAGTTTCATGTCGTTTTCCGGCGCCGCCCGGCAAAGAAGGCGGACAGCAACTGACTGCATTCGTCGGCCAGAATGCCGCCTTCCACGCTGGCATGATGATTCAGCCGCTGGACACCGAACAGATCGACCACGCTGCCATGAACGCCGGTTTTCGGATCGCGCGCGCCGTAAATGACCCGGCTGATCCTCGCATGCATGATCGCACCGGCGCACATCGCGCAAGGTTCCAGCGTCACGTACAGTTCGCAACCCGGCAAGCGGTAATTGCCCATCGTCCTGGCTGCATCGCGCAAGGCCGCGATTTCCGCGTGCGCCGTCGGATCATGCTCGCCGATCGGCGAATTGAAGCCGCGACCGACGATTTTTCCGTCGAGCACGACGACGGCACCAACCGGAACTTCGCCAAGGCATTCGGCCGCCCGCGCCAAGGATATGGCCTCGCGCATGAAATATTCGTCGCTCAAGCCGGACGGCTGGATATCAACAGTATTTTCCGAAGTCATTATTCGATGTGGCGAGCGAGGCGGAGGCGTAGTATACCGCAGCCTTGAAAGGCACTTCCCCCTCACCGTTTTCGTATTGCGATCATGTTCGAACATATACTGATGTTTATCCTGGGGCTTGCTGCCCTGACCCTGGGCGCTGAACTGCTGGTGCGCGGCGCGGCCCGTCTGGCGCTGACTTTCGGCATTTCACCGCTGGTCATCGGCCTGACCATTGTCGCCTTCGGCACCAGCGCGCCGGAAATGGCCGTATCCGCCGGTGCCGCGCTCAACGGTAGCGGCGACCTGGCGATTGGCAACGTGGTCGGCAGCAATATCGCCAATATCCTCCTGATTCTCGGCCTGTCCGCATTGATCGTCCCGCTGGCAGTCAATGAACAGATCATCCGCCAGGAAATCCCGATCATGATCGGCACCTGCCTGCTGTTCGTAGTTTTTGCCATGGACGGCAACATCGGGCGCGGCGAAGGCGCCCTGCTCTTCACACTGGTCATCGTCTACACGGTCTTCCTGGTCACGCAGTCGCGCCGCGCAAGCAAGGAGGCCGAAGCTGAGTTCGCCGATGAAATGCCGGACACCAGCAGCCGCTGGGATGCCCACTGGAGCGTGCAGGCCCTGCTGGTGATCGGCGGACTGGGCTTGCTGGTTATCGGTGCCGACTGGCTGGTCGATTCGGCTGTCGCGGTCGCAAAGATCTTTGGCGTCAGTGATCTCGTCATCGGCCTGACCGTCGTCGCTGTCGGTACCTCGATGCCGGAAATCGCCACCTCGCTGGTTGCCGCCTGGCGCGGCGAACGCGATATTGCCGTCGGCAATGTGGTCGGTAGCAACATTTTCAACATACTTGCCGTTCTCGGATTCTCCAGCCTCATCGCCGACGGTGGAATCATCGTTTCCGAAGCGGCACGCAATTTCGACCTGTGGGTGATGCTGGCCGTTGCTTTCGCTTGCCTGCCCATCTTTGTTACCGGTCGCGAAATTGCCCGCTGGGAAGGCGGTGTATTCATCGCGTATTACGTCGCCTACACGGCCTACCTCGTACTGGCAGCCACCCAGCACGACAGCCTGTCCGCATTCTCCTCGACCATGCTTGGCTACGTGCTGCCGCTGACGGTAATCACCTTGATCGTCAGTTTTGTGCGAAGTAACGGAAAACAGCCGCCAGCAAACAGCTAAAGAAAAACGCCCCTGGTTTCAGGGGCGTTTTTTATTTTCCCGGGATCATTCCCACTCGATCGTCGCCGGCGGTTTGCCGGAGACGTCGTACACCACCCGGTTCAGCCCGCGCACTTCGTTGATGATCCGGTTGGACACCCGGCCGAGGAGTTCATACGGCAGGTGCGCCCAGTGCGCGGTCATGAAGTCGCTGGTAACGACGGCACGCAGCGCGACGACGTTCTCGTAGGTGCGGCCGTCGCCCATCACGCCGACGCTCTTGACCGGCAGGAAGACGGCGAAGGCCTGGCTGGTCAGGTCGTACCAGGTCTTGCCGACATCAGCTTCGGTGCAGGCGCCGGCCGCGACATCGCGTTCGGTAGCCACGGTCGCGCGCAGCTCATCGATGAAAATGGCGTCGGCCCGCTGCAGCAGTTGCGCGGCCTTCTGCGTGACTTCGCCGAGGATGCGCACGCCCAGGCCGGGGCCGGGGAACGGGTGGCGATAGACCATTTCGCGCGGCAGGCCGAGAGCGACGCCGAGTTCGCGGACCTCGTCCTTGAACAGCTCGCGCAGCGGTTCGAGCAGCTTCAGGTGCATGTCTTCCGGCAGGCCGCCGACGTTGTGGTGACTCTTGATGGTGTGCGCGCCCTTCTTGCCCTTGCCGGCCGATTCGATCACGTCCGGATAGATCGTGCCCTGGGCCAGCCATTTTGCCGACACCAGCTTCTTCGATTCGGCCTGGAAGACCTCGACGAATTCCTTGCCGATGATCTTGCGCTTCTGTTCCGGGTCGGAGACGCCGGCCAGCTTGCCCATGAAGTCGTCGACCGCATCGACGCGGATGACCTTGACGCCGAGGTTGCGCGCGAACATGTCCATGACCATGTCGCCTTCGTTGAGGCGCAAGAGGCCGTGATCGACGAAAACGCAGGTCAGCTGGTCACCGATGGCGCGGTGAATCAGCGCCGCGGCAACGCTGGAATCGACGCCGCCGGACAAGCCGAGGATGACATCATCGCTGCCCACCTGGGCGCGGATCGCGGCAACGGCTTCGGCGATGTAGTCGCCCATCACCCAGTCGGTGCCGCAGCCGCAGATGCCGTGCACGAAACTTTCGAGGATGGCACGGCCCTGCACGGTGTGCGTAACTTCCGGGTGGAACTGCACGGCGTAGAACTTGCGGCTTTCGTCGGCCATGCCGGCGATCGGACAGGAGGGCGTGGACGCCATGGTCTTGAAGCCGGGCGGCAGTTCCATCACGGAATCACCGTGGCTCATCCAGACCTTGAGCATGCCGTGACCTTCGGCCGTGGTGAAGTCGGCGATGTCCTTCAACAACGCCGTATGGCCATGTGCGCGCACTTCGGAATAGCCGAATTCGCGCGCCTTGCCGGCCGCCTCGGCAGTCATCACCTTGCCGCCCAGTTGTTGCGCCATGGTCTGCATGCCGTAGCAGATGCCGAGCACCGGAATGCCCAGTTCGAAAACGATCTTCGGCGCGCGCGGCGTATCGCCCTCGGTGACCGAATTCGGTCCGCCCGACAGGATGATGCCCTTGGCGCCGTAGTTGCGGATGAAGTCATCCGAGACGTCGTAGGGATGGATCTCGCAGAAGACCTTGGCTTCGCGCACGCGACGGGCGATCAGCTGGGTGACCTGGGAACCGAAATCGAGGATGAGGATTTTCTGGTGGGACATGTTCACAACCTTGAATGAAAAAGGCGGCTGAATTAGCCGCCCTTCTGGACACTGGAACGATCAGTCGAGGTGATAGTTCGGCGCTTCCTTGGTGATCTGCACGTCGTGCACGTGCGACTCGCGGATGCCGGCCGAGGTGATCTCGACGAAACAGGCTTTCTCGTGCATGTCGGCGATGCTCGGCGTGCCCAGGTAGCCCATCGACGAGCGCAGGCCGCCCATCAACTGGTGGATCACGGCGAGTACCGAGCCCTTGTACGGGACGCGGCCTTCGATACCTTCCGGCACGAACTTGTCGACGTTACCGGTGTTCTCCTGGAAGTAGCGATCCGAGGAGCCGGCCTGCATCGCACCCAGCGACCCCATGCCGCGGTAAGACTTGTAGGAGCGGCCCTGGAACAGCTCGACCTCGCCCGGGGCTTCCTCGGTACCGGCGAACAGGCCGCCGAGCATGACCGTGTCGGCACCAGCGGCGATCGCCTTGGCGATGTCGCCGGAGTAACGGATGCCGCCGTCGGCGATCATCGGCACGCCGGTGCCCTTGAGCGCTTCGGAAACGTTCTGGATGGCGGTGATCTGCGGCACGCCGACACCGGCGACGATGCGCGTGGTGCAGATCGAACCGGGGCCGATGCCGACCTTGACCCCGTCGGCGCCGGCATCAACCAGTGCGCGCGCGGCGTCGGCGGTGGCAATGTTGCCGCCGATGACCTGAATCTGCGGGTAGTTCTTCTTGACCCAGCGAACGCGATCAAGCACGCCCTGCGAATGACCGTGGGCGGTATCGACGACCACCACATCGACGCCGGCCTCAGCCAGCAATTCGACGCGCTCTTCCGTACCGGCACCGACGCCGACCGCGGCGCCGGCACGCAAACGACCGCTGGCGTCCTTGTTGGCGAGCGGATGTTCAGTCGACTTGAGGATGTCCTTGACGGTAATCAGGCCCCGCAGTTCAAAATTGGCATTGACCACCAGCACGCGCTCCAGGCGGTGCAGACGGATCAGTTCCTTGGCATCCTCGACACTGGCTTCCTCGTTGACCGTAACCAGGCGCTTGCGCGGCGTCATGATCGACTTCACGGGTTGGTCGAGGTTGGTTTCGAAACGCAGATCGCGGTTGGTGACGATGCCGACCACCTTGCCGTTCTTGTCGATCACCGGCAGGCCGGAAATCTTGTGCTGGCGGGTGATTTCAAGGACATCGCGCACCGTCATGTTCGGCGTCACGGTGATCGGATCGCGCAGGATGCCCGACTCGAAACGCTTGACCTTGGCCACTTCGGCGGCCTGGGCACGGGACGAGAGGTTCTTGTGAATGATGCCGATACCGCCTTCCTGGGCCATGGCAATAGCCAACCGGCCTTCGGTCACGGTATCCATGGCGGCCGACAGCAGCGGCAGGTTCAGGGTGATGTCGCGGGTCAGGCGCGTGGCGAGGCTGACATCGCGGGGAAGAACTTGAGAATGGGCGGGGACGAGCAGGACGTCGTCGAAAGTCAGGGCTTTTTGCAGAAGTCGCATGGCCTTTGATCCAAGGTCACAAAATCGTATTATACAGAAATCCTTTGCAAAGCCCGATGACCGGACCATGAAGAAATCGCTGATTGTTGCACTGGCACTGGCCTCGAGTGTCAGCCTGATGACCGCGCAGGCCCAGACTTACCAGTGGAAGGACGCCAGCGGCAAGACAGTCATTTCCGACACGCCGCCACCGGCAAGTGCGCGCGGCGCTCGCTCGCTTGGCGTACGGCAGCCGAATGTGGCGACCGGCACGACTGAGCCCGAAAAAGCAAACGCAGAACCGCCGGCCCAGACCGCCCCACAATCGGCGGCAGAACAGGAAGTCGAGTTCCGCAAGCGTCAGCAGGAAGCGCGGGAAAAAGCCGAGAAAGCCGAAAAGGAAGCCGCCGCGCTCAAGGAAAAACGCGAAACCTGCGAGCGGGCGCGCAACAATTACCGCATGCTGCAATCGGATACGCCGGTCAGTCAGGCCGCCAAGGATGGCAGCGTCTCGGTCATCAGCCCGGCTCAACGCCGGCAGGAAATGGACCGCACCCGCCGCATCATGCAGGATGCCTGCAAGTAAGCCTCAGGCGTCGGCATCGCCGGCGCCCTTCTTCATGACCTTGCCTTCGGCCGCCCGTTGCTTGCGTACCTCCTTGGGGTCGGCGATCAGCGGCCGATAGATTTCCACCCGGTCGAAGTCGCGCAACGCGGCATCGAGTTTCGACAGCTTGTTCCAGATGCCGAACTTGTTCTTCGCCAGATCGATTTCCGGGTATTTCTCGACCAGCCCCGAAGCTTCAACCGCCTGCTTCAGCACACTGCCGGCCGGCAGACGCAAACGGACAACTTCCTGCTTGTCGGGCAGCGGGTAACAGACTTCGATGTTGATCATTTCATCCGCCATGGTTGGCTCCATAGACCTGCGCGGCACGGCGCACGAAGGCATCGACGAAGGTGTTGGCGATGTGGCTGAACACCGGGCCGATGATCTTCTCGAACAATTTGCTGGAAAACTCGTAATGCAGCCTGAACTCGATCTTGCAGGCGTTTTCAGCCAAGGGGCGGAAATGCCAGGCCCCCTCGAGATGCCGGAACGGGCCATCGACCAGACGGATTTTCATCAGGGTCGGGAATTCCTTGTCGTTCTCGGTGGTGAAACTCGACTTCACCGCGTGGTAGTTGATGTGCAGCGTCGCCACGGTCTTCGTGTCGTCGCGCAACTTGAGCTCGGTGCGACTGCACCACGGCAGGAAAGCCGGATAGTCCTCGCAACGATCCACCAACTCGAACATCTGCTGCGCAGAATGTTCGATCAAGACTGTTTTTTCGACCAGGGCCATGCGGCGGCAGCGTTCCTGTAATCCTGTAGAATCGCGGATTTTAATGGATCGCGTGGCGGCATGAGCATTACGGTCAACAAAAAAGCCTTTCACGATTACTTCGTCGAAGAGAAGTATGAGGCAGGCATGGTCCTTGAAGGTTGGGAAGTCAAGGCGATTCGTGCTGGCCGCATGAACATCAAGGAATCCTACGTCATCATCCGCCATGGCGAGCTGTTCCTGATCGGCATGCACATCAGCCCGCTGTCGACGGCATCGACCCATAACCACCACGACCCGGTACGCACCCGGAAATTGCTGCTGCATGCGCGCGAGATCGGCAAGTTGATCGGCAAGGTCGAGCGTGCCGGCTACGCGCTGGTCCCGCTCGACCTGCATTTCGTCCGCGGCCGGATCAAGCTCGAAATCGGTCTGGCCAAGGGCAAGAAGCAATACGACAAACGTGCCGACCAGCAGGAAAAGGAAGGCAAGCGCGAAGCTCAGCGGGCCATGAAGGAAAACCTGCGCTGACATGAGCATGGACGCCCTGCTCTACTGGGTCGGCATGTCAGCGGTGGCAGTCAACGCACTGACCGGTGTGCTCGACGCCAGCCGCAAGCAGATGGATCTCATCGGGGCGCTATTGGTCGCCGTGGCCACGGCGCTTGGCGGCGGCACCGTCCGCGACCTGCTGCTCGATCGCAACGTTTTCTGGGTGGCCGACCAGGCTTACCTGATGACTGCCCTGGCGACCGGCATGGGGGCTTTTTTCGTGGTCCGCCGCATCAACGTGCCGCAGCAGTTGTTCCAGATACCCGACGCCATCGGCTTGGCCCTGTTTACCATCATCGGCACCCAGATCGCGCTGCAGTGGCATGTGCCCTGGCTGGCCGCCAGCTTGATGGGCGTGATCACCGGCGTGGTCGGCGGCGTGCTCCGCGACATCCTGTGCAATGACGTCCCCAGCATCTTCCTCAAGGGAGAGCTGTATGCAACGGCAGCCTGGATTGGCGCACTGTCACTGATCGCCATGCAGGAACTCGGACTGCCTGCGGTCAACGCGGCCTGGGCCGCGATGGGTATCGTCTTGCTGTTGCGCCTGCTCTCCCTGCGTTTGGGTATCACCATGCCGGTGCTAGGCGCCCCAAGGTAAAACCCCAGTGGGTGGCACAAGGCGGCGGTTTTGGCATATTCTGTCCGCACGATGAATACCGTGCGAATAGTTTTAGTAGACGACCACTTGCTGGTCCGCGCAGGCATTCGGGCTTTGCTCGAATCGCTCCCCGGCTATCAAGTGCTTGCCGAATGCGCTGACGGCCGGCAGGCCATCGCGGAGATCGAACGTAGCTCGCCCGATGTCGTCCTGCTGGATATTGCCATGCCAGGCCTGTCGGGCATTGAGGTGGCGCGACTGGTCCGTCGCAGCAATCCGCAAGTGCGCATCCTGATCCTGTCGAGCATCGACCGGCGTGACGTTGTCGACCAGGCCTTCGATGCCGGCGCGAACGGGTATCTGCTCAAGGATTTCATCCTCGACGAGTTGCAGCAGGCCTTGCTGGCCGTCATGGAACAACGCCCCTTCCTGTCATCGAAAATCAGCGAACAACACGGCACCGATTCGGCTTCGCCTTGCGATGGACTCACCGCACGGCAAACCGAGATCCTGCGCCTGGTTGCCAACGGGCACACCACCAAGGAAATTGCCCGCGATCTCGGCATCAGCCCGAAAACCGTCGAGTTTCATCGGGCGCGTTTGATGCAGCGGATTGGCGTCCACGACGTCACCGGTCTGACACGTTTCGCCGTTCAGAACGGCCTGCTCAACTGAGATCGGAAGCCGGATTCTCTTCCTGGTAACGCCTCAGTTCGTCATGGACTGCGACTAGCGCATTGCGCAGTGCGGCACTGCGCGCCAGCCAGTTGATACCCGCTCCATCCTGGCGGTGGCAATGCAGGACGTATTCGAGTTCCCGCGCCAGCGCAACGGCACGGTGCGCCGAAAACAGGACGCAGCTTCCGCGGATGTCGTGCACGACATCCTGCATCGCCGCAATATCATTCTCCTTTGCCGCATGTTCGAGCCGGGCAAGCAAGTGGGGATGATTTTCGAGGAATAGCTGAACCAGCCGGTTGGCGGCCGCCCGATTACGACCAAGATTCACCAGCAGGTAATCGAGATTGCAAATTGGCCCGCCGTTGTTTGTGTCGAGGGGATTCGACATGGACGAACACCTTCTTCTTCTTTGTGTTGTTCGTCATAGCTTAAAAACAAAGGCATGCCGCGGGAACCGGGTATTACCCTAGGGGCTGTTAATTTTATTGATTTACCCGCTTCAGCAGCCGTCGGGCAAACAGTAGATCTTCCCAGGCCTTGGCCTTGTCCGGCAGGTTGCGCAACAGGTAAGCCGGGTGGTAAGTCACCGCCACAGGGATGCCCTTGTACTCGAAAGACTGGCCGCGCATGGCGCCGAGCGCCCGGTCATCGCCCAGTACCGAATGTACGGCAGCCTTGCCGAGCAGCACGATCACACGTGGTTTGAGCAACTCGATCTGGCGGACCAGCCAGGGGCGGCAGGCCGCCATCTCGGCGGCTTCCGGCGTGCGGTTGTTGGGTGGCCGGCACTTCACGGCATTGGCGATATAAACCTTGTCGCCGCGGGCCAGATCGAGCGCCGCCAGCATGGCGTCGAGCAGCTTGCCGGCCTGCCCGACGAAGGGCTCGCCACGCATGTCCTCTTCCGCTCCCGGCCCCTCGCCGATGAACAGCCAGTCGGGATTGCGGTCGCCCACGCCGGTAACCGCCTGCTTGCGCTGCTGGCAAAGGCCACAGTTGCGGCATTCGGAGATCGCCGCCTCCAGCGTCGGCCAGTCCATCGTATCGGTGGCGACGGTTGATGGCGATGCCTGCTCCGGGACTAGCTCCACGGCCGGTGCGTCGGCCGCGACCACCGGTATCGGCTCGGGCGGCGATGCCGGCGGCGCGTCCCGCAACACCCACAGGGGCGAGATGCCCATTTCGACCAGCATCTGTTCCCGGCTCAGGCTCATGCCAGCTCCTTTTCGAAAACCAGCGCATCCTCGCGACCGATGGCCGCCGGATAGTATTCCCGACGAACGCCCAGTTGCCGGAAGCCAAAATGGCGATAGAGCTCGACCGCGCGCGCGTTGCTCGGCCTCACTTCAAGGAACATTCGGTGCGTACCGGCCATGCGGGCGGCGTCCATGGCATTGCGCAGCAAACGGGCGCCGTAGCCCTGCCCCTGATATTTCCCGGCGACGCCGATGTTCAGCAGATGCGCTTCGTCGAGCACGCGCATGACCACCGAAAACCCGATCAGTTCGCCGCCCAGACGCGCTACCCAGGCACTGTAGCCGGCATGCAGGGAATCGGCAAAATTACCCCGGGTCCAGGGAAAAGCCTGCAGCGAGGCTTCCAGCGTAGCGACTGCGTCGAGATCGGACTCGGCCATCGGAAAATACTCGACGGTCAGCAACGGAAGCGGACGATTCACGCGCGCCCACCTTCGCTCAAGCGTTCACTGATCGTCTTGGCGACCTTGTCACGGATGTACAGCGGTGCCGCCAGCGCCGGATCGATGCCCTCGCCGGCCGCCAATTTCAATGCCCCGAGACGGGCCAGCCATGAGGCTTCCGGCAGGATGGCCGGCATTAATGTCAGGGCAGCCCCCAGGCGTTCGGCCAGTGCCGGATAGGCCGTCAGGGCATTGCCGCAGGCTAGCCAGTCGGCGGATGGCAGATCGACATTGTCCGGTGCCGTGACCCGGATACCGCCTTGCAGAACCATGACGTCGCCCCGGCGCCGATAGCTGGCGCTGTAAACCTCGCCCATGCGGGCGTCGAGCAAGGCAAGCACCTGCTCTGCCCCGGTCGCGGCGGCCATGGCTTCCAGACTGACCACCGGCAGCAGCGGCAGGTCGGCGGCGACAGCCAGCCCTTGGGCGGCACCGCAGGCCACGCGCAAGCCGGTAAAGGCACCGGGACCCGTATCGAAGGCTATCGCATCGAGCTGGCCGATGGCGATGCCACTCTCAGCCAGCAATTCGCGCACGAGCGGCAACAGCGTTTCCGAATGCGAGCGCCCGGGCGGACAAATGCGTTCGATCACCGCGCCGTCCTGCCACAAGGCGCAGGAACCCGTTTCGGTGGAGGTTTCTAGGGCAAGTATCTGCATGGGGCATCATTCTACCGGAGAGCCCCAAGGCAGCGGTATTAGTCGCCCTTGCGCGAGCCGCGCTTGTCCCGGCGATCATCGCGGTCATTCTGCTGGCGCATTTCCTCGCGCAAGCGGCGGCGTTCATCGGGGGGTAAATCTCGCCAGTTTGCCGGACGTGCATCATCGGCGCGTTGCGGGCCGATGTTTTCGCGATACCAGTGCTCCCGCATCTGCTGGCGCATTTCCCGCTTTTCTTCGGGCGGCAGTTCGCGCCGCGGTGGCTCGGCCAGAGCCGGCGCGGTCGCCATCAGCGAGAGAATCAGGATCAGTGAGCGGGACTTCATGGTGCGGCGTATTCTATCCTTTTCGGAGCATATTCATTGTCCGTCCACGGTTACCCCCACAGCGCGGCAAGTTGTAATCGAATGTTTCCCGGCGTGGCTCGTCGATATCCTTTGTTACCATTTGCCGTACTCCATTTTCCGTCAGGCGCTATCCTTCGAGCATGAACGAAAACAACCAACACCTCCTGGTCGTCGATGACGACGCCCGCCTGCGCGAACTGCTCACCCGCTACCTTGGCGAGCAGGGGTTTGTCGTCAAGGCGGTCGGCGACGGACAGCAAATGGACAAGGCACGCAGCCGCGAGCATTACCACCTGATCGTCCTCGATCTGATGATGCCGGGCGAAGACGGTTTGTCGATCTGCCGCCGCTTGCGCGGCCAGGGCGACCGCACGCCGATCATCATGCTGACCGCCAAAGGCGACGAAGTGGACCGCATCGTCGGCCTGGAGATGGGGGCCGACGACTACCTGCCCAAACCCTTCAATCCGCGCGAACTGCTCGCCCGCATCCACGCCGTCCTGCGCCGCCAGGGCAACATGCCGCCCGGCGCCCCGGAGGAAACCCCGGAAAGCATCCGTTTCGGCAATCTTGAAGTCGATTTTTCGGCTCGTACCCTGAAGCGCGGCGACGAACTGCTGCCGCTGACCACCGGCGAATTCGCCGTACTCAAGGTCCTGCTGCAGAACCCGCGCCAGCCGCTGTCGCGCGACAAGCTGATGACCCTGGCCCGGGGCCGCGAGCAAGGCCCCTTCGACCGCGCCATCGACGTCCAGGTCAGCCGCCTGCGCAAGCTGATCGAGAAGGATCCTTCGCAGCCCCGCTACCTGCAGACGGTCTGGGGCTTCGGCTACGTCTTCATGCCTGACGGCGCCGCCAAGGAAAGCTGATGCCGCGCTCGCTGCTGGCGCGCACCTTCCTGTTGCTGGCCCTGCTGGTGCTGAGCAGCACGGCTGGCTGGCTGGCGCTGTTCAGCCATATCGATGTCGAACCGCGCGCCCGCGAGTCCGCCAACATGGCCACCTCGGCGGTCAACCTGATCCGTGCCTCGCTGTTCGCCGCGGCGCCGGACAAGCGCCCCGGACTGTTCGCCGAGTTCTCGTCGCGCGAGGGCATTCGCCTGCTGCCGGCCGAACCCCAGGATCGCATCCTGCCGATGCCGGATTCGCGCTTTCACCAGCTGATGCGCGAAGCGGTCGTCGCCCGGCTCGGCCCGGCGACGCGGATCGCCGCCGAGGTCAATGACGAACCGGGTTTCTGGATCAGCTTCCGGCTCGACGAGCGCGACGAAGACGAATACTGGCTGGTTTTGCCACGCGAGCGGGTCAGCCGGAATTTCGCCACCCGCTGGCTGAGCTGGGCGGCGCTGGCCGTGGCACTGGCCCTGCTGGTCGCCTGGCTGATCGCCTCGCGCATTACCCGCCCGTTGAAAGCCATGGCCAGTTCGGCACAGGCCGTCGGCCGCGGCCAGACACCGTCGCCCTTGCCCGAGGATGGGGCAGAAGAAATGCGGGCACTAGCCTCTGCCTTCAACACCATGGCCAGCGATCTGGCCCGCCATGAGAAGGATCGCTCGGAAGTGCTGGCCGGCATCTCGCACGACCTGCGCACCCCGCTGACCCGGTTGCGCCTGGAAGCCGAAATGAGCGTCGCCGACGAAAGCGCCCGCCAGGGCATCGTCGCGGATATCGAGCAGATGGAAGCGGTGATCTCGCAGTTCATGGACTACGCCCGCACCGAGTCCGGCGAGGCGCCGGAAGCGACTGACCTGGCCGCCCTGCTCGCCGCCATCGGCGAGCGCCAGGCGGCCATCGGCCGCGGTCTGAAAATCGACCTGGACGGCGTATCGACCGCCAGCGTCCGCCCGCGCGCCATCAGCCGTGCCGTGGTCAATCTGCTCGACAACGCCTGGAAATACGGCGGCGGCGCCATCAGCCTGAAGGCTGTTGCGGTCGACCGGGAAATCCGCATCGAAATCGCCGATTGCGGCCCCGGCATTCCGGAAGGCGAAACCGAGCGCCTCAAGCGTCCGTTCACCCGCCTGGAAAACGCCCGCACCGACGCCAGCGGGACCGGACTCGGCCTGGCCATCGTCGAGCGCATCGCCCAGTTGCACGGCGGCCGGCTGGAATTGCTGGCCAACCCGGGCGGCGGCCTGCTGGCCCGGTTGATACTGCGCGCAGACTGAAGACGCTCAGCCGATGAAGCGGCTGATATCGACCTCGTCGATCTGCTCCGGTTTGAGGAAACGTTCGGCGTAGACGCGGTAAATGCCGGAGGTCAGGAACAGATCGAACAACACCGGATCGATATGCTGATCCTTCTTGAAGAAGGAAAGTATCTTGATCGATTCCGACAGCGTCTTCATCGGCTTGTACGGCCGGTCCGACGCCGTCAGCGCCTCGAAGATGTCGGCAATGGCCATGATCCGCGACGGGATGGAAAGATCGTCGGCGTTCAGCCGTCGCGGGTACCCCGTTCCGATCATCGTCTCGTGGTGCGTGCCGGCGTACTCGGGCACCCGGCGCAGCGATTTCGGCAGCGGCAGTTGTTCCAGCATCAGGATCGTCTGGATGATGTGTTCGTTGATCTTGAAGCGTTCCTCTTCAGTCAGCGTGCCACGGGCAATTCCCAGGTTGTATACCTCGCCGAAGTTGTAGAGGTTTTCCGGCACCGTCACCTTCCAGCCATGCGCCGGATCGAAAGTCTGGCGCCCTGGCTCGCGCGGGACCACATGCCACGGCTTGTCGGCCAGCAGCCTCTCGCGCACGGGCAGGGGCTGGGCCGGGAATGGTCCGCGCCGACGGATTTCTTCCTGCGACAGTCCCAGGCTGTCGTCGAAATGACGCAGCCAGGTCTCTTCGGCAATCTGTCCGACGCGCGCCACCTTTTCCGGCGCCATGAATTCGCCGCCGATATTGGCCTCGGCGATGAAGGCAAAATCGTCGAGCAGTTGCGCCCGCCGCTCGGCAAAGCGGGCATCGGCCGCTGCCGCATCCTCGCCGCGCTCGTGGATCGCTCGCAAGCGCTCGATCTCGGCGTCGCGCAGCAGGACCTCGAAACGCGTGCGAACTTCGTGAATCCGGTTATAAATCGTTTCGAGCTTGGTTGCCTTGTCGACCACGTATTCAGGTGTCGTCACCTTGCCGCAATCGTGCAGCCACGCGCCGATGCGGAATTCCCGCCACTCATCTTCACTGGCGAAACGAAAATCGGCCAGCGGTCCGCTGTCGACCGCGGCAGCCGCTTCGGCGAGCATCATCGCCAGTTCGGGCACCCGTTCGCAATGACCGCCGGTATAGGCACTCTTGGCGTCGATTGCGCCGGCCACCAGCTTGATCAGGGCATCCATCAACTGCTTCTGCGACTCCAGCAGATTGACGTTCTCCAGCGTGACTGCCGATTGTGCGGCCAGGGCCTCGACGAAACTCACCAGTTCCGGGGCAAAGGGGATGACTACTCCGCTTTCCGGATCGAGGGCGTTCATCAACTGCAGCACCCCGATCACCTCGCCCTCGCGTGGCGACAGGGGAATGGTCAGCATCGACACCACGCGCATCCCGGTTTTCTCGCTGAACTGCATGGTCCCCGAGAGATCGAAGCGGGTATCCCCGTATACATCGTCGATGACGACAGTCTCGTTATTCAGCGCCACATAGGTCGATACGTAGCCGGTCATGGGTGCGCCGCTCACCGGATCGTGCAGCGGCACCTCGAAATCATGCAGGTCATCGCTGGCGGTACGCAGGGCAAAGCGCAGGGTATCGTGCTCGGTTTTCAGATATAGCGTCGCCGCCGCACAACGGGATATTTCCTGGGCACTTTTCAGGATGTGGCGCAGCAATTTCTCACGGTTTTTTTCCCGCGACAGCATCAGCCCAATTTCAACCAGGTGCTGCAGCTTGTCCTGGGCCACATTCAGCGCCGAGGTACGGTCCCGGATCGAGTGCTGCAGGACGATCTGGGCATCGCCCAGAGCATTGATCTCGTAGAGGAACGAGGCCGGCTGCTGCGGCTCGACGGAGAAATCCAGGCGCTTCAGGCGCTCCGAATTCCGCGCCAGGGCGGCAAGTGCATGGACTACCCGACGCGAGCCGAGCAAGGCCAGCGGCACCAGCAGCAAGGTGATGCCGATCGATACCGCCATCACGTCGCCGCGCGCTTTCTCGATCGGACCGGAAAAGTCGCTGATCGGTGCCAGGGCGATGACGGTGAAACGCGCTCCCGGAAATGCCTCGCTCAATTGCCGGACAACCACGAAATCCGCCGGCTTGCCCGACTGCGCAAGCTGCACGACGGCCGCACCATCCTGCTCCTTGAGCGTGGCCAGGCCCTGCAAGGTCGGGTTGGGAATGGCGTCGAGCCGGGTCAGCGGTTCGATTGCCAGAGCCGAAAAAGCCTCGCCGCGCAGGCTGTAACCGATCACCCGGTTCTCGGCGTCAAGCAGCATGATCGCGGCATTGGGCGACAAGGGAAGCTCGCCGAGAAAATCCTGCAGTCGGGACAGATTGATATCGACGGCAAATACGCCGGCCTGGCCGGACACGGCGCGGGAAATGGTCAACCCCAGCTGGCCGGTGGAGGCAAAGAGATACGGGGGCGTCACCGCCAGCCCCGGATTCTTCATGGCGCTCTGGAACCACGGTCGCGAGGTCGGCGCAAACCGTGCCGCATTTTCCCGCTGGCCCAGCAATTCACGATGCCGGTCAAGGAAGGTCCAGCGCTCCTGACGTTCTCCACCCGTCACGGTTGTGATCCGGCGAATGGCGAACCAGGTGTCGGCCGGCGCCTGCAGCGTCTCGATCAGCCGGCTGTCGCCGCGTATCCCGATGACCTGGACGAACCCATCGTCGGGCAGGCCAAAATACTGACCGTAGAAATCGGGGGTGACCGCCAGTGAGGCAAGCAGCTCCGGTACCGCGCCATCCGGATCAAACGGGCGGCGGTCTTCGGCTCGATTGCCGGCAATCAGTCCCGCCTTGCCGACCAGTTCGCCGGTGGCTTCGATCGACTGGCGGGCGAGCAACGAGAAGCGCTCGCGGGCGTTGTCCTCCATCATCGACTGGAACTTGCCGAAGACCGTAAACAGGAAACCGGCAGTCAGCGACAGGACGATCAGCATGAGTACCGACAACACCCAGTACTGAAAACGGAACTGGAACCTTGCGGGCATGATCAATCCTTTCGGCTGTTCAAGGCAGCGGTCGATTCCTCAACGTCAGCGCAGGGAAATTTCAACCCGCCGGTTGCGCGGTTCGCTGACCTCGTCCCCCGTGGCCACCAGCAGGTTGCGTTCGCCGTGCGATTCGACGCTCAGCGCATGGACTTTCAGTCCCCTGGCCTTGATCAGATCGGCGATCACCTGGGCACGCTGTAAAGCCAGCGCCTCATTGACCTCGGCCTTGCCGATGGTGTCGGTGTGGCCGATGATCGAGACGTCGACCGCCGGACGCCGGTTGGCGGCAGCGATGATTTTCGGCAACAGCGCTGCCGAGGCTTCGGTCAGGCGGGCACCGCCGCTCTCGAAATACAGGAGGAAGCGTTCGGGCAGTATCGGCCGGGCCGCCATGGCGCTACCGAAGTCACGCTGTATTGTTTCCGCCGCCACCGGCGCGGCGCGGGTCGAGCCGTCCAGCGCGGCACCGTGGCCGGACTGATCGACGACCTGCTCCCCCTTGCTGCCCTTGATCACCACTGCACCGGTGGAGCCATCGGGATTGTCGAGCAGGACGACATAGGACTTGCTGGCACAACCGCCGAGCAGGCCGATGCTCAGAAATGCGGCAAGCAGTTTGGCGTGAATTCGGCGCATGGTTTACTCCCCGACATTGACCAGGAAATGCGTGCCGCGCACGCCGATGGTGCCGGTCGGGGTTTCTATCGAAACCGCATCGGGCTGCAGTTTGGCGATCACGCCGGAAACATAGTTGAGGCTGCCGCGGGTCAGCTTGCTGCCCATTTTGAGCTTGCCTTGGCCGGGCGCGTAGAGATATTCGGTCACCGTCAGTTCGGTATTGGGGCCAAAGGACATCACCGTCTCGTCCTTGAAGGTGACCCCGAGCGATGCCTGGGCTGCCGTCCTGAGGACCGAACCGGCGAATACCGGCGTACCCACCTCGGCCCTGACCGCTTTGCCCTGATGGCTGACCGAGGCTTCGCCGTTGACCGTCTTGACGAAACCGACCGGCGAATCCGCAGCCAGCACAAGCATGGGAGCGGACAACATCAATGCCATTATCTTGTTTTTCATTTTGCAACCCTCCGAACAATGTCGTGCATGCTCAAACGACTCGCCATCAGGCTTCAGCGTATCATAGGAAAGTACCGGATAATCAGCCAAATAACCGACCCTGTCAGGTCTTGCGATGAAAAGCGTTTCCCGCTGGACACTTCTCCTACCGCTCGCCGTCATCGTCCTGGTCATCGTCGTCCAGGCGCTCGCCGATACCTCGATGCAGGTCGTCCGCCATGCGGTTTTCGATCAGTATCAGCGCTGGCAGCCGCGTGTCTATGTCGAGGTGCCGGTACGGGTCATCGACATCGATGAGGCGAGCCTGGCGCGCTTCGGTCAATGGCCCTGGCCGCGCAACCTCGTTGCCCGGATGAGCGCCCGTTTGACGGATGCCGGCGTCGCCGCCATCGGATTCGATGTCATGTTCGCCGAACCCGACCGCACATCGCCGACGGCCATCGCCGAACTGTGGCAGCTGGCGGGCGGCCTGCGGCAGGAAATCGAGGCATTGCCCGATCACGACCGGCTGTTTTCCCGACAACTGACGCAGTCGGACGCCGTGCTCGGTTTTGCCCTGACGCGCACCGGCAACGAGGCGAAATCGCCGGCACGCAAGGCCGCCTTCGTCAATCTCGGCGAAAGCCAGGTCGCCTGGGTGCATGGCTTTGCCGGCGCGGTCCCCGCCCTGCCTGAACTGGAAAACGCCGCTCGCGGCAACGGCGCGCTGACTTTCGTGCCCGATAACGACGGCGTGGTCCGGCGTGTGCCGCTCGTCCTGCGCCAGGGCGACATCCCGTTACCGACCCTGGTCAGCGAAAGCTTGCGGGTAGCCCAGGCGGCGCCGGTAATTTTCCTGCGCAGCGCCGGCCATCTGCAACAGATGACCGGCAATCGCGACAACGCCGGCCTGGGGGAAATCCGGATCGGCGAACTGAGCATCCCGACGACGCCGCATGGGGAAATCTGGGTGCATTACAGCGGCCACCAGAAGGCTCGCACCCTGCCAGCCTGGCGGGTCCTTGAGGACGATGCCGCACTGGCTTCGCTGGCCGGCCATATCGTGCTGGTCGGCAGTTCCGCGCAAGGCCTGATGGACCTGCGCTTCAGTCCATTCGGCCTGATTCCCGGCGTCGAAGTTCACGCCGAAGCGCTGGAGCAGATCCTGACCGGGCATTACCTTGAACGCCCGGCCTGGGCCCAGGGACTCGAATTTGCCGCGCTGCTCGCCGGCGGCCTGCTGGCCGGTTTCCTGGCGCTGCGCACGCGCGCCATGATGGCAGCCGGCGCCTGCCTGTTGCTGATGCTTGCCGTGCTCGCCGGCTCCTGGCTATCGTTCGCCGGCAGCCGCCTGCTGATCGACCCGACCTTGCCCCTGCTCGGCATCCTGTGGTCGTTCGCCCTCTGCAGCCTGGCCCACCATTTCATCACCGAGCGCGACCAGCGCTGGATCAGGACGGCCTTTGCCCGTTACGTCTCGCCCAACCGCGTCGCCCACCTGATCGAGCATCAGGAAGACATGGCGCTCGGCGGGCAGCGGCGGACCTGCAGTTTCATCTTCACCGACCTGGCCGGTTTCACCTCGCTGATGGAGGGCATCGACCCGGCACGCGCTGTCGCGCTGCTCAACGATTACCTCGACGGGATGATCGCCATCGCCTTCAGTCACGAGGGCACGCTCGACCGGATTGTCGGCGATGCCGTGGCGATCATGTTTTCCGCCCCGCTGGCGCAAGCCGATCACTGTGCCCGGGCGCTGGCCTGCGCGCAAGAGATGGAGGTTTTCGCCAGCGACTACGCACGGCGCCTGAACGAACAAGGCATCCCGTTCGGCGCCACCCGCATCGGGGTACATGCCGGCGAGGTGATCGTCGGCAACTTCGGCGGCAAGACGATGTTCGACTACCGGGCGTTGGGCGATCCAGTCAATACCGCCGCGCGCCTGGAATCGGCCAACAAGCATCTGGGCACTTACGTCTGCATCTCGGAAACCATCCTGGCCGAGGTGCCCAGCGCCGAAGTGCGACCGGTCGGCAAGGTAGTGTTCAAGGGCAAGACCCGCGCCCTCGCCGTGTTCGAAACCTTGGGTCCATCCAGCGCTGCAGGCCGGGCGCCGCTTGATCGCTACCTGACCGCCTACCGCGCGCTGCTTGCCGATCCTGCTACGGCCACCCGGCTGTTTGCCGAGTTGCACGCCGAGCATCCCGACGACCAGCTGGTTGCCATGCAGCATCGTCGCCTGCAGGACGGACAGAGCGGCGACCTGATCGTGCTCGCCGACAAGTAAGGCTTGGCTACGCTTGCATCTGCCCGGAGGCGAAGGGATAGCTTGCGAGCACGCGGTAATCCGCACCCGCTGCAGACAACTGCGAACTGACCAGGACGAAACCCTGGCAGTGCCAGTCACGCGCGGGTGTCAGCGGTTTTTCCGGCGGTATCCGCTGGGCCTTGCGCAGCAAGGTGACATGCGGGAAAAATGTCGTTTTTCTGCGGTCGACCGCAAAATTGCCGGCAATCAGCCGTTCGCGCAACAACCCGGCGAGTTCGCCGAGCGCAGGCGGCGGCGCGGTGCAACCGGCCCAGATGATGCGGTTGTGCGCCCAGCCGGCAACACGGTCGAGTATCAAGTCAAAGGCCGGGAGCGAAATACCGCGCGCTGCGGCGGCCA
The DNA here is from genome assembly GCA_002470165.1 of Betaproteobacteria bacterium UBA7395. Classification (GTDB taxonomy): domain Bacteria; phylum Pseudomonadota; class Gammaproteobacteria; order Burkholderiales; family Rhodocyclaceae; genus Azonexus. The sequence goes on along the minus strand of DKNF01000252.1, from coordinate 846 downwards.
ATTCGTCCAGGCGGGACTCGGCGGCATTGCCGACGAAAGCCAGCGTCAGGTGAACCGTCCCGGCGCGGGTCGGGCGGCCACCGCAACTGGCGGCGAGTTCAGCCGCCAGACTGGCCAATTCGTCGGCGACTGCGGTCGACGGCCATAAAGCGAAGAAAACGCGGGCGCTCGGCTCAGCCGGCACGGACCACCAGAACGACCGCCTGCGCCTCGATCGCTTCCTCGCGACCGAGATAACCGAGCTTCTCGTTGGTCTTGCCCTTGATGTTGACGCAGTCGGCGGCGATGCCGAGATCGGCGGCGACGTTGGCGACCATCGCCGGCGCGTGCGGCGCGAGTTTCGGCTTCTGGGCGATCAGCGTGGCGTCGACATTGACCGGTTGCCAGCCCTTTTCAGCCAATAGTGCAACGGCAGCGCGCAGCAGCACGCGACTGTCGGCGCCGGCGTAGCGCGGGTCGGTATCCGGGAAATGGCGGCCGATGTCGCCAAGCGCGACAGCACCGAGCAGCGCGTCGGTGATCGCGTGCAGCAGCGCATCGGCATCGGAATGCCCGAGCAGCCCGGTCGGATGCTCGATCTCGACGCCACCGAGGATCAGCTTGCGGCCTTCGACCAGCTTATGGACGTCGTAGCCCTGCCCGACTCGGATATTCATTTGCGGCCTCTCAGGATCATCGCGGCCAGTGCCAGATCGGCCGGAAAAGTGACTTTCAGGTTGGTCGAATCGCCGCGTACCAGTTTCGGTTTCAGCCCCAGCGCCTCGATGGAGCCGGCTTCGTCGGTGACGGCATTGTGCTTTTCCAGCGCCTCGACCAGGCGGCCATAACGGAACATCTGCGGCGTCT
>DKNF01000179.1 GCA_002470165.1 Betaproteobacteria bacterium UBA7395 | reverse complement strand
TCGCCGTAGGCGGCCATCATGCCAACGCTCTGCGAGCCTTGGCCGGGAAATACGAAGGCAAAAGACATCGATCAGTCTCCTGTTATCAGAATTCGAGCAGGGCCGCGCCCCAGGTGAAACCGCCACCGACACCTTCGACCAGGACTTTCTGGCCGCGCTGGATGCGTCCATCGCGAACGGCTTCGTCCAGCGCCAGCGGCACCGATGCGGCCGAGGTATTGCCGTGACGATCGACTGAAACGATCACTTTCTCACGGGGCACGCCAAGTTTCTTGCCGGTCGCTTCAATGATGCGGATATTGGCCTGATGGGGAATCAACCAGTCAAGGTCTGCCGTGGATATACCGGCGTTGGCGCAGACTTCCTCGGCGATGTCGGCAAGCACGCGCACGGCGAACTTGAACACCGCCTGACCGTCCATGCGCAGGAAGGGATCGCCGGTAACCTGGCCACCACAGAGTTGGCCGGGCACGTTGAGGATGCCGAACTGGCTGCCGTCGGCGTGCATCGCCGTGGCCATGATGCCTGGGGTCTCCGACGCTTCAAGAACCACCGCGCCGGCGCCGTCGCCGAACAGCACGCAAGTGCCACGATCATTCCAGTCGAGGATGCGCGAAAACACTTCGGCACCGATGACCAGCGCCTTCTTGTGCGAGCCGGAAGCGATGAACTTCTCGGCAATGCCCAGCGCGTAGGTGAACCCGGCGCAAACGGCCTGCACGTCGAAGGCGGCGGCGCCCTTGTTGCCGAGCTTGCCCTGGATGATGCAGGCGGTGCTCGGGAAGATGAAATCCGGGGTCGACGTGGCAACAACGATCAAGTCGAGGTCGGCGGCAGCAACACCGGCCATCTCCAGCGCCCGTTGGGCAGCGATCAAGCCGAGCTCGCTTGAGGTGGTACCGGCCTCAGCCAGATGACGGCTGCGGATGCCGGTGCGCGTGACGATCCACTCGTCGTTGGTATCGATACCCCGCGCCGCCAGGTCATCGTTGCTGACGGGGTTGCCCGGCAGGTAGCTGCCGGTGCCGATCACGCGTGCATACATTCAGACTGTCTCCACAGCAGCGGACGAAGCCGCATTGGTTTGCGCCAGGCGCTCGGCGATCCGTTCGAGGACGCGGTTCTCTGCCGCATCGTAGGCCCGGGCAATGGCATAACCAAAGGACAATTCGTCGGCCGAGCCATGGCTCTTCACCGAAATCCCCTTGAGCCCGAGCAGAATCGCGCCGTTGTAGCGGCGGTGGTCGAAGCGTTTCTTGAAATTATTGAGGACAGAAATGGCGATCAGGGCAGCGATCTTGGTCAGCCAGTTGCGCTTGAACTCGCTGCGCAACGACGACGCCAGCATCTGCGCCAGACCTTCGGAGGTCTTCAGTGCGACGTTGCCGACGAATCCGTCGCAAACGATGACGTCGGCCTCGCCCTTGTAGATGCCGTCGCCTTCGACGTTGCCGACGAAATTGAGGCCGGAACTGCGCAACAGGTCAGCGGCGGCCTTGACCACCTCGTTACCCTTGATCTCTTCCTCGCCGATATTGAGGATGCCGACCGTCGGCCGATCCTTGTGCTCCATGGCGGCAACCAGCATGGCCCCCATGATCCCGAACTGCAGCAGGTGCTCCGGTTCGCAATCGACGTTGGCGCCCAGGTCGAGCATGTGCGTATGGCCGCTGATCGTCGGCAGCGGCGCACAGATCGCCGGCCGGTCGATACCGGGCAACATCTTGAGGACGAAGCGCGAGATCGCCATCAGCGCGCCGGTATTGCCGGCCGAAACGCAGGCATCCGCCTCGCCGGACTTGACGAGATTGATGGCCACGCGCATCGAAGAATCCTTCTTGTTGCGCAAGGCGAGCGCAGGCGACTCGTCCATGCCGACCACTTCGGTCGCATTGACGATGCGCAGGCGTGAATCATCGGCCGTAGTGCCGAGCAGCGGACGCAAAACCTCCTCCTGACCAACCAGGACGAGATGAGCCGCCGGATGTTCTGCAAGAAAACGGATAGCCGCGGGCACCGTCACCGACGGTCCGTGGTCACCCCCCATGCAATCAATGGCGATGCGGGTTGTCATGGCAAAAGAAAAGGCAGGCTCTCCCGAAGGAGCCACCTGCCCTTCGATGAACGATTACTCGCCCTTGGCCTTGAGAACCTTCTTGCCGCGGTAGAAACCGCTCGGGGAGATGTGGTGACGCAGGTGCGTTTCACCGGTGGTGGACTCGACAGCCAGCGGGGGCGCGGTCAGGAAATCATGGGCACGGTGCATGCCACGCTTCGACGGGGACTTCTTGTTCTGTTGAACGGCCATTTTGTTACTCCAAAAAAAATCAGTTCGGCTTGCCTTTGAGCCCGGCCAGTGCAGCAAACGGGTTGACCCGCTCACCGGCACCGGACGCACCAGGCAAACCACATCCATCATGTCGCGGCGCAACCGGCAGGGACAACAGAATTTCGTCCTCGACCAGCTCCGCCACATCCAGTTCCTTTTCCACCGGCAGAAAATCCCGGCTGTCGTCTTCCAGTTCGTCTTGCGACACGTCGGCGTTGGCCGGGATGACTTCCAGCAAACGATCAACGTCCAGCTCGAAATCGATGGCGTCCAGGCAGCGCTGACAAGCCAGCGGAATGCATCCACTCACCGTCAGGCGCAGCAAGGGCTCGCCACGCTTTCCCCTGAAGCCTTCGAGATGCCAGGAAACCTCCCCGGACACTTCGGCCAGCAGATCGTGCAGGCGTTCCATTGCCGAAACCGCCAGCGTTCCTTGCAGAACACGCGCATCCCGGGCAAAGGCGAAGGCATCATTGATTCTTTTCAAGCTGAATCTGTTGCGACTTAAACGGCGGATGATATTATTTTTGGCTCGCCAAGTCAAAAACAAAGTGCTGCCTCAAGAAATCGACGCAAGGCTTTGTTGCACAAAAACTTTCAAGATGCAAAACCTCGTACTCGCTTCGACCTCGCCCTACCGGCGCGAACTGCTGGCCCGCCTCGGCCTGCCCTTCACCGTCGCCAACCCCCAGACCGACGAATCCGCCCTCCCCGGCGAAGCCCCCGAGCCACTGGCCCTGCGCCTGTCCGAAGCCAAGGCCAAAGCTGTTGCCGAGCAATATCCCGACGCACTGATCATCGGCAGTGATCAGGTCGCCACGGTCGATGGCCGCATCTACGGAAAACCCGGCACCCATGAACGGGCCGTTGCGCAGTTGCGCGAATTATCAGGCAAGACCGTCAATTTCTTCACCGGCCTGTGCCTGTACAACGCCCGCACCGGCACCAGCCAGGTCCGCGGCATCCCGACCCTGGTAACCTTCCGGACGCTTACTGACAGCGAGATCGACAACTACCTGCGACGCGAACCGGCCTACAACTGTGCCGGCTCGGCCAAATCGGAAGGCCTGGGCATCGCCCTGCTCGCCGGCATGCAGGGCGACGACCCGAATGCACTCGTCGGTCTGCCGCTGATCGCCCTGTGCGACATGTTGCGCAATCAGGGCGTGGCAATTCTCTGATGGCCGGCACCCTCTACCTGATTCCCGTCCCGCTCGGCCCGTCGGCGCCGCAGGACAGCCTGCACCCGGACGTTCTGGCCACTGTCCGGCCACTACGGCATTTCGTCGTCGAACAGGCGAAAAGTGCCCGCGCCTTCCTCAAGGCGGCCGGCACCGACCTGCCCCTGCAGGAACTGCAACTGGAAGAACTCAACGAACACAGCCGCCCGGACGCCATCGAACACCTGCTGGCGCCGCTGCGCGCCGGTCACGATGTCGGCCTGCTGTCGGAAGCCGGTTGCCCGGCGGTCGCCGACCCGGGCGCCGACCTGGTCGCCCTGGCCCAGCGCGAGAACATCCGCGTCGTGCCACTGATCGGTCCGTCGTCGCTGCTGCTGGCCCTGATGGCCTCCGGCCTCAACGGCCAGCGTTTTGCCTTCCAGGGCTACCTGCCAGCCAAGGACGTCGATCGCAGCAAGACCCTGCGCGAACTCGAAGCCGAATCACGCAAGCGCCGCCAGACCCAGTTGTTCATCGAAACCCCGTACCGCAACCGGGCGATGTTCGACGCCATCCTGCAGGCCTGCCAGGGAACGACCCGCCTGTGCGTCGCCACCGACCTGACCCTACCCGGCGAATTCATCCGTACACTGACCGTTGCCCAGTGGAAAAAACAAACGCCGCCCGAAATCGAGCGGCGTCCGACGGTTTTCCTGCTGCTGGCTTGATCAGTTCAGGCGGAAATCACCAGTGCTGCTGGAAAGGCCGCGCCAGAAACTATCGACCGCACCGGCACCAAGCCGCTTGGCGAAGCGCTCGGCGAGGTTCTCCTTGACCGAGTAATCAAGCACGTCCTCGACCTTGACGACGTCGCGGGCGACCGATTCAACCGTACCGAAACCGTCGGCCAGCCCGAGCTGGATACTTTGCGCACCGGTCCACATCAAGCCGGAAAAGATGTCCGGGTTGTCCTTCAGGCGCTCGCCACGCCCCTTCTTGACCACATCGATGAACTGGGCGTGGATATCGGCCAGCAGGGTCCGGGCGTGCGCCCGCTGGGTTTCGTCCTGCGGCGAGAAGGGATCGAGGAAACCCTTGTTTTCGCCAGCGGTCAGCAGGCGCCGTTCGACGCCAAGCTTCTCCATCGTGCCGGTGAAGCCGAAGCCGTCCATCAGCACGCCGATCGAACCGACCACACTGGCCTTGTCGACATAGATCTGGTCAGCGGCGGCGGCGACGTAGTAGCCGCCGGAAGCACAGACATCCTCGACCACGGCATAGAGCGGCTTGTCGGGATACTTGGCTCGCAAACGCCGGATTTCGTCATTGACGATACCGGCCTGCACCGGGCTGCCACCCGGACTGTTGATGCGCAGTACCACGGCCTGCGAATTCGGGGCGTCGAATGCCGAGTTCAGCGCGGAAACCAGGCTGTCGGCACTGGCTTCACCCTTGGCGGCGATGACGCCGCGCAGTTCGACCATCGCGACATGCTTGTCGGCAACCTTGCTGCTGTCCCATTCGATCAGGGCAAACAGGATGAAGGCGACGTAGCCGAAGCCCAGCAGTTTGAAGAAGACACCCCAGCGACGTCGCGCGCGCTGCTCGCTGAGCGCGGCAAAGGCCAGTTTTTCCAGGGTTTTTCTCTCCCAGGCGGGATCATTGTCTGAGCGTTGGGGGTTGAGGTCCATCAAGTTCTTTCTGGGTGAAGATTTCGCCGGTCAAGTATAGCCTGCTCAGGCATTGGACATCAGCCAGGCATCGAGTTCCGCGACATCGTGCAGACAGGCCAGCGGCGCATGTTCGAGCAGATGATCGTGCGGATGCGCGCCATAGGTGACGGCCAGCGCGTCAACGCCGGCATTTTTCGCCATCAGCAGGTCGTGCGAGGTGTCGCCGATCATCACGGTGGCGCCGGCGGACATGCCGAATTCGGCCATCAGTTCCTCAAGCATCTGCGGATGCGGCTTGGAGTGACATTCATCGGCGCAGCGCGAGGCCGAGAAAAATGGCCGCAAACCGGAGTGGTCAAGCGCCCGCTCCAGCCCCAGCCGGCTCTTGCCGGTGGCCACCGCCAGGATGTGCCCGGCCGCGTGCAGGCGCGCCAGCATTGCCGGCACCCCGTCGAACAAGGTTAGCGCGTGATCCCCGGAGAGATAGTGGAAACGGTAGCGGTCGACCATCGCCTGGTAGTTCTCCGGCGCCAGGTCGGGGACCGCGTGGCGCATCGCGTCGGCCAGGCCGAGTCCGATGACATGGCTGGCCCGGGCGTGGTCCGGCACCGGCAAATCCAGGTCGCGGCAGGCGGCCTGGATGGCCCTGACGATGGCACCGGCGGAATCGAGCAGCGTCCCGTCCCAGTCGAAAACCACGAGTTCGTATTTCATTGATGCTCCAGGATCTGTTGCAGGTTGTCGGCGGAAAACTCACGCGGGGTTTGCGCCTCCACCGTCGTCATGTATTGGCGGATGCCGTCCGGCAGCGGTGCCACGCACTCGACCGGCGTACCCAGCAAGGGATGGCGGAAAGCCATGCGCCAGGCGTGCAGCGCCATCCGCTTGAGGCCGGCCGGGCGTAGCCGCTTGTTGAGATTGAAGTCGCCGTATTTCTCGTCGCCGAGGATGGGAAAACCGAGATGCGCCAGATGGACGCGGATCTGGTGCGTCCGCCCGGTCTTCAACTGGGCTTCGAGCAGGCTCATTTCCGGCCAGCGGGCAAGCAGGCGGAATACCGTATGCGCCGCCTTGCCTTCGGCATTTACCGACACCCGGCGCTCACCACTGTCGGTCAGGTACTTGAGCAACGGTGCCTTGACGTGCTGGGTATTGTTCATCCAGCGCCCCTTGACCAACACCAGGTAGCGCTTGTCGGCACCGGCGCCGTGCTCGCGGAACATGTCGTGCAGCGCCGTCAGTGCCAGCCGTTTCTTGCCGACCAGCAGGATGCCCGAGGTTTCGCGGTCGAGTCGGTGCGCCAGTTCGAGGAACTTGGCCTGCGGCCGCTGCCGGCGCAGGGCCTCGATGACGCCGAAGCTGACCCCGCTGCCACCGTGCACGGCAATGCCTTCGGGCTTGTCGATGACCAGCATCGCCTCGTCTTCGAAAATGATCGGCAGATCGACCCGGGCCTTGGCGGCCTCCTCGACTTCGTCCTGCGGGCGCTCGGCGATGCGGATCGGTGGAATGCGTACCCGGTCACCGATTTCCAGGCGGTAGGTCGCATCGACCCGGCGGCTGTTGACCCTGACTTCGCCACTGCGCAGGATGCGATAGACATGACTTTTCGGCACCCCCTTGCAGTGCCGCAGCAGGTAATTGTCCAGGCGCTGCCCTTGCGCTTCTTCGCCGATCACGACCAGGGCGACCGAATTGTTACCTGTGTCATTCATTTTCTAATATACTGCCTGCGTTTTACGTCTCTGTTTGCAAGGGATGCCGAACCGTCAGACCGTCCGCCCTCGCGCTACAAGCGCGACTGCCATGCGGCAGGCCACGAAGTCCCTCCCGTGCCAATTGCCCGGGACAAACCAACGTGAAACGACTGGTTAAGTTCACTCACCAAAAGTAGTGATGTTAACGGATTAGCTCGCCACAAGCACGCACGGATCGCCCGTTGCAGGAATTCCAAGATCGCGCATTTCATAAAAAGACTCGCGATCATTTAACGATCAGCACATTCATCATCGCCTTTGCCGCCAATCACATGACGCAACCCGATAACTGAACCTGTCGCTGCCTGCATGGGCGTTTCGTTGCCGTGAGCACCAGCGAGCTGGAGCCCCAAAACAATGAAACGCATGCTCTTCAATGCGACACAGGCGGAAGAACTCCGTGTCGCCATTGTCGATGGTCAGAAACTGATTGATCTCGACATTGAATCCGCCGCCAAGGAACAACGGAAAAGCAACATCTACAAGGGTGTCATCACCCGGATCGAACCGTCGCTCGAAGCCTGCTTCGTCGATTACGGTTCGGAGCGCCACGGTTTCCTGCCGTTCAAGGAAGTCTCCCGCGCCTATTTCCAGCCGGGCGTCGAACCGGGCAAGGCCCGCATCCAGGATGCGCTCAAGGAAGGTCAGGAACTGATCGTCCAGGTCGACAAGGATGAACGTGGCAACAAGGGCGCAGCCCTGACCACCTACGTCTCGCTGGCCGGCCGCTACCTCGTGCTGATGCCGAACAACCCGCGCGGCGGTGGCGTATCCCGTCGTGTCGACGGCGACGAGCGCACCGAACTGCGTGAAATCATGGACCAGCTGGAAGTTCCCGGCGGCATGAGCCTGATCGCCCGTACCGCCGCCATCGGCCGCCAAGCCGAAGAGCTGCAGTGGGACCTCAACTACCTGCTGCAGCTGTGGTCCGCCATCGAAGGCGCCGCCCAGCAGCAATCGGGCGCCTTCCTGATCTACCTCGAAGGCTCGCTGGTCATCCGCGCCATCCGCGATTATTTCCAGCCGGACATCGGCGAGATCCTGATCGACACCGACGAAGTCTATGAACAGGCCAAGGCCTTCATGGGCACCGTGATGCCGGGCAACATCAACCGCGTCAAGCGCTACCGCGACGACGTGCCGCTGTTCTC
>DKNF01000003.1 GCA_002470165.1 Betaproteobacteria bacterium UBA7395 | reverse complement strand
AGGCCGAGCGAAGGCTCGTCGAGCAGGATGAGCTTGGGCTGGGCGATCAGCGCGCGGCCGATGGCCAGCATCTGCTGCTCGCCGCCCGAAAGCGTGCCGGCCAGCTGGTCGGCGCGTTCCTTCAGGCGCGGGAAGTAGGCGTACATTCGCTCGATGTCGTCGGCGATGCCGGCCTTGTCGTCGCGGACGAAAGCGCCCATGCGCAGGTTTTCCAGCACCGACAAGCGCGGAAAGACGCCGCGCCCTTCGGGCACCAGCGCGATGCCCTTGCGGATGATCTCGTGCGGAGATATCCGGAGTATCTTCTCGCCGCAGAAATGGACGTCGCCGGTGGCCTCGACCATCCGCGAGATGGCCTTCAGCGTCGTCGTCTTGCCGGCGCCGTTGGCGCCGATCAGGGCCACGGTCTCGCCTTCGTTCACGTGAAAGGTGATGCTGCGCACCGCCTGAATGCCGCCATAGGCGACGTGGAGTCCCGTTACTTCAAGCATTCACGCCCCCAAGTAAGCTTCGATGACACGCTGGTCCTTCTGTACCACGGCGGGCACATCCTCGATCACCAGCGCGCCGTAGTCGAGCACGGCGACACGGTCGCACAGGCCCATGACCAGTTTCACATCGTGTTCGATCAACAACACCGTCGTCCCGTCCTTGCGGATGCCTTCGATCAGCACGCGCAGTTCCTCGGTCTCGGTGGCATTCATGCCGGCCGCCGGCTCGTCGAGGCACAGGAGCTTGGGCTCGGTGGCCAGCGCGCGGGCAATCTCCAGCCGGCGCTGGTCGCCGTAGGAAAGGTTCTTGGCCAGGTCGTCGGCACGATCGGCAATATCGACGTAGTGGAGCAACTCGACCGCCCGCTGGCGGATCGCCGCTTCCTCGTCGCGCGTTGCCCGGTTGAGGAACATCGCGCCGAAGACGCCGGCCTTGGTCCGCACGTGGCGGCCGACCATGACGTTTTCCAGCGCCGTCATGTTGCCGAACAGGCGGATGTTCTGGAAGGTCCGCGCAATGCCGAGTTCGGCCGCGCGATGCGGCGCATCGGCCTGCAAGGTCACGCCGTCGAAGGTAAAACCGCCGCCGTCCGGAATGTAGAGACCGGTCATGCAGTTGAAGAAGGTCGTCTTGCCGGCACCGTTCGGGCCGATCAGGCCATAGACTTCGCCGCGCCGGATCGACAGGCTGACGTCACGCAGGGCCTTGACCCCGCCGAAGTGCTTGGCCACCGCATTGGCCTGCAGGAGGATGTTGCTCATTTGACGGCCTCCACCGGCTTTTCGCTCAATTCCCGGCTACGCTCCGGCGACGGCCACAGGCCGGCCGGCTTGAAGCGCATCACCAGCACCAGTGCCAGACCGAAGACCAGCATGCGCAGGCTTTCCGGGTCGACCAGGATCTTGCCGAACAGGGCCATCTGCACCGGCGTCACCGCGTAACGCAGCACCTCCGGCAGGAAGGTCAGCAGCACGGCACCGAGGATGACCCCGGGAATATGCCCCATGCCGCCGAGCACGACCATCGCCAGGACCATGATCGACTCGATCAGCGAGAAGCTCTCCGGCGACACGAAGCCCTGCATGGCCGAGAAGATGCCGCCGGCGATACCGCCGAACGAGGCGCCCATGGCAAAGGCCAGCAGCTTGATGTTGCGGGTGTTGATGCCGACCGCCTTGGCGGCGATCTCGTCTTCGCGGATCGCCTGCCAGGCACGGCCGATGCGCGAGTGCTGCAGGCGGACGTTGATGATGATGACCAGCAATGCCAGCGCGACCAGGAGGTAGTAATACTTCTCCGGTCCGGTCATGGTCATGCCGAAGACCTGGGAAGTCCCGGCAAAACTGAAATCGCCGATCTTGACCGGGTCGATCAGGGTGATGCCCTGCGGGCCGTTGGTGATGTTGACCGGCGAATTCAGGTTGTTGAGGAAGATGCGGATGATCTCGCCGAAGCCCAGCGTCACGATGGCCAGATAGTCGCCGCGCAACTTGAGCGTCGGCGAGCCGAGCAGGACGCCGAAAACGCAGGCCATCAAGGCGCCGATCGGCAGGATCGCCCAGACCGGGAAATGCAGGCCGAAATGCGGGCTGGCGAGCAACGCCCAGCAATAGGCACCGACCGCATAGAAGGCGATGTAGCCAAGGTCGAGCAGACCGGCAAAGCCGACGACAATGTTCAGACCGAGCGCCAGGAAGACATAGAGGATGGCGAAGTTGAGGATGCGCACCCACGCCTGCCCGCCCATGCCGACCACGTGCGGGAGCACGATCAGGGCAATGGCGATCAGCGCGATGCCGGTCATCGATTTGGGGGAAAGCCAGTTCTTCATGCGCGGTCTCCCGTCTTTTCACCGAACAGCCCGGAAGGCTTGAACATCAGCACGACGATCAGCACGATGAAGGCAAAGATGTCCTGGTAATGGCTGCCGAGGAAACCGCCGGTGAAGTCGCCGATATAGCCGGCACCCAGCGCCTCGATGATGCCGAGCAGGATGCCGCCGGCCATCGCCCCGGCAAGGTTGCCGATACCGCCGAGCACGGCCGCGGTAAAGGCCTTGAGGCCGAGCATGAAGCCCATCTGGTAGTGGGCGATTTCGTAATAGCTGCCGACCATGACACCGGCAACGGCAGCCAGCGCCGAGCCGATGACGAAGGCCGAGGCGATGACGCGGTTGATATTGACCCCCATCAGGCTGGCCACGGCCGGGTTCTGGGCGGTGGCACGCATCGCCATGCCGAGCTTGGTGCGATAGACGAGGAAGACCAGACCGGCCATCAGCGCCGCCGACAACAGCACGATGACCACCTGGACCAGCGTGAAATGGGTGCCGGCAAATTCGAAATTGACCTTGGGCAACAGCGGCGGGAAGGTCATGTAATTGCGCCCCCAGAAGATCATCGCCAGGTTCTGCAGGACGATCGACATGCCGATCGCCGTGATCAGGGGTGTCAACCGGGGCGAACCGCGCAGCGGGCGGTAGGCAATGCGCTCAAGGCTCCAGCCGAGCGCCATGCAGGTCAGCATGGCGGCGACCAGCCCGAACAGGCCGGCGAGTCCGAGCGGCATGCCGGCGGCGGCCAGGGTACTGGTCACGGTGATGCTGATCAGCGCGCCGATCATGACGACTTCGCCGTGGGCGAAATTGATCAGCCCCATGATGCCGTAGACCATGGTGTAGCCCAGCGCGACCAGCGCGTAGATGCTGCCCTGGACCAGGCCGTTGATGATCTGTTGAAGGAAAATATCCATTTTGAATCCGTTGAGGCCGGGATATGGAAACGGCACCTTGCGGTGCCGTTTCCTGGTGCAGTCTGGCTGCTTACTTCTTCTCTTCGACCGGTGCTGCCGGTGCGGCCGGGGCGCCGCCCAGGGTCTCCACGTAGTTCAGCGCGCCGCCCTGGTACTGGTAGACGGTAATCGCGCCGCTGGTCAGGTCACCGAACTGGTCGAATTCGATGTTGCCGCTGACCCCTTCAAGCTTGGTCTTGGCAATTTCCGGCAGATAGGCTGCCGGCTCGACGGAGCCCGCACGCTTCATCGAATCGGCGATGACCATCACTGCATCGTAGGCGTTCGGTGCGTACAGCTGGATCTGGTAACCGAACTTGGCTTCGAACTTGCTCTTGAACTCCGGACCCTTGGCCAGTTGCTCCAGCGGCACGCCCGGCAGCGAACAGTATTCGCCGTCGGCAGCCGGACCGCCCAGTTTCATGAATTCCGGCGTGCACACGCCGTCGCCGCCGAGGAACTTGGCCTTGATGCCGAGATCCTTCATCTGCTTGACCAGCGGACCGCCCTGGGCATCCATGCCGCCGTAGAAGACCAGTTCGGCCTTGGTCGACTTGATCTTGGTCAGGATGGCCTTGAAGTCGGTGGCCTTGTCGTTGGTATATTCGTTGGCGACGACCTTCAGGCCGGCAGCTTCGGCAGCCTTGCGGAACTCGTCGGCGAGGCCCTGGCCGTAGGCGGTACGGTCATCGATGATGGCGACGGTCTTGACGCCCTGCTTGGCGGCGAACTCGCCGAGTACCTTGCCTTGCTGGATGTCGTTGGCCATCACGCGGAAGGCGGTCTTGAAGCCCTGTTGCGTGTACTTCGGATTGGTCGCCGACGGCGAAACCTGCGGCAGGCCGGCGTCGAAGTAGAGCTTGGAAGCCGGGATGGTGGTGCCCGAATTGAGATGGCCGACCACGCCATTGACCTTGGCGTCGATCAGCTTCTGGGCAACGATGGTGCCCTGCTTCGGATCGGCCTGGTCGTCTTCCGAGACCAGCTGGAACTTGACCTTGGCGCCGCCGATTTCCAGGCCTTGTGCATTCAGTTCTTCGACGGCGAGCAAGGCGCCGCTCTCGTTGTCCTTGCCCAGGTGAGCCTGCGGGCCGGTCATCGGCGCGACGTGGCCGAGCTTGACGACGATTTCAGGCTTGGCTTCCGGGGCGGCCGGCGCGGCGACGGGGGCGGGCGCGTCCTTCTGGCCACAGGCGGAAAGAGCGAAGGCTGCTGCAACGGAAAGGGCTACTACGGAAAGCTTGGCTTGCATCGGTAGGTCTCCTGAATGGGGGAAGGGTGTTGGAAACAACAGGTAACGATTCTGCGCATACACATACTCCAACGTCAAGACGAAATTTCGCCCGCCGCGGCGCTTGCACGAACCATCCTCCCGCCCCGATACTCCAAGCTCCAGATTCCGAAAACCACCACCCCCGGTGTTCGGGAATACAGCAACCGGCCCACAAGGCCGCATAAATGGAGACAAACATGGGCAAGCCCGATTTGCCGGCGTCGCTATCCGCGACCCTGGACGACAAATACACCCGCCACAGCGGCCGCGTCTTCCTGACCGGCACCCAGGCACTGATCCGCCTGCCGATGCTGCAGCGCGAACGCGACCTCGCCGCCGGACTCAACACTGCCGGCTTCGTCTCGGGCTACCGCGGCAGCCCGCTCGGCAACCTCGATCTCGGTCTGTGGAAGGCCAAGACCCACCTGGCCGAGCACCACGTCACCTTCCAGCCCGGCGTCAACGAAGACCTCGCCGCCACCGCCGTCTGGGGTAGCCAGCAGGTCGGGTTGTTCCCCGGCGCCAAATACGACGGCGTGTTCGCCATGTGGTACGGCAAGGGGCCGGGCGTGGACCGCTGCGGCGACGTCTTCCGCCACGCCAACGCTGCCGGCACGGCCAGACACGGCGGCGTGCTGGTGATTGCCGGCGACGATCACGCGGCCAAATCCTCGACGCTGCCGCATCAGACCGAGCACGTCTTCAAGGCGGTGATGATGCCGGTGCTCTATCCGGCCAACGTGCAGGAATACCTCGACTTCGGCCTGCACGGCTGGGCGATGAGCCGCTACTCCGGTTGCTGGGTGGCGTTCAAGGCGCTGGCCGACACGGTCGAGACCTCGGCCTCGGTGAATATCGACCCGAGCGCGGTCGACATCAGGATTCCGGACGATTTCAGCCTGCCGCCCGACGGCCTCAACATCCGCTGGCCGGACCCGCCGCTGGTCCAGGAAGCCCGCCTGCTCAACCACAAGCTCTACGCGGCGCTGGCCTACTGCCGGGCGAACCGGCTCGACCGCGTGATCATCGATTCGCCGGCGCCCCGGCTCGGCATCCTCACCGCCGGCAAGAGCTACCTCGACGTACGCCAGGCACTCGACGAACTCGGTATCGACGAAACGCTCGCCGCGCAGATCGGCATCCGCCTGTACAAGGTCGGCATGGTCTGGCCGCTGGAGCCGGAAGGCGTGCGCCACTTCGCCGAAGGGCTGGAAGAAATCCTGGTCGTCGAGGAAAAACGCCAGTTGCTCGAATACCAGCTGAAGGAAGAGCTGTACAACTGGCGCGACGACGTGCGCCCGCGCATCGTCGGCAAGTTCGACGAGAAAGGCGAATGGACCGTCGAAGGCGACGGCGGCTACCTGGCGCACAGCGACTGGCTGCTACCGGCTGCCGGCGAATTGCCGGTGGCCAGCATCGCTCGCGTCATCGCCCGGCGCATCGGCCGCTTCTTCACCTCGCCGACCATCGAAGCCCGGCTGAAGCTGATCGAAGACAAGCAGCTGGCAGCGAAAACCCCCATCGTGCTGGCCGAGCGCAAACCGCACTTCTGCTCGGGCTGCCCGCACAACACCTCGACCAAAGTCCCCGAAGGTTCGCGCGCTGTCGCCGGCATCGGCTGCCACTACATGGTGACCTGGATGGACCGGTCGACCTCGACCTTCACCCACATGGGCGGCGAAGGCGTGCCCTGGGTCGGCCAGGCGCCATTCACCGAGGAAAAGCACATCTTCGCCAACCTCGGCGACGGCACCTACTTCCACTCCGGCTTGCTGGCCATCCGGCAATCGATTGCGGCGAAAGTGCCGATCACCTACAAGATCC
>DKNF01000183.1 GCA_002470165.1 Betaproteobacteria bacterium UBA7395 | reverse complement strand
ACGTTCTACGCATGGCCATGTTTCAGCCGGAATACCTGCGCCGGCGCAAGGAGCTGGCGGCGACGACCTGAGGTCGTCGCCGGCCGTCGTCAGAAGCCGATCTTGCGGCTGCGCCCCATGCGGGCCTGGTCGAAGTCGCGGCTTTCCAGCCAGTTGCGGCCTTCCAGCTTGGCCGTGCCGAATGCCGACAGCAGGCGCTTCTTCATGTCGCGCGGCGGCAGCGAGGCCAGGCGGTCCAGCACGCCGTCGTCGGCGTCGGGCGGGAAGCCCCAGTCGTGCTCGTTGATGCAGTCGCGGTACAGCGCGCGGGCGATGCTCAACGAAGCGTCGTAGTCGGGACGCGGCACTTCGTAGACGTTCATCCGGTTGAGGATGGGCTCCGGGATGCTGCGTTCGTCGTTGGCCGTGGTCACCCACAGGATGTGCGAGGCGTCGATGTCGATATCGACGAACTCGTCCTTGAAGGCGCGGGCGGTGTCGTGTTCGAGTAGGCTGTAGAGCGCGCCCATCGGGTCGTAGCGCGAATCGCCGCCGGCCTTGTCGATCTCGTCGAGGACCACGACGGGGTTGGCGTAGTCGCCATGGACCAGGGTCTGTGCGACCTTGCCGGGCTTGGCGTTGTTCCACTGCGCCGAGGCGCCGGAGAGGATCCAGCCGGCGGTGAGCGAGCTCATCGACACGAATTCGTGGCCGGTGCCCAGACGAGCCGCCAGTTCGCGGGCGAAATGGGTCTTGCCGATGCCGGGTTCGCCAAGCAGCAGGATGGGCGTGAAATGCATCGGCTCGCTACCGGCGACGGCCAGCGCCAGATGCTTCTTGATGTCGTCGATGACTTCGCCGAAGTTGGGGCAGGTGTCGTACAGGTCGTCGACCATGTCGGTGCCACTGGGGCGGATCAGGAAGCGGCCACCGCCGCGCTGCTTCATCTTTTCGTAGAGCGCGCCCAGGGCTTCGTTGCGGTTGCCGGTGGCCTCGTCGAGGGCGCGGTCGATGGCCGCGACGTCGTAGATGGTGCGCTCTTCGGCGACGGTGAGTCGGATGTCGGTGTGTGCCATGATGACTTCCTCCTGGACGGCTTGCCTGATTTAACGGAGCCAGGACGACCCGGCTTGAGTCGTCTCGGCGACACCGTCAACGAAGCATTTCCCGTGCCGGTTCACGGCATCCAGAACGAAGCCTTCTGGTCGACGTGGATTTCCGGGTTGTCGACGTCGCTGATGCGGAAGCTGATCGGATGCGAGCCGGCATCGGCGCTGCCGGGCTCGACCCGCACCGACAGGGCGATTTCCTGCATGCCGGCGGCCGGGACGCTGGCCCGGTCGGCGCCGCTGATGGCGATCCCGGGCAGGCCGCTGACCTCGATGCGGAAGTTGCGCGGCTGTTCGCTGGCGTTGGTCAGGTGCATGCGGAAGGCGTTTTCGATGTCGCCATTGTCGCTTTCCCGATAAAGCGCCGCGCGTTCCTTCTCGATGCCGACCTTGAGCGGGGCACGGGTCGCCAGCGACCAGGCGCTGACGCCGCCGATGAGCAGGAATGCACCAAGATAGAGCATCGGCCGTAGGCGCCAGGTGCGGCGGATGATTTCCTGGCGGCCGAAACCTTGCTCGACGGCGTTTTCGGTCGAGTAGCGGATCAGCCCGCGCGGATAGTTCATCTTGTCCATGACCTGGTCGCAGGCGTCGATGCAGGCGGCGCAGCCGATGCATTCGAGTTGCAGGCCGTCGCGGATGTCGATGCCGGTCGGGCAGACCTGGACGCAGATGCTGCAGTCGATGCAGTCACCCAGGCCGATGGCTTTGGGATCGGCATTTTTTGCCCGGCTGCCGCGCGCTTCGCCGCGTTGTGCGTCGTAGGCGACGATCAGCGTGTCGCGGTCGAACATCACGAACTGGAACTGGGCATACGGGCAGATGTACTTGCACATGTGCTCGCGCAGGAAGCCGGCCATGCCGTAGGTGGCGCCGCCGTAGAACAGGATCCAGAAGATTTCCCAGGGGCCGGTCGCGCCGCTGGCGAAGCCGCCGAGCAGATCGCGGATCGGCGTGAAGTAGCCGACGAAGGTGATCCCGGTCCACAGCGCAATTACCAGCCAGATGGCGTGCTTGAGCGATTTCTTCAGCAACTTGTCGCGGCTGTTTGGCGCCGCGTCGAGCTTGATGCGTTGCGGCCGGTCGCCCTCGATCCACTTCTCTACCCACAGGAACATCTCCGTGTACACCGTCTGCGGGCAACTGTAGCCGCACCACAGGCGCCCGGCGACGGCGGTGAACAGGAACAGCGCCAGCGCCGACAGGAGCAGCAGGATGGTCAGGTAGATGGTGTCCTGCGGCCACAGCACCAGGTCGAACAGGTAGAAGCGGCGCTGTTCCAGGTCGAAGAGCACGGCCTGCCGGCCGTTCCAGGGAAGCCAGCACAGTCCGTAGAAGACGATCTGGGTGAGCCAGACGAAGGCCACGCGCCAGTTGTTGAACAGGCCGCTGACCGAGCGCGGGTAGACCTTGACGTTGGGGTCGGGCACCGGTTTGATTTCGATGGTCCGCTTGCCGGGGGATTGCTTTACCATGGGGTCCGAAGGGTCTTATATAACATGTATAATTTTTGCATCTTATCATCCGGAGGGGGCAGATGCGACTGAGCAGCTTCTCCGACTACAGCCTGCGTGTCCTGATGTACCTCGGCGTGCATGCCGGGCGCCTGGCGACCATCGGCGAAATCGCCGAGGCCTACGGCATTTCCGGCAACCACCTGACCAAGGTGGTGAATCACCTTGGGCGGCTGGCCTATATCGAAACGGTACGCGGCAAGGGCGGCGGCATCCGGCTGGCGCGACCGGCGGCCGGGATCCGGCTCGGCGAACTGATCCGGCAGACGGAAAATGACTGGGCGCTGGTCGAGTGCTTCGCCAGCGACGGCCATTGCCGGATCATGCCGGCCTGCCGCCTGCCGGCCATTCTCGACGAAGCGCTGGCGGCAATGCTGGCGGTGCTCGACCGCTACACGCTGGCCGACCTGCTGCATCACCCCGCCGAACTGGGGCGGATGATTCCGCTGGCCGAGCCGGTGCCCTGATCTTGCATGCACGGGCGAATGGCGGCATTGTGGCAGGCGTGTTTTCTAGGAGCCTGATTGATGGAACGCTTCACCATTTCGCTGGATGATTCGCTGGCCCGGCAGTTCGACGAACTGATTGCCGCCCGCGGCTACGTCAATCGTTCAGAAGCCGTGCGTGACCTGATCCGCGGTGCAATCGAGCACGACCGGCAGCGTGGCAAGCCGGCTGGTCAATGCGTGGCCAATCTGTCCTATGTTTACGATCACCACGAGCGCGAGCTGTCGGAGCGCCTGACCCGCCTGCAGCATGACCACCACGACCTGACCGTGGCGGCGATGCACGCCCACCTGGACCACGACAACTGCCTGGAAACGGTCATTCTCAAGGGGGCGACGGCCGACGTCCGGCAATTTGCCGACGCCCTGATCGCCGAGCGCGGCGTGCGCCACGGCCATCTCAACCTGGTGGCGCTGGAGGCCGAATACCACCACGCCCACGACGCCCATGGCAGCGACCATGTCCACTACCGCCCCACCCGCTGAATTCGCCGGCGGCGGCGAGCAGGCCTGGATCGAAGTGATCCAGAAGATGGACGAGGTCTATAACGACCTCCTCCAGTATGAAGTTGCCCTCGAAGAAAAGAACGCCGCGCTCGAAGAGTCGCACCAGTTCATCGAGAGCGTGCTCGCCTCGATGTCCGACATCCTCATCGTCTGCGACCGCAACGGCGGTATCGAGGAGGTCAATCCCTCGCTCTGCCACTTCGCCGGCAAAAGCATGGAAGAGCTGGCGCACACGCCGGTCTTCGACCTGTTCGCCGACGAAGTCGAGCGCGCCCGCGCCCGCGACCTGTTTGCCCGCTACGCCCGCGAAGGCGTGCACGATTGCGAGTTCTTCCTGCGTGCCGGCGACGGCTCGACCGTGCCGGTGTCGATGAACTGCACGCCGCGTGTGTCGCAGACCGGCAAGCTGATGGGCGTGGTGGTCACCGGCCGGCCGGTCGGCGAACTGCGCAAGGCCTACCACGCCCTGCGCCAGGCGCACGACGACTTGAAGCGCACGCAAAGCCAGCTGCTGCACGCCGAAAAGATGGTTTCGCTGGGTCGGCTGGTGGCCGGCGTCGCTCACGAACTGAACAATCCGATCAGCTTCGTGCTCGGCAACGTGCTCTCGCTGCAACGCTACGCCGGCCGTCTCGGCCGCTACATCGATGCGGTGCACGCCGGCGAGCTCGCCAGCCTGCCCGAACTGCGCCGGGAACTCCGGATCGATCGCATCCTGGCCGACATGCCGCAGCTGATCGACGGCATGATCGAAGGCGCCGAGCGTACCCGCGACATCGTCGACGCGCTCAAGCGCTTTTCCGCCGTCGACCGTGCCGCCCCCGAGGAAGTCGATGTTAACGAGGTGGTCGAGCGTGCCGTCCGTTGGGTTGCCCAGAGTGCCGCCGGCAAGTTCGCGGTCCGGGTCGATCTGCCGCCCGGCCTGCGCTGTCGCGGCTCGTCCGGCCAGTTGCAGCAGGTGGCGATGAACCTCGTCCAGAATGCCTGCGACGCCACCGCCGGTCAGGCGGATGCGCAACTGCTGGTCAGTGGCCGGGTCGCGGACGGGAAGCTGGTGCTGCGCTTCCTCGACAATGGTCCCGGTATTCCCGAAGCCAATCTGGCGCAGTTGTTCGAACCCTTCTTCACCACCAAGCCGGTCGGCCAGGGTACCGGTCTCGGCCTGTCGATCAGCTACGGCATCGCCGAACGCCACGGCGGCCACCTGCGCGCCGCCAACCGACCGGAAGGCGGGGCGGAATTCACGCTGACACTGCCGATGGAAAGTCGCTGACCACTTTGCTGTTTGTGTCGTAGTGCAAAGCTTGTACGCACAATGACTTATGGTGCGGGCACGGATTTTGTATGAAGATAATCAATATCTTCATATCGAGGTTGCTCGGTCATGCGTGCTCCGTTGCTTTTCCTGTTTTTGTGTTGCTCCTCGTTCGCTTGGGCGCATGATCTCTGGCTGGAACCCGACGGCAGCGAACTGGTGCTGCTCCAGGGGCATCGTCATTCCGCCCATGCCGGCGCCGAGACCGTTCCCTACGATGCGGCGCGGGTGGTTGGCGCGCGTTGCGTTGACGGCGAAGGCCGACAGCGGGCGCTGACCGTTCCGGCAGGCTCGCCGGTGCGCCTGCCGGGTGGCTGCGCCGTGCTGCAGGCACAGTATGTTTCCGGCTACTGGACGAAGACGGCCTGGGAAACCAAGAACGTGCCGAAAACCGGGATGAGCGGCGTGCTCCGTAGCTGGCATGCGGCCGAGTCGGTGAAGCGTATCGGCCGCTGGCTGCCGGCGGCCGGCCAGCCGCTCGGGCAGGGCCTGGAAATCACGCCGCTGCGCGATCCGCTGACGCTGGCCAGTGGCGACAAACTGAGCCTGCTGGTCACCGACGACGGCCAGCCGGTCGCCGCTCTGCCGGTCGCCTATGGCGACGATACGCGCGGCGTCACCGGTGTCGACGGACGGATTGCGATCCGTCTGCGGCATCCGGGGGTGCAGCTGATTTCGACGACGCTGGAGACACCGCTGACCGACGGCAAGGCCGACCGCTCTCTGCGCAGCGCGACGCTGCAGTTCGAGATTGCCCGATGAAGCGCCTGTTAGCGGTCTTTCTGCTGGTCGCCGGCGTGGCGACGGCGCACGAGGTTCAGGTCAATACCGCTGGCGTGACGGCCACCGTGGTCACCTTGCGCTACGCCGACGCTCAGCCCTTTGCCTTCGAGGCCTACGAGCTTTATCCGGCCGGTAGCGAGACGCCCGCGCAGGTTGGCCGGACCGATGCCGCCGGCCGGGTCGTGTTCCTTGCCGATGTGCCGGGCGAATGGCGACTGAAAGCGTGGTCGGACGACGGTCACGGGGTCGACCGGCAGATTTCGGCAATTTCCGGCGAACTCGCGGTGACGCCGCCGGTTGCCGAAACGCCGCGGGCGGCACTGTGGCTTGGCGGTCTGGGAACGATTTTCGGCCTGTTCGGGCTGTGGCAGCTTTACCTGGGGAGGAAAAAACGATGAACACATCCGTCTTGCGCGCCGGTGCCTTGCTGGCGGCCGCTTTTGCCCAACCGGCACTGGCGCACCACGGCGTTGCCGGCGTGGGGGCCGCC
>DKNF01000216.1 GCA_002470165.1 Betaproteobacteria bacterium UBA7395 | reverse complement strand
GCGCCCTTGCGCTTGCCGCCCTGGTTCACGGCGACTGCCGTATCGTTGACTACTTTGAGGAAGGGAATCACGCCCTGGCTCTGGCCGTTGGTGCCCTTGATGCGGCTGCCCAGCGCGCGCACCGGCGTCCAGTCGTTGCCCAGCCCGCCGGCGTATTTCTGCAACAGCGCGTTTTCCTTGATCGACTGGTAGATACCGTCGAGGTCGTCGGCCACCGTGGTCAGGTAGCAGGAAGAAAGCTGCGAATGCAGGGTGCCGCTGTTGAACAGGGTCGGCGTCGAACACATGAAATCGAAGCTGGAAATCAGGTCGTAAAACTCGATGGCGCGCGCTTCGCGGTCGATTTCGTTCAATGCCAGGCCCATCGCCACGCGCATGAAGAAAAGCTGCGGCGTTTCGATGCGGCGGCCGTCGATGTGCAGGAAATAGCGGTCGTACAGCGTCTGCAGGCCGAGGTAGCCGAACAACTGGTTGCGCTCGGGCTTGAGTGCGGCGGCCAGGCGGTCGAGGTCGTAATCCTTGAGGCGCGGGTCGAGCAGTTCGGCAATCACGCCGCGTTCGACGAAGACCGGGAAATAAGCCGCTTCGACGGCCTCATTCTGCGCCGCTTCCGGCCCGGCCGCTTCCTCGACCAGGCTGGCCAGCAGCAGGCGGGCGGTGGCGTAGTCGTAGCCGGGTTCGCGCTCGATCAGCGTGCGCGCAGCGAGCACCAGCGCCTGCTTGACGTCGGCCAGCGCAACGCCGTCGTACAGGTTCTTCAGCGCGTGGTCGAGGATGGTCCGCGGCGAAACGCCCTCGCCCAGCCCGGCACACGCCGTTTCGCAGGTTTTCAGCAAGCCGGCGACATCGAGCGGCCGGCGCTCGCCATCGACCGTCACATGCAGTTCGGGCACGCCCTGGACTTCGGCCAGCGCGGCCCGCTCGGCGGCGCGTCGTTCGCGGTAGAGCACGTAGGCGCGGGCGACGTCGTGCTCGCCGGAGCGCATCAGCGCCAGTTCGACCTGGTCCTGGATGTCCTCGATATGCACCCGGCCACCGTCCGGCAGGCGGCGGGTCAGCGAACGCACGACCGTTTCGGTG
Source organism: Betaproteobacteria bacterium UBA7395 (assembly GCA_002470165.1). Taxonomy (GTDB): domain Bacteria; phylum Pseudomonadota; class Gammaproteobacteria; order Burkholderiales; family Rhodocyclaceae; genus Azonexus. The sequence goes on along the minus strand of DKNF01000216.1, from coordinate 10,823 downwards.
AGCCGCGCGACCAGTTCGCGCACCCGCGACGAGGTCGCGCTCTGGCTCCCCTCGACCGCCAGGAAAGCCTTGGTCAGGGCGACGGAAATCTTCTCGGGATGGAATTCGACGACCGCGCCATGACGGCGGATCACCTGCAGCGCGGCGGCACTGTGGGCGGACAGGTCGGAAATGTGCGCGAGGACGTTCGAGGACACGGCAATGCTCCGGTTCGGGGGGCGGAACATGGCTGGCGCGTGACGCGGCCGCGCAGCGCTGTGCCGACGGACGGCGACAACGGACAAGCACGGACGACAGGAGACGAAACGCTCACACAAAACCTCTCACCAGGGACACCCCGCCCCAAAGGAAAATGAAAAGGACACGTTGCGGCAGGTCTCCTGGCTCCCGGCTCAACGCGTTTCACCCGCCTTCCCGGACGCATCCAGTGGCATGGGGTGGCGAAACGCTCGCCGGTTACAGTTGCGGGGGCAGCCCCGGGATTCGGATCGTCAGATCCGGCACCGGATTCCCGTTTTAATCCCCTTGCGGGGAACCATCAACGGCGCACACTTTATGACAAGGCAGGACGAAGCGCAAGCAGGGAGCACTAAATAAGGCACGAAAACACAAGAACGACACTAGGGGTAGTAGAAACAAAGCGGATGAATCGCGCGCCGTCTCATGCGAAAATCCGCCCCCATGACTGCCCTCGCCTTCGTCGACCTGGAAACCACCGGCGCCACCGCCACCTCCGACCGCATCACCGAAATCGGCATCGTCGAGGTCGATGCCGACGGGACCGTGCGTGAGTGGCAGCAACTGGTCAATCCGGGCACCCATATTTCGCCATTCATCGAGAACCTGACCGGCATCAGCAACGCCATGGTCGCCTCTGCCCCGCCCTTTGCCGAGGTCGCCGAAGATGTCCTGCGCCGGCTCAAGGGACGGCTGTTCATCGCCCACAACGCGCGCTTCGACTATGGCTTCCTGAAAAACGAATTCAAGCGCAGCGGCATCGAATTCCGCGCGCCGGTGCTGTGCACGGTCAAGCTGTCGAGCGCGCTCTACCCGGAATTCAAGCGCCACAGCCTGGACAGCCTGATCGAGCGCCACGGCCTGATCGCCAACGGTCGCCATCGGGCGCTGGCCGATGCCCAGCTGATCCATCAGTTCTGGCAAAGAATCCACGCCGAACGCAGCGGCGAGGACATCGACGCAGCGCTCAGGAAACTCAACACCTACCCCAGCCTGCCGCCGCATCTCGACCCCGCCGTCATCGACGAACTGCCGGAAACACCCGGCGTTTACCTGTTCTACGGCGAAGCCAGCGAACACGGCGAACTGCCGCTCTACATCGGCAAGGGCAAGAACATCCGCAGCCGGGTGCTGTCGCATTTTTCCGCCGACCATCGTTCGGCTCGCGAAATGATGCTGGCGCAGCAAACCCGGCGCATCGACTGGATCGAAACCGCAGGCGAAATCGGCGCCCTGCTGCGTGAAGCCGAGCTGGTAAAAACCCGGCAGCCGACGCAGAACCGCCAGTTACGGCGCAACGAAGACGTGTGCACCTGGACCCTGATCGATGCCGGCGACGGCTGGCTGAAACCCGAACTGCGCCTGGCCGCCGACCTGGATTTCGGCATCGGCAACGCCTGCTACGGACTGTTCAAGAGCCCTCGCGAAGCCACGCAGACGCTGCGCAAACTGGTCGACGCCCATCAACTGTGCGACATCCTCAGCGGACTCGACCGCCAGGTCGGCAACAAACCCTGCTTCGGCCACCAGACGCGCCGCTGCAAAGGCGGTTGTGTCGGCAAGGAACCGCTGTCCAAGCACAGCATGCGACTCATGGGCGCGCTGGTGACGCTGAAACTCACCAGCTGGCCCTTCCCCGGCCCGGCGGTCATCCGCGAAGGCGACGAAGCGCACCTGATCGACGGCTGGCGCTACCTGGGCAGCGCCCGCAGCGACGACGAACTGCATGCGCTGCTGGAATTGCAGCGACCGCCCTTCGACCGCGATATCTACAAGATATTGAGCAAGCATCTGGCGTTCATGCACCCCCTCAGCCCTTGAGCACAAAATTCCGGAATCCGTTGCACAGCTCGTAATTGCGACATAATGCCCGCCGATTGATACATCCATTGCGACATCTGCATCAATGCCGGGTTTCTTGCGCTTACTCCTGCTCCTGCTGACACTGATTCCGCCGCTCGCCTGCCAGGCAGGCACGGGACAAGCCGTACCGCTTGCCTTCCTGGTGGATGCCAACGGTCAGGAAAACATAGAAAGCGTCAGCGCCCCGTCGCGCATCAACGATTTTCGTGACCTGCGCCACGGGTTTTCCGGTGGCTACACGCGCAAGGTGCACTGGTTCCGCTTCACGCTGTCGCCCCCGGTATCGCAGAACGGCGAAAGCCTGCCTGTCTCATGGCTGGAGATCCATCCTTCGTACCTCGACGACATTCGTCTGTACCAGCCGGACCCCGCCCGGCCCGGTGAGTTCATCGAACGCAGGACCGGCGATCTCCAACCTTTCTCGAGCCGGGAAATCCCTTATCGCAGCTTTATCCTGCCAGTGGAATTTTCCACCCAGGAACCGATGACGCTTTATCTTCGGCTGGAAAGCAGCAGCAGTTCGCTACTGATTCTCCATCAATGGGCTCCGGAAGACTTTCACTCGGCCGAAGCCGGGGAATATGCGCTGCTGGGCGCCTATTACGGCGTCCTGCTGACGGTATTCATCATCAATCTGTGGCAGGGGTTGTGGCGCTCCGACCCGCTCTACCGCGCCTATCTTTTCTACCTCGGCTGCGGCCTGGGACTGGTCTTCAGTCTCAACGGCTTCACCGCCCAGTATCTTTTCCCCGAGTATCCCTGGCTGAGCAACCTCGGCCCATCACTGGGAACATTGCTGACCGGCGTCTCCGGCGCCTATTTCTACCGACTGATCCTGAACATCGACCAGCGGACCCCGATACTCAACGTGATCTACCGGGGCGTCCAGTGGTTTTCCATCCTGTGCCTGCCCGCCCCGTTTTTCGACTACTACACGGAAATCGCCCCCGTCTTCCTGTACAGCCTGGTCCTGCTCTTCGTGACCGGTCTGTTCCGGAGCTTTCAACTCTGGCATCGCGAACAGCCGGGCGGCTCCTTCCTGATCATCGCTCACGCAGCCTCGCTGTTCGGCGCGCTGTCCGTTTCGTTGTCGCTGCTCGGCATCCTGCCCGGCGATTTCTGGATGATCAACGGTTTCCAGATCGGCTCGCTATTCACCCTGCTGGCGTTGGCGCTGGTTCTCGTGCAGCAGGTTCGCGCCATCGACCAGGAAAACCGCCTTTCCCGCGAGCGCATACAAATCGCTGAAACACGCGAAGAACAGGAGCGACTGGCCAGGCGCGAGCAAAGCCGGTTCATCGCCACGTTGTCGCACGAAATCAAGACGCCGCTGGCCATCATCGACGGTGCCGCACAATCGCTCAAGCTCCTGCTGACCGGCGGCGATGCGCTCGTATTCCGCCGGATCGAGCGAATCCGGCGGGCGGTTTCGCGCCTTGAAGTACTGACCGGGCAATTCCTCGACAAGGACCGGGTCGACGACGAAACTCTGACGGTTCGCCCGGCAATGATGGATGCAGACAATCTTTGCCGGGAAACCATCCGCCAGCTCGATGCCGGACAACGGATCGTTTTCGAGTCTAGCGGAACTACCCGGCTGCAGGCCGATGAGATGCTGCTGCAGGTTGCCTTGCGCAACCTGCTGAACAACGCCCTGAAATATGCCCCAGCGGCCAGCGAAATCCAGCTTCGGCTGAACGGAACCGGGCACAGACTGCGCTTCGAGGTCACCAACGGCGGAACGGCCATACCTGAAGCAATCCAGCACACCATCTTCGACAGTTATGTCCGCGGCCCGACCGACGACAGCATCCCCGGCGCCGGCCTGGGACTCTATCTGGTCCGGCGCATCGCCGAACTGCACGGCGGCACCATCCGTCTTGAAACCAACGAAAACGACCGGATCGTTTTCGTGCTGGACATTCCACGGTCACCAGCGGAGGAACAGCCATGATCAATATCGCCCTGGTGGAAGACAACGAGGATCTGCTCGACGACGTGCACTTCAATCTGGAACGCGCAGGCTATCGCGTTGCCGGCTACGGCGACGGCGCCGCTCTCGACGCCGCCATGCGGCAAGGATTCATCCCCGACATTCTGGTTCTCGATCTCGGCCTTCCCGGCGAGGACGGACTGAACATCGCCGAGCGCCTGCGCTTGAGCCATCCGCAGATCGGCATTGTCATGCTGACGGCAAGAACGACGCTGAGCGACCGGATCGCCGGATTGCGCCAGGGCGCCGACAATTACCTCTGCAAACCCGTGGCCATGGAAGAACTGATTGCCGTCATCGAGGCCAGGGCGCGTACGATACCCCGCGACACCGGCCAGCCCGACAGCTGGCAATTCGATGGCAGCAAGTTCAGCCTCAATGCCCCGGATGGCCAGAGCATTCCGCTGACCACCGCCGAAGCCACGCTGATCCGGCTACTGGCAGGCAGCCATGGCCAGCAGGCAAACCGGGCGGAAATCGTCGCGGCACTCGGCGAGAATTACCTGAGCTACGACCCGCGGCGCCTGGAAGCCATTGTCAGCCGGCTGCGCCGGAAGATCGCCGCCTGCGTCCCCCAGGCCAATCCCTTACGCGCACTGCGCAATCAAGGCTACGTTTTCCTCGACCCGCTGAAATCCCTCTGATTTTGCCGTAAACCCTTGCCGCAAGTGCCTTCCCCTTAGTCAGCAAATGTCAGTTCCGATGCCGATCAATTATCTAAGATCGGCCATCTATTACGAACGGCGTACCTCGCCCGCTGCGACAGCCGTCGCACCGGCCAGACGCTCAAGTCGAGAACTGACAATCCCGGGGTTAAGGCATGAATCACATTTACCGCACGATCTGGAATCACGCCAAACGCGTCTGGCAGGTTGTTGGCGAAAACGCCAAGGGCCGCGGCAAAGTCAAATCTTCAAGCGTCACTTCCCGGCTGCTCGTCGGCACACTGCTGGTCGGCCCCAGCTTCACCGTGTACGGCCAGGACATCGTGATCGACGGACGGACCGGCACCTCGCTCGTGCAGCAAGGCAACACCACCGACATCTACACGACGACCATCCAGAACGGCAATGCCTTCAACTCCTTCTCCCGCTTCAATGTCAGTGCCGGATACATCGCCAACCTGCACGTCCCCGGCTCAGCCAACGCACTGATCAACATCGTCCGCGACCAGCGCACGACCATTGACGGCATCCTCAACAGCTACAAGAACGGCGTCATCGGCGGCGATGTCTATTTCGCCAACCCGCACGGTTTCGTCGTCGGTGCCGGCGGCGTCATCAATGTCGGCTCGCTGACGGTCAGCACCCCGGATGCGGCTTTCCTCGAAACACTGCTCGGCGGCTCCGGCAACATCAACAATTTTGCGGCCGAACAACTGAAGGCCGGCAATTTCCCGATTTCCGAATCCGGCCTGATCGCCATCCGCGGCCAGGTCAATGCAGCGGGTCGCCTCGGCCTGACCGGCGATGAAGTCCTTGTTGCCGCCAGCGGCCGGATCGGCAGCGGTCCCCAGGCGCTCACCCGGATCGAGCAGATGGTCAATACCCAGGGACTGGTCGGCGGCAACGCGCTGGCCAGCATCGATGGCGAAATCCACATTCTCGCCAGCGGCAACGTCAGCATTGCCGGTACGGTTGCGGCCGATGGCATCGCCGGGCGCGCCGGCGGCACCATCGACATCCGCGCCGGCGGCGATATTGGCGTCGACACCGGTGCGCTGATTTCGGCCTCCGGCCACGGTATCGACTCGGCCGGCGGCTCGGTCACCCTGTTTGCCGACCGCAATGCCAGCCTGGCCAGCGGTGCCAGCGTTGCCGCCAATGCCGGCGACAGTGGCGACGGCGGTTTCGTCGAGTTTTCGGCAAAGAAGCAGGTTGCCTGGTCGGGCAGCCTGGAAGCCCGATCTGCCGGTGGCGGCGCCGCCGGCCACGTGCTGATCGACCCGGAAGAAATCGACATCAGCAGCGATCAACGTCTGGTCGGCACCGACTACACCCTGCAAGCCGACAAGCGCATCACCATCCACGACGGCGTGATGGTTTCGACCCGCAACATCGTCGATGCCCTGACCGCCACCCAGGCGCAACACCGCGATGCGGTGTCGATCGGCAACTCCGGCAACATCACCCTGGAAGCCCCGCGCATCGAACTGGGCGACGGCGCCAGCCTCTACGCCCACACCAACACGCCGGCTCACACCGCCGGCGATGTCACGCTGACGGCGCGTAGCGCCGAAGGCGCGCTGATCACCCCGGTCGTCCTCATCGGTGTCGGTTCGAATACGGCTGAAGTCACACTCGGTGACAACGTCGACATTCGCGGCAAGCGGGTCAGCATCACCGCCGAGGCATCCACTGCGCTGACCGACTCGCTGTCGGAAGCCAACCTGTACAACAGCTACGACGCCGAAGGCAATCCGGTCGCCGAATACCTGAGCGAAGAAGACAAGGCGGCGCAACGCCAGCAACTGGTCGATGCCGGCGTGATGACGGAAGACGATGCCGGTGCCGGCGACCCCGGACTCTTCGAAGGGCTGCTCGACACGCTGGGCTCATCCGGCCTGCTGGCCAGCGTCCAGGTACTGAAGGCGAATGCCGCGGTCAACATCGCCGACAACGTCAAGATCATCGCCAGCGACGACATCCAGGTCGCTGCCCATGCCGTCACGCACGCCCAAGCCAGCGTTCAGGGATTGCATCTCGGCGCCGTCGTCGCAGTCACCGACGCGAATGCGCAACTGAATATCGGTCAGAACACGCGCATCGAATCGACCGGCGGTAATGTCGCGCTGAAGAGCCAGTCGGACAGCAAGGTCGAAACCGCCGTGACCGCCATGCAGGTCTCGTCGAAGCTGCCGGTCACCATCACCGCCAATGTCAGCCACGCCGAAGGCTCGGCCCTGACCACGGTCGGCAGCGGCACGCTGGTCAAGGCGAGCGGTGACGTCGCCATCGACGCCGAGCAGAACAAGACCTTCGACATTTCGGCCTCGGCTGGCGACAGCGAGGGCGCCATCGGCGTCGCGGTCGTCGTCGCGCTCTCCGATCTCGATGCCGAAACCCGCTTCGCCGGCACCATCGACGCCGGCCAGGATGCACGGGTCGGCGCGGTCATGAACACCCTGAACAACAAGCATGCAGCCGCCGTCGTCATCGGCGATACGCTGGGCACACGGGTCGCCAAGGTCCAGGATGACGTCACCGGTCAAACCAAGATCCAGGACGGCATCAAATCGGTCTTCGACAAGCTGACCCAGGAAGGCGAAAACAAGGGCGGCAACGACGAATCCAGCAGTTTCCTCAAGGAAGTCGGCCTGGCCGGTGCCTTTGCCTATGTCGACCACCAGAACGCCGCCCGGGTCGTGGTCGAGGAAAACGCCGTGCTCAAGGCCGGCCGCGACGCCACCCTCGAAGCGCAGGTCACCGACGCACTCAACTCGGCGGTCGCCGCCGAAGTCTCGGACAAGAAGAACACCGCCAAGCCGCTCGACTTCAAGGGTACGCTCAGCGGCGGCTCGGCCACGGAAAAGAAGAACGGCGCCGCCGTCGCCATCCTGATCAGTTCGCAGGACAACGACGCCGAACTGCTGGTCCGCCAGGGGGCCCGCCTCGACGCCGCGCGCAATCTCGACCTGCGCGCCCGTGCGGCGCTGCCGTGGCTGGAGCAGAGCCGGATTGCCAACCTGATCCAGGCGCTCGGCCAGACCGGCGACTGGGACAGCTTCACCGACACGGTTTCCAAAGGCAACCAGCTCTTCAGCACCTGGGTAGACGCCGCGACGACGACCTCCGGTCAGGCCGCAGCCGACGACGGCACGACGCTGAGCGGCATGGTCAATGTCAACAATGTCGGTCTCGACGCCACCGTCACCGTCGAGGATGGCGTGCAGATCAACCGCCACCACGTACCGGACCCGGCCATCGCCCAACGGGTGAATATCGCGGCCGAGGTCGAGTCGCAGATGGTGAACGTTGCCGCCGATCCGGTCCCCTTCAGCTCTTCCGGCGGCAAGAACGGCTTTGGCGCCTCGGTCATCGTCGGCACCTACACCCACAATGCGGAAGTGCGGGTCGGCGCCGTCGACATCGATGCAAATGCGCTCGACGTCAGCGCCGATACCGATGTCAGGATGATCAACTACGCCATGGCCGGTTCGTCCGGCGGCAAGAATGCCTTCGGCGGCTCAGTCGCCGTCGCCATCCTCGACAACACGACGCGGGCCGGCATCGACGATGGCTCGAACCTGAACGTTTCGGCATTCACCGGTAGCGAAACGCTGCAGGGTGACATCAACATCAGCGCCAGCGACAACGTGGACTCGCTCACCGTCACCGGCGGCGTGGTCAGATCCACCACCAGGGCCTTCGGTGTCGCCGCCGGCGCCAACGATTTCACCCGGGTCACCGAAGCCTGGCTGGGCGACACGGCCACCGCCAAAGCCAATGGCCGGACCGAGGCCGACGGCGCGGTCCGCGTGCGTGCGCTCAGCGACGGCATGATCGGCAACTACGCCATCTCGGCGGCAGTCACCGCCGACAACGTGCCTGACCCCAAGGCGCCAGAAAAAGCGACTGCCGGCAACAAGGAAGCGGGCGACTTCGGGCTCAATGTCTCCGGCTCGGCCGCGGTCAATCTCGTGAACAACACGGTTTCCGCCGCCATCCGCGACGACCTCGACATCACCGCCGGGGCGCTCAGCGTCGAAGCCAACGAAGACACGGCGATGCATGCCATCGCGGGCGGAGCGGCGGTATCGACGACGACCGGCAACGGTGCGGGCCTGGCCGGCGCCTACACCCACAACACCGTCAACGCGGAAATCGCCGCACTGCTCGAAGCCAACGGTACGGTGCGCAGCGACAGCCTCGCCGTCGTCGCCGACAACGAAGCCAGCATCCTGTCGATCGCCGCCGGCGTCTCGGCCAGCCTGAAATCCAACAGCAGCTACCAGCTGGCCGGCTCGGTCACTTTCAACACCATCGATGCGCAGACCACCGCCCGCCTGGCCAACGGCGATATCGGCGTCACCGGCGACGCCCGGATCGAAGCCGATGACAACTCGGTGATCAAGGCCGTCGCCGGCTCGGCCAGCTATGGCGGCAAGGCCGGCGTCGGTGCCGGCATCTCGATCAACGACATCGCCAGCGCCACCACCGCCGAAGTCGCCGATGTCGCGGCCTTGGGCGCGCAGAACATCCACGTCGACGCCAGCAACAACGCCAGCCTGGTATCGGTCGCCGCGGCCATGGGCTATTCGGCGCAATACGCCTTCGACGGCGCGATCGCGGTCAACCGGATCGACAACACGACCCGCGCCGCGATCACCGACGCCAGCAACCTCGACGCGGTGCAAGACCTCGTCGTCAGTGCCGGCAACAGCGCCAGCATCGTCACGGTTTCCGGCACGGTCGCCGCCAGCGGCGGCAACGCGCTTGGCGCCAGCTTCGCCTACAACGAGATCGAGGACAGCGTCACCGCCGAGATGATCGACAGCGACGCCGAGGCCGGCAACGCCCGCCTGAGCGCCACCCAGAACGTCAGCATCGACGCCCTGGTCGCCGGCGGCGCCGCCGGCAAGAGCAATGCCGCGACCGGTTCGGTGGCGGTCAACACCATCGACAACAACGCCACCGCCCGCAGCATCGGCAGCGACCTTCGGGCCGACGGAGACGTCGTCCTGACGGCCAGCGACGACTCGCGCATCCGCGTGCTTACCGGGGCCCTGGCATATGGCGGCAGCGGTGCCGGCATCGGCATCGCCGGCTCCTACAACGAGATCGGCGGCCAGGTGTATGCCGGCGCCAGTGGCGGCAACCTGACCGCCAGCGGCGGCTCGGTCCTGCTCACCGCCAGACGCGACCAGCAGCTGCAGTCGCTGGCTGCCGGCGCGGGCGGCGGCAATACCGGTGTCGCCGGTTCGGTGGCGGTCAACCACATCGGCGGTGCGACCACGGCCGAAATTGTCGGCGGGGCAGAAGTGCTTGCCGACGATAACGTGCTGGTCAGCGCCACCTCGGACAGCGACATCGAAACCATCGCCGGGGCGCTTGGCATCGGCCAGGGCGGCGTCGGACTGGGCGGCGCCGTTGCGGTCAACGAACTCCACGGCACGACCACGGCACGCATCGGCGGGACGGCCACCCGGGTCACCGCCAGCGGCCGGGGTAGCGCCCTGAACATCGACAACGGCGAGATCAACGGCGACGAATCCGCCGATCTGCGCGACCGCCGACTGAGCGAAACGATCCGCGGCACCGCCGTGATTGCCAGCAGCACCGACGAAATCAACACCGTTGCCGCCAGCATCGGCGGCAGCGCCGGCTCGGTCGGCGCCGCCGGCGCGGTCACGGTCAACAACGTCGGCGGCACGACCCTGGCCGAGATCGCCGACGGGGCGACGATCAACGCCAATGCCGGTCGCGTTGCCGACGGCGCCGCTGCCAGCCAGGCGGTACAGGTGGGGGCCTACCACCACACCCGCGTCGAACACGCCACCGGTGCCGCCGGCATCGGCGGTAGTGCCGGCATCGGTCTGTCGGTCGGCACCACCCTCGTCAGCCACGACACCATCGCCCGCGTTGCCGATGCCGATATCGCCAGTGCCGCCAGCATTGGCGTCGACGCCAGGGCCAGCTCCGATCTCAACGGCGTGGTGGTCGGCGCCGGCGGCGGAGCCGGTTCTGGCGGCGGTGAAAAGGAGGGAGCAGGCGGCGGCGAGAACGACGGC
>DKNF01000039.1 GCA_002470165.1 Betaproteobacteria bacterium UBA7395 | reverse complement strand
GCCATCGTCGGCTTCGTTGCCGCGCTGATCATCGCCCGCGTCGCCGTCGGCCTGCTTCCCGGCCTGATGCCGGCGCCGCAACTGCTGCCGCTGCGCGCCACCCCACAAGTTTCCCAACAGGAGTTCCACCATGAGCACTGATCCGATTTTCGAAACCGATTTCGTCAAGGAAATGGCGCGCCAGATGCGTGCCCTCGATACCTACGGCACCTACGCCGGCTGGACCGTCGAGAAGATTCTCGACCCCTACGTCCTGACCAAGGAACGCAAGGCCCAGATCCCGCTGGTCGGCGATCCGGACGAGGAGACCATTGCCCGCGTCAAGGCCTTCTACAACGCCATCGCCGTGCTCATCGAGAAGGAATGCAAGCTGCTGGCTGTGCCGCTGATCCACCTGACCCACGAAGGCTTCGGCCGGGCGCTGATCACTGTCGGCAAGTTGGTCGCCGTCGACAAGACGCTGCGCGACGTGCATCGCTTCGGCTTTGCCAGCCTGTCCAAGATGAAGGACGAGGCCGACAAGATCCTCGGCATCGCCCTCGAACGCATCGGTCAGCATCCGGCTGTCGCCGGCCTGTAAGGAGACGGCGATGAGCGACGAAGAACTCGCTGCCCTCGACAAGGAAGTGAAGAAGCTCAAGCGCATCGCTTCCGAATGGGCTTCGCAGTTGCACGATCTGGTCGAGGACCGTCTGCCGGCCGGCTATCACGAGATTCCCGGCATCTCGCAGTCGACCTACGACGCCTGCCAGGCCTGGGCCGAAGCCAACGCCCGCCTGAGCGCGGCACAGAAAGCGCGGGCCGCGTGAGCGGCGTGCCGCCAGCCGAACTCGTTGCCAGCGTGTGCACCGCGCTGCGCAACGAGGTTGCCAAGCTGGGATTGTCGATCGGCGACGAGCCGGGGCCGGCTGCCCTGGTGTTCACCGAAGTGGTCGATCCCTACTCGCAGGAAGTCAGTCTCAGCGGCTGCTGGCAAGGCCAGCGCGCCGGCACGCTGACGGTGTTTCCCGACGGCCGGGTATTTGCCGAATACCAGGTGCTGCTGCCGCATCCGCAGGACGCGCAGCGCTATGTCGAAGCCGTCCAGGTCTGGGGGCGGCCGCCCGCACTTCGCGGCGAGGCCGTTTTCGGGGAGTTTGCCGCATCATGAACCAGCATCCGCGCCTGATCCTGCTGCACAAGCAATCGACCAGCGGTCGTGTCCGTTTTCTCTGCCTGCCGTCCGGGATCGTCGCCTTTGCGCCATTTCCCGAGCAAGCGGCGCTGCACGACGCCGATTATTCGCCGACCGTGCTCAATCATCCGACGGCGATCATCCGCCAGGCCGAACTCCAGCTCGGCCTGCCCGAAGGCGCGGTCGACGTCGAGGCCGAATTCCAGGCCTGGGTCGATACCCCGGCCGGCGACGTGCCGGTGCTGCTCGCCTACTTCACCACCATCGATCCGCCCTTCGAGGCGGCCGAACGGATCGGCGGGCGCTTCATCGCGATCACCGAGTCGCGTGCTTTATCGGAGCTCGAACGCGCACTGTTGCGGCGTGCTTACGAACATGTGTTGGGCTGATTGTCGCAAACCCGACAAAACGCTGCGCAGCAACAATCCAATGAATTCATGAGCTTGCAATGATCCTTCGGGATGGCACAGCGCTTGCACAGTAGTTGCCATCAACCCCTGGGAGAATCGCCATGATCAATCTGACCCCCGCCGCCGTAAAAGCAGTACAACGTTTCATCCGCGGTTCCGAAACGCCGGTCGCCGGCCTGCGCCTGATGATCTCGGGCGGCGGCTGCTCCGGCCTGCAGTACGGCATGAAGCTCGAAGCCGAGAAGGCCGAGGATGACTGGGAGCTGGAAGTCGACGGCGTCAAGCTGCTGGTCGATCCGATGACCATGCCGATGATCGACAATGTCACCGTCGATTTCGTCGATACGCTGACCCACACCGGTTTCAAGTTCGACAACCCGAACGCCAGCGCGCAGTGTTCCTGCGGCTCGTCGTTCTCGGTCTGAGGGCGGAATCATGTGGGAATACTCTGACAAGGTCCGCGAACACTTCTTCAACCCGCGCAACTCCGGTCCGCTGGAAGACGCCAACGGCATCGGCGATGTCGGCTCGATCCAGTGCGGCGACGCGCTGCGCCTGATGCTCAAGGTCAATCCGGAAACGGAAGTGATCGAAGACGCGCATTTCCAGACCTTTGGCTGCGGTTCGGCCATCGCCTCGTCGTCAGCGCTGACCGAAATGATCAAGGGGCTGACGCTGGACGAGGCGCTCAAGGTCTCGAACCAGGACATCGCCGACTTCCTCGACGGCCTGCCGCCGGAAAAGATGCACTGCTCGGTCATGGGCCGCGAGGCGCTGCAGGCTGCCGTCGCCAACTACCGCGGCGAGGAGTGGTCCGACGACCACGAGGAAGGCGCGCTGATCTGCAAGTGCTTCGCCATCGACGCGGTGATGATCGAGGATGTGGTCACCGCCAACAACCTCAACACGGTCGAAGAAGTCACCTTCTACACCAAGGCCGGTGGCGGTTGTGCCGCCTGCCATGAAGGCATCGAGGAAATCCTGGCCAAGGTCAAGGCCTCGCGCGCCGGTCCCGGCGAAACCTCGCCGCCGCCCGCCTGCCCGGCCACCCCGGAAGCACCGAAGCCGCCGAGCAAGAAGCTGTCGATCGTCGAGAAGATCAAGAAGATCGAGGAAGTGCTCGAATCGGTCCGCCCGATGCTCCAGCGCGACCACGGCGATGTCGAGCTGGCCGACGTCCAGGGTAAGAAGATCTACGTGCACCTCAAGGGCGCCTGCTCCGGTTGCATGATGGAAGCGGCCACCCTCGGCGGCATCCAGCAGAAGATGATCGAAGCCCTGGGTGAGCTGGTCCAGGTGCTGCCTTCGTCGCACATGCCGGTCGAAGCCTGAGAACGCCCAACCCCCACAGAGAAACCGAAAAAAGGACAGCGCCATGGAACCGATCTACCTGGACAATAACGCCACCACGCGCTGCGAGCCGGCCGTGGTCGAAGCGATGCTGCCGTTCTTCACCGAGCACTTCGGCAACGCCTCGTCGATTCACGCCTTCGGCAGCGAAGTCGGCAAGGCGCTGAAGAAGGCCCGTGCCCAGGTGCAGGCGCTGCTCGGCGCCGAGCACGACTCGGAAATCATCTTCACCTCCTGCGGCACCGAATCCGATTCGACCGCCATCCTGTCGGCGCTCAAGGCCCAGCCGGAACGCAACACGGTGATCACCACCACCGTCGAGCACCCGGCCATCCTGACCCTGTGCGAATGGCTGGAGAAGGAAGGCTACATCGTCCACAAGCTCAAGGTGGACAAGAAGGGCCGCATCGACATCGACGAATACAAGTCGCTGCTGCACGACCGCGTGGCGGTGGTTTCGGTGATGTGGGCCAACAATGAGACCGGCACGCTGTTCCCGGTCGAGGAAATGGCTGCGCTGGCTTCGGCCAAGGGCATCATGTTCCACACCGACGCCGTCCAGGCGGTCGGCAAGGTGCCCATCGATCTGAAGAACACCAAGATCGACATGCTGTCGCTGTCCGGCCACAAGCTGCACGCGCCGAAGGGCATCGGCGTCCTTTACCTGCGTCGCGGCTGCCGCTTCCGCCCGCTGCTGCGCGGCGGTCACCAGGAACGCGGCCGGCGCGCCGGCACCGAGAACTCGGCATCCATCGTCGGCCTCGGCATGGCCTGCGAACTGGCCATGCAGAATATGGAAAAGGAAAACACCGAAGTCCGTCGCCTGCGCGACAAGCTGGAAAAGGGCATCCTCAGCCAGGTCACCCACTGCTTCCCGACCGGCGACCCGGGCAACCGCCTGCCCAACACCAGCAACATCGCCTTCGAATACGTCGAAGGCGAAGCCATCCTGCTGCTGCTCAACAAGATGGGCATCGCCTGCAGCTCGGGCTCGGCCTGTACCTCAGGCTCGCTCGAACCCTCGCACGTGATGCGCGCGATGGGCATTCCCTACACCGCCGCCCACGGCACGATCCGTTTCTCGCTGTCGGTGCATAACACCGAAGCCGAAATCGACCGAGTCATCGAAGCGGTTCCCCCGATCATTGCGCAATTGCGCAAATTGTCGCCGTACTGGCGCGACGGAGGCCCGGTCTCGGCCGAGCAAGCCTTCGCCCCGACCTACGCCTGACCCAGTTTTCGCATCAGTCTCTCTCTGTAGTAACTTCACCGCCCCGGAAGTGATTCCGGGGCTTTTTTTTGTGCCCCGGAAAGCAAAAACCCGGTCTGCGAAAACCGCAGACCGGGTCGGCAATTCCCTGGGCGCTCAGCGCCTCAGACGCAGGCGCCGTCGTCGGTGACGCCTTCGGCGGCGGCCTTCTTCGGTTTGACGAACTGCTCGCGCGAGACGCCCAGCCACATGACCAGCGGGCTGGCGACCAGTACCGACGAGTAGATGCCGAACAGGATGCCGATGGTCAGTGCCAGCGAGAAGTAGTACAGGGTTTCACCGCCGAAGATCAGCATCGACAGGACCATGACCTGGGTAGAACCGTGGGTGATGATCGTCCGGCTGATGGTGCTGGTGATGGCGCGGTCGAGCACCTGCGGCGTGGTCATGCCGCGGACCTTCTTGAAGGTTTCGCGGACGCGGTCGAAGACGACCACCGACTCGTTGACCGAGTAGCCGAGCACGGCCAGTACGGCGGCCAGCACCGACAGCGAGAATTCCCACTGGAAGGCGGCGAAGAAGCCGAGGATGATGATCACGTCGTGCATGTTGGCGATGATCGCCGACAGCGCGAAACGCCATTCGAAGCGGAAGGCGAGGTAGATCATGATGCCGATGATCACCACCAGCAGCGCCAGGGCGCCGTTTTCGGCGAGTTCGCGGCCGACCTGCGGGCCGACGTATTCGACGCGCTGCAGGCTGGCACCGGGGGCATCCAGGTTCAGCGCCTGCATTACCCGGTCGCCCTGCAGGGCGCTGTCGGCGGCGTCGCGCAGCGGCAGGCGGATCATGACGTCCTGCGAGGAACCGAAGTTCTGCACCGTGTAGTCGTTGAAGCCGTTCTTGCCCAGGGCGCCGCGAATCTTCTCGAGGTCCGCAGCCTGCTGGTATTTGACTTCGATCAGCGTGCCGCCGGTGAATTCGACCGACAGGTGCAGTCCCTTGGTGGCCAGGAAGAAGACGGCCAGGGCGAAGGTCACCAGCGAGATGACGTTGAACGCCAGCGCGTGGCGCATGAAGGGGATGTCCTTCTTGATACGGAAGAATTCCATGTCCGTGTTCCCTTATTTCTGACCGTCGGCAGTTGCCGTACCGGGTTTCCAGACATTGCCGATGGCGATCTTGGTGAGCTTCTTCTGGCGGCCGTAGATCAGGTTGATCATGGCGCGCGAAACGACGACGGCGGAGAAGATCGAGGTCAGGATGCCCAGGCAATGGACCACGGCAAAGCCGCGCACCGGGCCGGAGCCGAAGATGAGCAGGGCCAGGCCGGCGATCAGCGTGGTGATGTTGGAGTCGAGAATGGTCCCGAAGGCGCGTTCGTAACCTTCCGACAATGCCGCCTGGGGCGGCATGCCGGCGCGCAGTTCCTCGCGGATGCGCTCGTTGATCAGCACGTTGGCGTCGATGGCCATGCCCAGCGTCAGCGCGATGGCGGCGATACCCGGCAGGGTCAGCGTGGCCTGCAGCAAGGAGAGCAGGGCGACCAGCAGCAGCAGGTTGGTGGCCAGGGCGATCACCGAGACCAGACCGACGACCTGGTAGTAGGCGATCATGAACACGGCGATGGCCAGGAAGCCCCATAGCGTGGCGTTGAAGCCGCGCTCGATGTTTTCCTTGCCGAGCGACGGGCCGATGGTGCGTTCCTCGACGATGTCCATCGGCGCCGCCAGCGAGCCGGCGCGCAGCAGCAGGGCGACGTCGTTGGCCTCGGAGGTGGTCATGCGGCCGGAAATCTGCACGCGGCCGCCGCCGATTTCGGTACGGATGACCGGCGCGGTGACGACTTCGCCCTTACCCTTTTCGATCAGCAGGATGGCCATGCGCTTGCCGACGTTGTCGCGGGTGATGTCCTTGAAGATGCGGGAACCGGCCGAATCCAGCGTCAGGTGCACGGCCGGTTCGTTGGTCTGGCCGTCGAAGCCGGGTTGGGCGTCGGTCAGGCGGTCGCCGGTGAGGACGACCTGTTTCTTGACCAGCAACGGCGAGCCGCCGCGTTCGGTATACAACTCGGTGCCGAAGGGGACGTTGCCGGCCAGGCCGGCTTCGAGCGCGCCGGGGCTGTCGTCGACCATGCGGATTTCCAGGGTCGCGGTACGGCCGAGGATGTCCTTGGCCTTGGCCGTGTCCTGGACGCCCGGCAACTGGACGACGATGCGGTCGGCACCCTGTTGCTGGATCACCGGTTCGGCGACGCCGAGTTCGTTGATCCGGTTGTGCAGGGTGTTGATGTTCTGCTTGATCGCGAATTCGGCGATCTTCTTTTCGGCTTCCGGCTTGAGCGTGGCGAGCAGGCGCAGGTCGTCGCCCTGGCCGGCTTCGGCCAGCGTCAGGTCGTTGCTGTTGTCGGCCAGGGTCTTGCTGGCGCGTTCGCGGGTTTCGGCGTCGCGGAACTTGATGACGATGCGGTCGCCTTCGCGGTTGATGCCGGCGTGGCGGATGTTCTTGTCGCGCAGCAGGCTGCGCAGGTCGGCGGCGGTCGAGTCGAGGCGCTTCTGCAGTGCGCCCGGCATGTCGACCTGGAGCAGGAAGTGCACGCCGCCGCGCAGGTCGAGACCGAGGTACATCGGCAGCGCGTTGAGCGAGGTCAGCCATTGCGGCGAGGCGGTCAGCAGGTTCAAGGCGATGACGTACTGCGGGTCGCTGCTGTCCGGGTTGAAGGCGCGCTCGATGGCGTCCTTGGCCTTCAACTGGGTGTCGGTGTCCTTGAAACGGGCCTTGACGCCGACATTGTCGAGCTGGATCCCGTCATGGCTGATGCCGGCAGCCTGGAGCACCTCTTCGACACGGGCCAGGGTGTTCGCATCGACCTTGAGCGTGACCTTGGCGCTGGAAACCTGGACGGCCGGCGATTCGCCGAAGAAATTGGGCAGGGTGTAGATGAAGCCGAAGACCAGCGCAATGGCGACGGTGACGTACTTCCAGAGAGGGTAACGATTCATGGCGGCTTTGAAGCGAAAAAGGCGGCCGCAGCCGCCCTTCGGGATGGATTACAGCGACTTCAGCGTACCCTTGGGCAGGGCGATGGCCACGGCGGGCTTCTGGATGACGACCTCGGTGCCTTCGGCGATTTCCAGGGTGACGTAGTTGTCGTCGACCTTGGTGATGCGACCGACCAGGCCGCCGCCGGTGACGACTTCGTCGCCCTTCTGCAGCGCAGCGATCAGCTGCTTGTGCTCCTTGGCCTTCTTCATCTGCGGGCGGATCATCAGGAACCACAGCACGACGAACATCAGGATCATCGGCAGCAGTTGCATGAAGCCGCCGGTCGGGTCGGCGGCGCCAGCGGTCTGGGCGTGGGCAAGACTAATCATTGGGAATGTCTCCGGATAACAAAAAATTCAGAACGGGGGATTCTAACACTGGCCGGACGTTCGGTCGCGGGCAAAGGCCGCTGACCATTCGTCCAGTTTTTCCGATTCGATGGCAGCGCGCATTTCGGCCATGATGGTTTGGTAAAAATGCAGGTTGTGGATGGTGTTGAGCATGCCACCGAGGATTTCGCCGTTGCGGAAGAGGTGGTGCAGATAGCTGCGCGTGAAGTTGGTGCAGGTGTAGCAGGTGCACGACGGGTCGAGCGGGCCGGTGTCGGCGCGGTAGCGGGCGTTCTTGATCTTGACGTCGCCGAAGCGGGTGAACAGGTGGCCGTTGCGCGCATTGCGGGTCGGCATCACGCAGTCGAACATGTCGATGCCGTGCTTGACCGAAAAGACCAGGTCTTCCGGCGTACCGACGCCCATCAGGTAGCGCGGTTTGTGCGTCGGCAGGCGCGGCGCCGTGTGCGCCAGGATGCGTGCCATGTCTTCCTTGGGTTCGCCGACCGACAGGCCGCCGATGGCCATGCCGTCGAAGCCGATGTCGCACAGGCCGGCCACCGATTCGTCGCGCAGGTCTTCGTACATGCCGCCCTGGACGATGCCGAACAGCGCGTTGGTGTTTTCCAGCTGGTCGTGCTCGTCGCGCGAGCGTTTGGCCCAGCGCATCGACATGCGCATCGACTTGGCCGCTTCCTCGCGGCTGGCCGGGTAGGGCGTGCATTCGTCGAAGATCATGACGATGTCGGAATTGAGCACCTTCTGGATCTGCATCGAGATTTCCGGTGACAGGAAGAGCTTGGCGCCGTCGTGCGGCGAGCTGAACTTGACGCCTTCCTCGCTGATCTTGCGCAGCGCCCCGAGCGAGAACACCTGGAAGCCGCCAGAGTCGGTCAGGATTGGCTTCTGCCAGTTCATGAAGTCGTGCAGGCCGTTATGCGCCTTGACCACTTCAAGCCCCGGGCGCAGCCACAGGTGGAAGGTGTTGCCCAGACAGATCTGCGCGCCGATGTCGTTGAGGCTCTGCGGCGTCATCGCCTTGACCGTGCCGTAGGTGCCGACCGGCATGAAGACGGGCGTCTGGACGACGCCGTGGGCCAGCGTCAGGGTGCCGCGGCGGGCAGCGCCGTCGGTCTTGAGGAGTTCAAACTGCATCGGAGCGTTCCAGGAGCATGGCATCGCCATAGCTGAAGAAGCGGTAACGTTCGCCGACCGCGTGCGCGTAGGCGGCGCGGATCGCTTCGTAACCGGCGAAGGCCGAGACGAGCATCATCAGCGTCGATTTCGGCAAGTGGAAATTGGTGATCAGCCGGTCGACCACCTGAAAGCGGTAGCCGGGGGTGATGAAGATGTCGGTTTCACCGCTGCCGGCGACGACCGTGCCATCGGCCTCGCCGGCCGATTCGAGGGTGCGCAGGCTGGTCGTGCCGACGGCGATGACGCGTCCGCCTGCCGCCCGCGTCGCGGCGATGGCGGCAGCGGTTTCCGGCGTCACTTCGTAGCGTTCGCTGTGCATGCGGTGATCGGCGATTTTCTCGACGCGCACGGGCCGGTAGGTGCCGGCGCCGACGTGCAGGGTGACGAAGGCGGTGCCGATCCCCTGGGCGCGCAGTGTTTCGAGCATGGCCTCGTCGAAGTGCAGGCCGGCGGTCGGCGCGGCGACGGCGCCCGGTTCGCGGGCATAAACCGTCTGGTAGCGCGCTTCGTCGGCCGATTCGGCCGGATGCTCGATATACGGCGGCAGGGGCAGGGCGCCATACTGCTCGGCGACTGCCCAGAAATCGTCGTGATCCAGCAGTTCGAGCGCGAACAGGTCGTCTTCCTTGCCGGCGCGGCCGGTCATGCGGACCGTGAAGGCATCGGCCAGGCGCAGCAGGCAGCCGGGCTTGGGCGCCTTGCTGGCGCGGATCTGGCAGATCGCGTGTTGCGCATCGACGATGCGCTCGAGCATGATCTCGACCTGACCGCCGGTTTCCTTGATGCCGAAGAAGCGCGCCTTGATCACCTTGGTGTCGTTGAACACCAGCAGGTCGCCCTGGCGCAGCAGGCCCGGCAGGTCGGTGAAGCGACGGTCCGCGTGCTGCATGCCGGCAACGTGCAGCAGGCGGCTGCCGGTACGTTCCGGGGCCGGGTGCTGGGCGATCAGTTCGGGCGGGAGATGAAAGTCGAAGTCGTCGACGGTGTACGTCATGCTCATCCCGGAATCATTCGTCGCTGCTGTGGTGTTTGCCGGCCAGCTTGTCCATCACGGCGAACAGTACGCCGGAGACGACGAAGGTCATGTGCAGGCCCACTTTCCAGGCGAGCTGGTCGTTGGTGTAATTCTCGACGTGCATGAAGGCCTTGAGCAGCTCGATCCCGGAAATGGCGACGATCGAGCCGATCAGTTTCATCTTCAGATCGGAGAAACCGACATGGCCCATCCAGCTTGGCCGGTCTTCGGTGTCGCCGGTGTTGATCTTGGAGACGAAATTCTCATAGCCGGCAAAGATGATGATGATCAGCAGGTTGGCGATCATCACCACGTCGATCAGGGTCAGGATGCCGATGATCACGTCGCTGCCTTCGGCGGTCAGCACGGTCGGGGCGAAACTGAAGAATTCCTTGACGAACTTGATCAGCAGAATGACGATCGCGAAGATCAGCCCCAGGTAGAAGGGTGCCAGCAGCCAGCGGCTGTTGAACATCAGAAGTTCGAGTTTGTGTTCGAGGGATTTCATGGAAATGTGGTCCGCGAGTGGGAGGCGGCATATTGTGCAGTGCGACAACCGAGAAATCCAGTCGATTGGCGTGCGGCGATGGCCTGGGCAACGGGGCGGGTGCCGGGAGATGGCCGGCGGCTTGGTGATTTCGCGTCTATTGTCCGGTTTTTCCGAAGTGACAATGGGGCATTGCCTGAGGCAATATCGGCCTCCTTACCAACAACGAGAGCCCGGTTACCGGGCTTGACCATGGAAATATTCCTACTGCTTGCCCTGATTCTCCTCAATGGCGCTTTCGCCATGTCCGAAATTGCCCTGGTCACCGCCCGCCGGGCACGTCTGGCCAAACTGGCCGAAGAGGGCGACGGCGCTGCCGCCGTCGCGATCAAGCTGGGCGACGATCCCAACCGCTTCCTGTCCACGATACAGATCGGCATTACCTCGATCGGCATCCTCAACGGTATCGTCGGTGAAGCCGCGCTGGCCGGGCCATTGGCCCTGTGGTTGCAATCCTTCGGGGTCGAGCAGGGGATCAGCGAGATTGGTGCCACCGTACTCGTGGTCCTGGTCATCACCTATGTCTCCATTGTGGTCGGCGAACTGGTTCCCAAGCGGATCGGCCAGATCAATCCGGAGGGCATCGCCCGCCTGGTCGCCCGTCCGATGAACCTGCTGGCCGTGATTTCCCGGCCCTTCGTCCGTTTGCTGTCGAGTTCGACCATGCTCCTGCTGGGACTGATGGGACAGCGCGAAACCAAGGGGCCGAGCGTGACCGAAGAGGAAATCCACGCCATGCTGGTCGAGGGTTCCGAAGCCGGGGTCATCGAAAAGAACGAACACGCCATGGTGCGCAACGTGTTCCGCCTCGACGAACGGCAGATTTCCTCGCTGATGGTGCCGCGTTCGGAAATCGTCTGGCTCGATGTCGAGCACAGCATGGAACAGAACCTCGCCGTGATCACGGAATCCGAACATGCCCGTTTCCCGGTCTGTCGTGGCGGGCTGGAGAACATACTCGGCGTGCTCAACGCGCGCCAGCTACTCGGCAAAACGCTGCGCGGCAGCGAGGCCAGCCTCAGCGAAAAACTGCAGCCGGCCGTCTATGTGCCGGAATCGCTGACCGGGATGGAATTGCTCGAACAGTTCCGCTCTTCGGGCACCCAGGTGGTGTTCGTGGTCGATGAATACGGCGAGATCCAGGGCATGGTGACGCTGCAGGATCTGGTCGAGTCGGTGACCGGCGAGTTCGTCCCGAAAAACAAGGAAGATGCCTGGGCGATCCAGCGCGACGATGGCTCCTGGTTGCTCGACGGCCTGATTCCCCTGCTGGAACTGAAGGACACGCTGAGCATGAAAACCGTGCCGGAAGAAGAGAAGGGGCGCTACCACACGCTCTCCGGCATGGTGATGCTGCTGCTCGGACGCCTGCCGGTAACCGGCGACAAGGCTTTCTGGGAGGGCTGGTCGTTCGAGGTCGTCGATCTGGACGGCAAGCGCATCGACAAGGTACTGGCGGCACGTTTGCCCGATGAACTGGGCGATCCGCTCGAGATGTCGGCGGCCGAAGCCCCCACGGCACGCTCGCAGGACTGAACGATGCGGGACACTTCCCCGGCGGTGACGGCCTTCGCTCCGATCCATTTCTTTCGGGCGCGCTGGCACGGCCAGGTGTCGCACCGCCGTCTGTTCTACTGGGACATGCTGGGCGTGGCAACGTTGCTCAACGCCGCGCTGGCCCTGGTGTCGCTGATCCTGCTGGCCAAGGGCTGGGACGGCTCGGTCTGGCTGCTGCTGCACGCCGTGCTGGTGCCCTACAACATCTTCCTGCTGGCCAGCCTGTGGCGGCATGTGAACGCGCCGGCACTGTTCCGCGTGATCGGTACGGGCTGGTTCGGCATGACCTTGATGGTATAGGTCCGGCAGATATTTTCCCGCCGGGCGGTAGACGCAAAAAAGCCGAAAATCCGAGCAGGATTTCCGGCTTTTTTGCTTGTATCTGGTGCCCCGAGCCAGACTCGAACTGGCACGCCTTTCGGCGGCGGATTTTGAATCCTAGCTCAGCGCTTGGAAGCGTTGGAACAGCTTGGATTCTATGGGTTTTGATAGGAAAAGCAACCCGCAGCGGATCGTTACACCGAAATATTTTTGACGAAAAAAAGCCGGCAATCAGCCGGCCAGTGGGTGCAGACGTTTGGACTGTATTACGACGACCTTCTCATCTCGTCCTCAAGCAGGCGGAAAAAGTCCCTGACCTGGTCGGCATCAGATTTCGAAGCGACGTTCACCTGCGCTCCTTTATGGCCGTTGAAAGAAAGATCGATCCGATATGTCTGGTTGACCGCCTGCCGGCCGGCAGCCCGGATCGCTTCAGATTGTGCACGCTGGCCATTGACGCCGGCACCGTAGTCAATACGTGCCAACTGACGTTTCTGTAGATCCTTGACCGATGTGCCGAGGTTCACCGCTTGCCCAGTAGCGAGCTCTTGCCGCGCCAGTTCAATAGCCTGCGCCATGGCGCGATCATTGACGAGATTCGTCAGTCTGGCAGCATTAACACCGTTGCCAAGATTGCCGGTCAGCATCGTTGCTGCAAGGCGGTCATAGAGCTCGCTGTAATACTTGCCAGCCGCCTTTACCTCTTCAACGGTGGCGCCCTTTTGGTACATGAGCGACTCGATATCAACCGTACGATCAGCCTGGTGCCCACCGTCCAGGAAACTGCTGGCGCTGGACATTTCCTGTGAGGCAGTGCGTGCCGCGTCCGCCACACCCCGCAGCGATCCCGCCAGGCGATCATAACCACCGGACGCTGCGCCGGCAGCTTCGCCGGCATGCGTTGTTTCGGCGGACAGTTGGCGCATACGGCGCGCGGTTTCAGTGGCGATCTGCGCTTCAACCTGTTTGATTTCGGCGCTGCGCTCCTGCGCTTCGAGTTCGGCCTGCTTGGCCGCTGTCAATTCCCCACTGGCTTCCAGTTCGGCGCGCCTGGCGCGCACCGTTTCGAGCAGCGCCCGGGCCTCGGCTGCTTTGGCCTGCGCTGAAAGTTCTTGCAGCTTGATTTCCAGCTTGCGGATCTCGTTCATTGCCCGGGCAGCACTTGCCTCGTCGCCCCTTGCCCTTGCCAATTCGAGGATAGTGCGCTGCTGCTCGATGGC
Organism: Betaproteobacteria bacterium UBA7395; assembly: GCA_002470165.1. Lineage (GTDB taxonomy): Bacteria > Pseudomonadota > Gammaproteobacteria > Burkholderiales > Rhodocyclaceae > Azonexus. The sequence goes on along the minus strand of DKNF01000039.1, from coordinate 14,832 downwards.
AAGCTTGACCTGGATGTTGTCCAGTTGCAGCGCCTGCGCTGCCGCAGCATGCTTTCGTTGTAGGGCGACTGTTTGGTCGTTGAGCGCGTCACGATAGAGTGCTGCAGCCTGCGCAGCGGCAATTTCCGCGTCTGCGAGCTGGCCAGCGGTCGCAGCGCCAACTTCCCGGTTGATCCGGACAATTTCAAGTTGATTGGCAGCGGCAGCGTAGGCGGCTTCCAGTTCGGCGACGCGCAAACTGTTGTCCTGAAGTGCCAGTGTTTCGGTTTGCAGCGCAGCGGCATGCTGGCGAGCAGCCAGGGCGGCAGCATTTGCCTTGTCCGCCTCTTCCTGCAGCGTATTTGCTTTTTGCTGTGCCTCCTGGATCGCCTTGCGCTTGGCATCAGATTCGACACCCGCAGCAGCGGTAACGGCTTCCATAGCCTGCACCTGTGCCTGCGCAACGTCGACCTCGTTTTGGCGAGCGCTGGCCAGCGCTTGCAGTGCCTCATAGTTCATTGTGGCAGCGCGTTGCGCTGCTTCTCGTCTTTCGTTTTCCGTGCCCAGGGCATTAGTCAGGCCGAGTGCGGCTTTAGCTTCCTCTGCCCGCGCAGCAACCGATTTTTCAGCAAGGCCAACCGTTGCCCGTGCCGCTTCGGCAACTTTGCCATACGCATTTATCACTGTGTTCCAGCCAACAGCCGCATCGCTTGCAAGCCGGCCAGCGGTGGCAGCGTTTTCGCCCGCCTTGATTTGGGCGGCAGCTACTTTGTCGGCGGCTTCGGCAGTCAGGCCATGGCGGCGCGCGATATCCTGGCCAGCGGCCAGCGATGCCGCTCGCCATTCTTTCAGCGATTCGATCGGCCTCGATAGATCGAAGGTGGCCACGGCGCCGGCGGCGACGCCAATCTGGACACCCAGGTTTTCGAATGCTCCCGTGGTCAGGCGGATGCTTTTCCCCAGGACTTCCAGTACGCCGGCAGCGGCCTGCATCGGGCCTGATTGGCCGAGCAGTTGCCAGGTTTCGGTGATGGCGTTCTTGATCCGATTCCAGGCGCTGACCGTCCCATCGACCTTGCCTGTCGTGCCGTAGGCTTTCTCAAGGCCTTCGGCCAGCTTTGGGAGTAGATCCTCTGCCAGCACGTTGCCGCTGGCAATCATCGTTGACAGCTCGGCGACAGACAGCCCCATTGCATCCGCTGTGGCCTGGAAGGCGCCGGGCAGACGCTCGGCCAGTTGCTGGCGCATTTCCTCCATGCTGACAACGCCCTTGCCGATCATCTGGCTGATTGCCTGCAACGCACCTTCTGTGTCGGCGCTGGATTTGCCCAGCTTCGCCATTGAACCGGCCACGGCTTCAAACACCCGGCGCGCGCCGTCACCGTCTAGCGCTGTGCCTTTGGCTGCCGCTGCCAAGCTGATATAAGCGCGTGTTGCTGACTGCGTATCGATGCCTAGGCGGTTGGTTGACTGGCGTAACCAATCAATTTCCTTGCTTGCCGCCGATGCGCTGCCGGTGATCTGCGTCAATGCACGCTCTGCAGCCTCAATCGACAGATTGGCCTCAACGAAAGAGCGAGAAACCTGCATGCCGGCAAAGGCGCCGGCTGCAGCCTTGGCCCCCGTCTTGAGCAATGCCAGTGATTGCTGCGTCTTGCCGGACTCGTTGCTGATCTCACGGAGGGATTGTCTCAGCCGCACCTGCTCAGCGACCAAGCGCCTGGTTTCGCTTGCAGCGCCGCGATGCTCCCGGCTGAGCAAATTGACATTGCCGCGAGCAACAGCCATTTCTTGCTTGAGCTCGCCAACGCGGTTCTTTGCCTGTTCCGCTTGCTGGGCAAAGAGCGATTGCGCGGCGCCGGACTCTTTGGCCCGGGCGGCAAGGGCACGGTAGCCGTTTTGGGCCGAAATAAGTGACAGTCGTATGTCATCTTGAATTTTGCGCGCCTCTGCTAGTCTTGCTGCTGCCTCAGTCTGGCGGGCCGCTGATAACCTCGATGCGTCGCCAACATCTTCCAGATCCTTGGAGAGTTCATCGGCGCTCTTTGATAGCGACTCAACTTCAGATTGCCCCTCGACTTCGGCCGAGAGCCGCAGCTTTACATATTGATCGTATGCGATAGCCATTGTTCTGACTCACTTTCCAAGTTTTTTTAGGGCACGGCTAAAGTGCTTGCCAAAGGCCTTGGCGAACGCCGATTTGATATCCGGGAGATTGTCAGGAATCCAATACTGGAACGCCTGATGCACCGATATCCCATAAAGGTGCTTGAGCTCCCTTCCTTTCCAGCCGCCCCGGTGATGATTGACTTCTTCCTCGATCAAGCCTCGTTCAACCTGCGAGATATCGCGATCGTCGCGCCAGAAGATGCCCATACCGTTGCCAGCATCGATGTTGCCTGCACGTAATGGCACCAGGAAAGCACGGCGAATATCCCAGCGTTTTCCTTGGCGAAGAACCTTGAAACTGACACCCGCCTGTTTTTGCCCAGCGGGGATTCCACGTAGCGGATCGCCCTTCGCCCGAGGCGCGGGAACAGTAAGCTGTTTTGCTTCGTATCGTGCGAGCGTGGTCCAACGAATCCGGGCGCCCACCACCGCATCATGCGTGCTAGTGGCCTTCCAGAGGTTGAAGCGTTTTTTCACATAGTTGGTCGGCAAGTTGTAGCGCTGGTCGATGTCGAGCACCGCTTCTTTCATCACCTCAACTGCAACCTCATTGGCTGCATCAGCGGCAGCAGCGCTGGCCTCTTCCGGGAAACGGCTGATGTCCCTGGCGAACCTTCTCAGCTCCGCGATGCCGCTGACTTTTACACGCATTATTTTTTCTCGACGCTGCCGTTGAAGGCAGCAAGAATATCGTCCTGATTTGCAGCGAATTGCTCTTTGGCACTGATTCGGCTGTTTTGCTGTACGGCCGGTTTGCTGCATGCGGGTTGCGGGACATGGGCAAGAATCTCCTGTGCCAGCTTGTCTTCAACGGTCAGTTTGGTTTGGTTGGTCATGCTTGAGCTCCCGAATGATTAAGTGAAGCCAGGAGGACGCACCACTCAGGCACCTGATAACTCCTGGCGTTTTTGCAACTCCATCACGAGTAGCAAAAATCAGTGATTTGCCATCTGCGCCCACTCTCGCATTTTCCCGTGGCGCAGTTCATTGCTGCATTTCCTGGCTATGGCAAACCTATCTCGCCAGGAACATTCAAGCCTTGCCCTTACCGGCGCCGTCGTTCGATATCTTCCTGAGCGGCGGCGTCAATCGCATCCAGTTCGTGCTCAATGGCGTTCTTGTCGGCATGCATCGGTTGCGGTAGTAGCCGGACCATTACGGGTACTTCTTTGCCGTTTGCGTCCAAGGTTCGAATGGATGGTACGGCCTCTGAAAAAGCAGGAACCGAGTGATCGCGTTCAGTGAGCTCACGAAGTACTGCCGGCAGTGATGCCTCGGTGCTGAGTTGAAATTCAGCACTGACTCGAACGCGCTCTTGTTCCATTGCTTTTATTTCACCAACCTGCTGATCGACTTTATCCAGCAGTTCAGCGATGGACGGGCCTTCTTTCGGTGCCCCGTCTTCAAGCAATGTTTTGCGGATATGCGCCTCGATAGCCGTGAAGAAAAGATCCGGGCACAGCGCGATCAGCTCGGCAGCGCTTGCGTCGTGAGAAAGCAAGCGGGGAGGAGTTTTTAAAACATCATCAAATGACATCTCCCCAGCGCCGTTGTAGCCACTTGGCGCCCTATAGGAGGCGTGGCTTCGCAGATTTCTTGCGCTCAAAATTCGCTGTTCCGCCTGCGCGATTTCGGTTTTTACGAAATTCTGCAAATAATCCATGAGCATTGCAGTGGCTTCGTCGACAGTGACCGAACGCGTTGTTTTGCTCAGTTCACGCGATTTTTCGGTGATTGCCCGGTCGAGCTCCTTCATATTCGTCTGCAGAAGGTTTTTCACTTTTCGATGCTGCTCTTCCATCGCCTTGATGGCATCACGGAATGCGTTCGGATTAAATGCTGTTTGGTTTTCCATTTCGATCCCTTTGTGTTTAGAGGTCCAGAGTTACTTTGTAAGTTTCGTTCTTCACGGGTGTTTCGATATAGAACTGATTTGCGATTAAATTCCCAGATACTGCTTCTTCAAATGCAGCCCATTGTTCTTTGTGAAGGCATGCTGAAATCTCGAATTCCCCCTGCCACAAAGTGATGGTTTTTTTTGCTCGATCAACAATCAACCCGCCAGGGGTATCTTCTCCGGGGAGGCAGACAACGTTCATTGGTAATTTCCTTTTGTGTTTTCTGTATTTTGGTCGAGTAGTAGCCAAAGACATTTGATTCATCGATTAATTGACGCTGCGCAAGTTTTTCGTCCAACAATTCTTTCGAGTTGCCTGGTACTGCGAGGTATTGGCGCGGTGCTGCACTCGATTTGGATCAGTTCCGCATCACCTGCTTCGAGGCGCCGCAGCAGCTCGTTCGCGCGTTCTCGTTGATTGCCCGGGATGCTTTCCGCTACCCGAATCAACGCGGCATCGCGTTGCGGATTGCGCGACGATTCATGTAATCGGCCGCCCTTGCGACTACGTAGCCCCAGCAACTGGTCGAGGTTGGCGCCCGGCGTGCGTAGCCTGGTCAGCAGCGCACTTACCAGCCATGACCGTGTGCTGGGTGGAAGCACTTGGCCGTTTGCGAGCAATGCAACGGCTTGTTCGAGGTTGGCGCGCGCCTCAAGCGGTTTCATCGCTGCAGGCCACCTTGAGGTAGCGGGGTGGGGGTTTGAAGAAGGTGCACGCGTATGTACTCAGCCAGGGACAGCGTGGATCTGTCTTCGTCGCCAAGTGTTATCACCTCGTCCTGGATGTCCCCAGGTTCAAGCGAGTCGGCAAAGATCGATGTCGTTTTGCGGACCATCTCGTTTCGGGCGCTTGCGATTTGCGTCATCACAAGATCGCGGACCGCAACCGGCAGGTCAGGGCAGACCCGTGCGAGGGCGGCGGGGATCTGGTCAAGGCGATCGACAACGGCCTGCGAGGCTGCAGCCAGGACATCCGTCAGGGCTTCGATTGGAGCGTAGGTGCCTCGAGCTACCTCGTTTTTGATCTCCTGGCCTTCACGCTGCGCCCTAGCGAGCTTGGCGCGCTCTTCGGCCAGGTCGATGTCGTTGTTGGCGCCACGGCCGGCAGCGACTTCGCGGAGGTGCGAGCAGTACTCAGCGATCCATTGACGGCCGGTGCCGCCAGGCGACAGGATTTCCTTGCTCATCATCTGGCTGACAGCGGGCTGACTGATGCCCACGATAGCGCCGAATTGCTGCTGGCTGATCACCTGGTCAAGCTGCATCACATAACCCCCTTAGTGAGGCTGAAAAGGAGTGTGCTTACGCGCGATCTCTGCCCCGTGCGCAGAAGGCCTGTGGAGGGACCCGCAGACCCCAGGGGCTTGCAGATCGCAACCCCCATTGCCCGGCGCTGGCCGCTACGGGTGTCTGCAGAGGCGGTGCCGGTGTTGCTTAGCTGCACCCGCTGCCCCAGCCCTTCCGCTGGTTTTCCATACCTATTCGAGGTGTGGCAGATGTATGGCGCTTCAAGACCCTTGTCCTGTGGCCCTCTTCCATACCTTCCATACCTTCCATACATAAAAAGGGATAGGTGTACGCGTGTACGTGTACGCGCGGGCGCGCGCTCGCACCCATACGCGCACGCGGCCGGGGAACAGGTTTGGAATGTATGGAAGGTATGGAACATCCTTGCAGCACAAGGCTTTCCGGCTTCCATACCTCTTCCATACCTAGGAAAGGTTTGGTGAAGGTTTGGAGTGTTTTGATCAGAATGGGACATGATCTCCACCTTCCTGTTCGACCTGGTCGGGATTCTCGGTGTCAGTCGACAGCGGACTTTCTGTGGTCGCCTTGACTTGGTCGCTGCCGCACATCGGCGGCACGTACCAGAACCGGGTTGTCCCGAGTCGTTTCTCTACCTTCTGGCAGCCCAGCTTGCGCAAGGCAGAGCCAACACGTATCTGCACGTCGCGCGTCATCTTGCACGGCGCCAGACCCAAACCATCTGCCATGGCCGTGAACATGCTGAATGGGATGTATTGGTTATCTACCCACTCCTGCAGGCCATCAACGTAGCTGTCCGCGACCTCTCGGCTGAGCTGCTCAGGGTCAAACAACGTGCGTTGCTCTTTTTCTGTGGGCCAGTAGCGCACGCCCTCACGCCAGTAATGCAGCGCTTCGGCAAAGAGCAGATCGCGGTCAGCAATCAGTACTTCAACATCGATTGTGCCGACCATGACCGGCCAGAATCGCCGGCCACCGGTCGGGTCTTTGTTCCATTCCCATTCATTCGTCGAGCCAGCGAAGACGCACCGGCGCGGCAGGCTGATGTTGCGGCGCCCGTAGTGCGGCCGGAATTCGTCGAAGCGGCGGGTCAGGAATGACTTCTGGCGCTTTTCTTCGCTTCGCGCGATGGCGCCCATCTCCGCGATTTCGTAGAGCAGCTTGCCCTGCAGGGCCACCATGGCGTCTTTGTTGTTCAGATCAAGGTCAGTGTCGCCAAACCATTGATCGGGGATCAGCGCGCGCAATGCGGTCGATTTGCGTTTGCCCTGATCGCCTTCGAGCACCAGGCAATAGTCGAATTGGCATCCTGGCCGCATCGCACGCGCGACGATCCCCATGATGAACCATGCACCTGCACGCCTGACGTAGGCGGCTTGGCGTGGCGAGTTAGCCTCGACGCCTAGGTACTTGACCAGCCAGTTGCCGATTCGCTTTTCGCCATCCCATTTCGGCAGGGAATTAAGCCAGTCCTGCACGGGGTTGAATGTGTGGATCTTCGCGCGCGCCTCGACGGCTTCCAGCACGCGCGTTGATGTCGGCGCGAAGTCGTATTGGCGTGTCATCCACATGGCGGTTTGCGTATCGTCCTGGTCGCACCATTCGCCGATCTTGCCGGTGGCGTAGGGCGGTGGCTTGCGTTTGACAACACGCTGCGCATGCTCGTCGTAAGCGATTACACCGCGCCATCGCCTGTCATTGGCCAGCACGTCATAGATATTGGCGGATACAGCGGCAATGCGCCCTTTATCTGTCAGGTGCAGTTGCGCGACCCAGTCGTCTTTCGCATCGTCGGCCGGCGGGGGCTCCCCGTGTGTTTCTGCGCTAATGTCCTGATCAAGCGTTGCCGGTGTCTCTTCTGGCGCCTGGCGGTTCATTGGCCGCCCGCCAGTTCCTTGGCCATAATGCGCTGATACTCAGGCCAGAATCGGGTCTTGTGCAGGTAGATGCGCGAGCCGATACGTGCCGTTGCGCCGGCCTGGATCAGGTCGACAGCTACTTTTCGTATGTGATAGTCGAGCAGCTTCGCGGAGGCGAAAACAGCCTTCAAGCCCTGGCGCTCGTAGGCGCTTGCTAGCGGCTCGAAATCTTCGGGTTTGGTGTCTTCCATTTGCTATCCTTCCGTTGTTTAGTCATCCCTTGGCGGCGTTGGGACTGGCTGGAAGGATTGCATTCAACGGTGGAAATTTTTAGGTGAAATTTTCCTTAATTATTTCCACGGCGCGGCATGGAGTACCGCTGTTCATTAGTTTTCTGCGAGTAGTGTTTTGTGTTGATCGCCGAATTCCTTCTGCCAGAAGGAATTCGGTTCAATTGGAATTAATCCGCCTCCGACGCTGGCTGGTGTCGTGCTGCTGTATGCGTTTCTGACACGGGGCACCGGCGAGCAATAACTAAAAATCTCGATGGATCGGCTCGAACCATGTACAGCGCTCATTTTTAGGGCGTGGGCAATTTACTGGCGCCTGCGCAGAGCAAGGGGTCAGGCAGCATTACTTTGAACGGCCGCCCGCTGCACGTTCGGCAGGCCTGCCGATCTTGCCTGCCAAAGGTCGTATGCGGTTTGCTGCGCGAGCCAGGCATCGGCGCTGCCGCCGTTCTCGACGCCAAGCCACCCCTCGATGCGCAGTGCCATGTTCGGGGAAATCGCCGCCCGGCCGTTCAGCACACGGGAAAGGGCGGCACGGGTGACGCCCAGCTGCACGGCAGCATCGGTGACGGTTAGCCCCAGGGCTGGCAGTACGTCTTCCCGCAGCGTTTCGCCGGGGTGCGGGGGGTTGAACATTCGACTCATCTTCTTACCTCTCAGTGATAGTCCTGGTAATTGACCAGAACGGCGTCGCCATCCTCGAAAGTGAAGGTCAGGCGCCAGTTGCCATTCACCGTAACCGCGTAGTACCCGGCCAGATTGCCGAGCAGGCCGTGGAATTTCCATCCGGGCACGTTCATGTATTCCGGGGTCTTCGCTGCATCGAGGCGGATCAGCTGGCGCGACAGTCGTGCCGCGTGGTGCGGCTGGATGCCTGCCTTGCTGCCGGTCTCGAAAAAAGCCTCGAGCCCTTTGTGCTGAAAACTCTTAATCATGGTTGATTGTATAGCGTAGCGTATCGGGTTTCAACTTGCGCGAAGGGGAATCACCTCGGCAACCTTTTGGTGGCTGGCAAGCCCGTATCCATATTTATTGATAGCTTCATCAATGTTTTCGAGCATCGCATCGAGTCCGGCATCGTTGATTAACTCTGCTAACTCAAGAATCGGTTTCATCGACAACGGTTGGCCATCAATATTGGGCGCGTCCAGCTTGATGCGAGGGAACCTTCCAGCGAGCTCACGTGACACATAACCTACAAACCACAAGCCATCGTTATTCAGTCGCTGACAGCCCTGAACAATCCGTTCGACCTTGTCTCGTTTTCCCTTTTTGTATCGAATGATTCCCATGCCTGCGACGTTTTTACCCTCCTGATCTGGCATTGCGTCGGATATTTTTCTGATTAGCTCTTCTCGCTCGTTGGCTCTGGTGATCCCTTCGCCACCCACATTGCCACTTTCGTTTTGCAACGCCCATGCCGTTTTCTGTTTGGTGGTCATCAGGTTGAGTGCATGCCGAATTATCAGGTGTGCAGCCTGGAGTTCTTTACGTGCCTCAGCCAGCAATGCTTTTTCTTCCATGATCATGCTCCTGCAAAAACGTTGTTGATGGTCTTGGCGCGTCCCTTGATGCAAAGATGGCTGTAGCGCCGGGTCATCGCCAGGGTGCGGTGGCCAGCGTGTTCGGCGATGGCGAGGATATCGACGCCGGCCTGTGCGAGGCGTGAGCAGCTTGTGTGCCGCAGGGTGTGGAAGGTGACGCCCTCAAGCCCGGCCAGCTTGCACGCCTCGGTGAAGCTGTGCCGGAAATCGTGGGGGACGTTCTCACGGTTGCCCACAAAAATCAGGTCATCTTCCATCGTTCGAACCCGCCGCATTCGCCTGAATTCGGCTACCAGGTCGGGCGTGATTGGCGAAACGTGGGCGTCGCCGTTCTTGGTTCGCTCGACGCGGACGTGCGGTGCATCGGTATCGAGGACGACATCCCCCCAGCGCAGGCCGAGCAGGGCGCCACGGCGCAGGCCGGTGACGATGGCCAGGCGAATGATCAGCGGCAGCAGCACCCAGGTTTGCAGCCGGGCGGCTTCCATGAGGCGTTGTTCTTCCTCTGCACTCAGGAAACGCACCTTGCCGGGGTGTTCCTCGTGCTGGGGGATGTCGGCAAAGGGTGAAGTCCAGCCGCGCGGCAGCAGGCGTTTCTGCCGGGCGAAGCGGATCATTGATTGCATGGCCATCCGGTAACGGTTGATCGTTGGTCCGGATCGCGGCTTGCCGCTGTTGCTTGGGGTTGTTTCGAGCTCGGCCAGGACGCGGTCGACGTCTTCAGGCGTTAAGTCAGCCAGGGGCGTTGCGCCCAGGCGATCCACCCAATATTGCAGGCGGGGTTTGTACATACGGTCGCGCACCGGAGTGAGCGACAAGAAAACCGCCGCGATTTCCGCGACTGTTTCGGGAGTTTTGAAACCATTCTGCATTTGGACATCCTCCAAATCCGCATCGGATTGAAAAAATGTCCCAACGGCCGCCAAGCCTTGTCAAATGGTGCCCCGAGCCAGACTCGAACTGGCACGCCTTTCGGCGGCGGATTTTGAATCCGCTGCGTCTACCGATTCCGCCATCGGGGCGAATGGAGCGCGGATTATCCCCGAATCACTTCTTCGGTTCAAGCACTTCCGGGCAGGGGAAGGCTTTGGCCAGGGCGCCGGCGACCAGGGTGGCGGTGGTCACCGTGGTGTCGGGCGGTACGCGTTCGACGTGGATGACGACGGCACGGACCAGGCGCAGCGAGAGATCGGCGTCGTTGGGTAGACAGAAGGCGTTGATGCGGACGCCGATCTTGCCGGCAAGGAAGTCGCCGACTGCGTAACCGTCGGCGAAACCGGCGACATAGGAAATGCAGCGGTTGCTGCGGATGGCGAAGAAGGGGTCGGTATTTTTCTCGCCGGCGTAAAGGCGTTCCGCGCTGCGACAGTCCTCCAGCATTTCCTGGGCGGTGTAGGCGTGGGCGTGGCCGGCAAACAGCGCGGCGCAGAGGATGAGCAGTCTGATCATCGGGATTCGAACCAGGAAAGGGTGTCGTGGAGGCCGACGACGCTGCCGACGACGATCAGCGCGGGCGGTTTGATGCCGGCCTCGACGATGCGTTGCGGCAGCTGGCCGAGCGTGGACAGCAGGGTTTGCTGATCGGGCAGGGTGCCGCGGCGGATGATGGCGGCCGGCGTGCTGGCCGGCAGGCCGTGGGCGATCATCTGCCGGCAGATTTCCGGGGCGCCGCCGACGCCCATGTAGAAGACGACGGTCTGGCCGGGGCGGGCCAGCGCCGGCCAGTCGAGATCGATACTGTGATCCTTCAGGTGGCCGGTGACGAAAGTCACCGACTGGGCGTGGTCGCGGTGCGTCAGCGGAAAGCCGGCGTAGGCGGCGCAGCCGGCGGCGGCGGTGACGCCGGGGACGACCTCGAAACCGATGCCGGCGGCGTGCAGGACTTCAAGCTCCTCACCGCCGCGACCGAAGATGAAGGGGTCGCCGCCCTTGAGTCTGACCACATCCAGTCCTTCGCGGGCCAGATCGACCAGGAGCTGATTGATCTCTTCCTGCTTCAGCGTGTGTTTCGCCGCCTTCTTGCCGACATAGACCAGGCGGGCCGAGGCCGGAAAGAGCGCGCGCACGCCTTCGCCGACCAGGTGGTCGTAGACGATGGCGTCGGCGCTGCCGATCAGGCGGGCGGCTTTCAAGGTCAGCAGGTCGGGATCACCGGGACCGGCGCCGACCAGCCAGACCTTGCCGGCGGCAGAGCGCGTGCCTTCAGTCATCCGCCCGGCTTTCCGCAATACGCCGGGTAATGTGCGCGAGCGCTTCCTCGACCTGGTCGATCAGGATCAGGCACAGGTCGCCGGCTTGCAGGCGGGCGAGTGCCGTGTCGATGGCGAGGAATTCGCCGGTAATCTCGTCGATGTGACTGACGCGGGGGGCGTTGGTCAGGCCGCTGCGCAGCAGCGCGATGACCTCGCCGTCGGCACGGCCGCGTTGGCAGGCATCCTGGTAGAGGATGACGTCGTCGAAGGCCTGGCCGAGAATCTCGGTCTGTTGCCGGATATCCTCGTCGCGTCGGTCGCCGGCACCGCTGATGACGACCGCACGGCGCTTGGCCGGCATGGCTTCGACGGCCTTGACCAGTGCCAGCATGGCATCCGGGTTGTGACCATAGTCGGCGATCAGCGTCGCTCCGCGGTAGTCGAAAACGTTGAAGCGCCCGGGGGCCGTCGATGCGTCGCTGACGAAACCGCCGACGGCTTGTTCGATCGTCGCCCAGTCATAGCCCAGCGCCCAGGCGGTGGCGATGGCAGCCATCACGTTCTCGACCTGGAAACCGATGCTGCCGTTGCGGGTCAGCGGGACGCGCGCCAGGGGGATGCGGTGTTTGCGCCGGCCTTCGCCGCAGACGATGTCGCCCTGGTCCACGTAGAGCACGCGTTTGCCCTGGGCGCGGTGTGCGGCCAGGACCGGGGTTGCCGGATCGAGGGCGAAGAAGGTGACCTGGCCCGGGCAGTGCTGGGCCATGGCGGCGACCACCGGGTCGGCCGCATTGAGCACGGCGGTGCCGCTGGGGGCGACATTCTGGACGATGACGCGCTTGATCACCGCGAGGTCATGCACGGTAGTGATGTAGTTGAGGCCGAGGTGATCGCCCAGGCCGATGTTGGTGACCACGGCGACGTTGCACATGTCGAAGCCCAGCCCCTCGCGCAGCAGGCCGCCGCGCGCCGTTTCGAGCACGGCGGCATCGACGTCGGGATGGGCGAGCACGTTGCGGGCGCTGCGCGGACCGGAGCAGTCGCCGGTATCGATGCGCCGGTTCTGCACGTAGATGCCGTCGGTGCTGGTCATGCCGACGCGCAGGCCGTTTTCCTCGAAGATGCGGCCGATCAGGCGGCTGGTCGTGGTCTTGCCGTTGGTGCCGGTGACCGCGACGACGGGAATACGTCCGTTATCGCCATCGGGATACATCATGCCGACGATGGCCTCGCCGACCGCCCGGCCCTTGCCGAACGACGGGTCGAGGTGCATGCGCAGGCCGGGGGCGGCATTGACTTCGACGATACCGCCACCCTGTTCCTCCAGCGGCTTGAGCATGGTGTCGCAGACGACGTCGATGCCGGCGATGTCGAGGCCGACCGTCTGGGCGGCGGCGACGGCAGCGGCGGCGAGTTCCGGATGGACGTCGTCGGTGACGTCGGTGGCGGTGCCGCCAGTCGACAGGTTGGCGTTGTTGCGCAGCACGACGCGCACGCCGCGCTCGGGAATCGAGTCGGCGGTATAGCCCTGCTCGGCCAGGCGGGCCAGCGCGATCTCGTCGAAGCGGATCTTGGTCAGCGAGGTGGCGTGGCCGTCGGAACGACGCGGATCGCTGTTGACGATGTCCACCAGTTCGCGGACGGTGTGCGTGCCGTCGCCGACGACCAGCGGCGGATCGCGGCGGGCGGCGGCGATCAGTTTGTCGCCGATGACCAGCAGGCGCCAGTCGTGGCCGGGCAGGTACTTCTCGACCATGATGTCGTCGAAGAAACCGACGGCGACCCGGTAAGCGTGGCGTACCTGTTCCTCGGTGGTCAGGTTCACCGAGATGCCTTTGCCCTGGTTGCCGTCCTGCGGCTTGACCACGACCGGTAGGCCGATTTCCAGTGCGGCCTTCCAGGCATCGTCCTCGTCGTCGACCGGGCGGCCGGTCGGGACGGCGACGCCGGCAGCGTGCAGCAACTGCTTGGTCAGTTCCTTGTCCTGCGCGATGGCTTCGGCGATGGCGCTGGTGTGGCTGGTTTCGGCCGCCTGGATGCGCTTCTGCTTGCTGCCCCAGCCGAACTGGACCAGGCTGCCCTGGGTCAGGCGGCGGTAGGGAATGCCGCGGGCGACGGCAGCGGCGACGATGGCCCCGGTCGAGGGGCCGAGGCGGATGTCCTCGTCGAGGTCGCGCAATTCCTTGAGGGTGCCGTCGAGATCGAAGGGCGTGTCGTCGAGTGCCGCCCGGCACAACTGCTCGGCGCGTTCGAAAGCGAGCCGGCCGACGTCTTCCTCGGTGTATTCGACGACGACCTGGTAGACGCCCGGGTCAACGGTCTTGGCGGTGCGGCTGAAGGTGACCGGGCAACCCGCTTGCGCCTGCAGGCCGAGGGCGGCGAATTCGAGGGCGTGGGCCATCGAGACGGTATCGAGATGGTCGGTCGGGATCAGTTCGGCCAGTTCCGGGAAGCGGGCACGCAGGCGCGCCTCGAAACCGGGCAGGTCGGCGATGGCACATTCGGCGCCATGACAGCTGACGATGGCCTGGATGGCGGTGTGGCGGCTCCACAGGTTGGGGCCGCGCAGGGCACGGATACGGGAAACGTCCATGGTGGTCTTGTGTTCCGAGCGTTAGTTACGGCCGGCGCCGGCGGGCTTGCGGGCGCGGCGGGGCAGCAGGGCGAAAGGGTCGGCCAGTTCGAGGCCGTAGGTCTTGATGCCGGTGACGATGACGTCCTGGGTCAGGCCGAGCGCCCAGCCGGCGGCAACGGCGGCGAGCACGTTGGCGATGGTTTCCGGGCGCTTGGCCTTGCCGATCGCCGGTACGTCGCCGAGCCGGCACAGGCGGATTTCGTCCTGACCGGTACCGAGGTAGATCCGGCTCTCGCTGACGTAAACGCCGCGCTTGCCGGCCTGCAGGTGGGCATCGAGCGCCGGGCAGTCGGGATCGGTGGCGAACAGGATGACCTCGCCGTCGCACAGTTCGGCGAAGTCGGCGGCTTGCGGGTCGCAGGCGTTGAGCACGGCGTAGCCGGACTTGAGGACGACGTCGACCTGGGTGCGGTAAGTCGAGCGCCAGGTCGTGTAGTACTCGCCGCCGGTCGGCTGGATGTCCCATTGCGACAGGTCTTCGACCGCCGGCAGGACGTTGGTGACGACACCGACCGAACAGCGGTCGTAGGCCAGGCCTTCACCGAGGATGACCTTGCCGCCGTTCTCGATCACCGCTGCCTCGACGGCGCGGTTGAGCAGCAGCCGGCGGGCGCCGGTCCAGTTGGCGGCGTCGCGCTTCTGCACCTGGCGGCGGCCAAGGTAGAGGCCGTCGCTGCAGGCCAGGCCGACGTGCTTGCCGGACAGGTGGAGCATGTGGGCAACCAGGCGGGCGACCGGCGTCTTGCCGCGCGAGCCGGAAATGCCGACGACCGGGATGCGGCCGCTTTCGCTTGCGGCGAACAGGTTGTCGACAATCGCCTGGCCGACCGGGCGCGGCTTGCCGATGCCGGGTTTGATGTGCATCAGCAGGCTGGGGCCGGCGTTGACCTCGACGATGGCGCCGCCCTGTTCGGCGAGCGGCTTCGAGACGTCCTGGCAGACCAGGTCGATGCCGGCGATGTCGAGGCCGACCGTCTGGGCGGCGGCGACGGCAGCGGCGG